>NZ_JBPWNX010000030.1:0-11028 GCF_054954595.1 Actibacterium sp. D185-2
CGACTTCGATTGGCATTCTGGGACCGCTGACCGCAAAATTGCGCGGCCGCTGAACATCAGACCAGCCAGAGACTGGGAAACGTGAAGATGTTCTCTGAAAGTTCCCCCTTAGCGTGGTTCTCCGAAGAAACCTTCCGATGGGGCCTCATCGCCAAGATCGAATGGCCTCCGGGCGAGCTGTTCCCGCGTGCCGGCTTCCTCGTCACCAACCTGCCCATGGAGCCGGACTGGGAGGTCCGGTTCTACAACCGGCGCGGCACCGCCGAGCAGCACCTTCTCGCGTATGCTTGCATCGCCGAGAAGGAAGATCGGAGCCCGCGTCGTGCGTCACGCCCGCGCCATCACTTTCCAGCTGGCCGAGGTGGCCGTCACCGGCGCGATGGTGCGCGCCATCCTCGCTGCCATCCGCCGATTGCGAGCGCCACGGTCATGCGCATGGCCGCGATCCGGACCCAAACCGAACGAAAACGGCAGGACAGGTCCGTCCGCCGCGCTGAAAAACGAGGCCACCGCGCGGGATGATGCGGCTCCACGGCCCGATCCGCCCAGCTCCAGGCGTTTGCGCGACCGCAGACGCCGCTCGGCGCGAAAAACGTTTGTCCAGCGGGCAAAATCAGGCGATCTTGATGTCAGACGGCAGGCCACTTGGGGAATGTCGGAGGAAAAGAGCATGATGGCGACGCCGCGAGACAAGGGCAATTTTCGCGGCTTGCCGCGAAGTATCTGGGCGCTCGGCTTTGTCAGCATGCTGATGGATATCTCGTCCGAGATGATCCACGGGCTGTTGCCGGTGTTTCTGGTCACTGTGATGGGGGCCAGCACCGTGACCGTGGGCCTGATCGAGGGTATCGGCGAAGCAACGGCGAACATCACCAAGCTGGCCTCGGGCCTGATCAGCGACCGCTGGGGCAGGCGCAAAGCGCTGGCGGTTCTGGGCTATGGGCTGTCCACCCTCTCTAAACCGCTGTTCGCGCTGGCGCCCTCGGCGGGGATCGTCCTGGGCGCGCGATTTGCCGACCGGGTGGGCAAGGGCATTCGCGGGGCGCCGCGCGATGCGCTGGTGGGGGAACTGGCACCGCCCGGTAAACGGGGCGCGGCCTTTGGCCTGCGACAATCGCTGGACAGCGTCGGGGCCTTTGTCGGCCCGCTGCTGGCAATCGCGCTGATGGCGGTATTCTCGGACCAGTTCCGCACTGTGTTCTGGCTGGCGGCGATCCCGGGTGTGCTGGCGGTTCTGCTTCTGGTTCTGGTGGTGCGCGAACCCGCGCGCGCGCCGGTCGCCACGCCACGGCCCACACCGATCAGCCTGCGCAATCCGGGCGCCCTGGGACGGCATTTCTGGGGTGTGGTGGCGCTTGGCGGAGTGATGACATTGGCGCGGTTCACCGAGGCCTTCGTGATTCTGCGCGCCGAAAACCTGGGTCTGGCGCTGGCATTGGCGCCGCTGATCCTGGTGGTCGTGAGCCTGGTCTACGCGGCGTCGGCCTATCCGGTCGGCATCCTGTCGGACCGGATCGGGCGCACCGGGCTGTTGGCGTCGGGGTTCTTGGTGCTGATCGCCGCCGACGCGGTCCTGGCGCTCGCCGGGTCTTTGTCGGCGGTCTTTGCGGGCGCGGCGCTCTGGGGGCTGCATCTGGGGCTGACGCAGGGGCTGTTGTCGGCGCTGGTGGCCGAGCACGCGCCGGTGGACCTGAAGGCCACCGCCTTTGGCGTGTTCAACCTGGTGACGGGCATCGCCCTGTTGCTGGCCAGCCTTCTGGCGGGCGCGCTTTGGCAACTGTTCGGACCGGCGGCCACCTTCTGGACCAGCGGCGCACTGGCAATGGCGGGGCTGGCGGGGTTCCTGATCGTGTCCCGCAAGCGGCCCGCCGCGCCAACACCAGACCCCTAGACGGACAGGGATCGCAGACCGAGAGCCGCCGGTCTTGCCCGCAGCACCGCCAGACGGTCACGGACCTCCGCACGCACCACGCCCTCGCGCGGGACATCGCGCCTCCAGATTGCTCGCTGGCTTTCCCTTTCCGGATCGTTCGATCATTTGCCCATTCAGGTCATCGACTTCTCACACTCCTCGTCCGGCGATGATTGGCTGTCCGTTACGGCTCTGTTGATGGCGTGGATGTCCTCTCCTTCTGTGATGGCTTCAACACTCATCACTTTGGCACATTGCGATGCCGTCAGGAGGGGGCATCCACGCCATCAACAGAGCACCGTAACAGGATCGAGATCATGTTCGGGCGGCTGAAGGATTGGCGCAGAGTTGCCACCCGCTACGACAGGTGCCCAAAAGTCTTCCTCTCAGCCATCGCCCTCGCCGCAACCGTCTTGTTCTGGCTATGAAAGGAGAACGAGTCCTGACCCTGGGGAATGTCGGACAATACCAGACAATCGGGCGAGATGCCGATAAAAGCCTTCCACCAGCGAAAATTGCTTTGCCGGGCCTTGCCAGCGCTGGACATTGATCTGTGTCACGGCGCCTTGGTGCCTTTTCCGTAATCTGAATCTGATTGAGGTTCGGAGTTCCTGATCGCTGTTGGCGGTTGTCGCGGCGACTGCGATCATTACCCAGGCAGGAGGTTGCCATGACGAACGGCGAGCAGGCCATGTCGCAAACTGGTGGCACCGATATTCGCGAGACGGCGCGCCGGGCCGTGGCGGAGAGCGAGAACATCCACGACGCGGTGCGCGATCTCGTGATCCGCGCGCTCAGCCGCGAGCCGTTGACGCAGGACCATATCCGCGCTGTTGCGGCCGCCGTGCTGGAAGGAGCCGCCGCGGGCGCACCGGAGGGCAGCGCCGAGACGGCCCAAGGCCTGCGCGAGGCCGCCGAAGGGCTCGACGAAGCGCTCGCGAGCGCCGCGCAGGCCTCGCACCTTGCAATCGAAGAGGCGGCCGGTCGAGCGGATGCCTTCACCGAGAATGATCTTCGCCAGGCGCTTGACGACCTGCACGCGCTGGAGACCCTGTTCCAGGACCTCGTGGTCTCGTTTGCCAAGACAAGCACCAGCGCGACGCGCGGGATCGTCGAAGACCTTGCGCGCCACTTCGAGCACGTGGGGACCGACACGGCGCGTGCCGTGCGACAGGTGACACATTCCGGCCTTGGGGCCGCGTCCAAGCCGCATCTGCCCGATCTCAAAGACGTTGGCCGGGCCACACGCGGCGGGCTTTCCACCATCGCGGCGATCGGCAGCGGTATTCTGTCGGGTCTGGCCGAGGGTCTTGCGCCGCACCAGGTCACGTCGCCGCCCGGGTCGCCAAACGACCCGAAAGACGGCTGATCTTGCGCGACCCGATTGGCATGCAGCGTGACCTGGGGCGGCTTGCGCAACTGGCCACAATCCTGATCCGGCACGGACTTGGCGACCTGATCGGGCGTCTTGGGTTGACCGGGGCTGCACGCAAGGCCGGGCGGGTCTTGAAACCCTCGGACGCCGTCGCGTCGGTCGATCTCGCGCCGCCGCAGCGCCTGCGCATGGCATTGGAGGAAATGGGGCCGACCTTCGTCAAGCTCGGGCAGATCCTGTCAACCCGGGCGGATCTGCTGCCGTCCGCCTACATCGCCGAACTGGAGAAACTGCGAGACCGCGTGCCCCCTGTGCCCTTTGCGGCGCTGCTGGAGGAAGTCGACGCCGAGCGCGGCCATCCGTTGATCGACGATTTCGTCGAGATCGATCCCATTCCCTTGGGCGCCGGGTCGATCGCGCAGGTTCACCGCGCACGGCTTGAGAGCGGCGGCGAGGTGGTTCTCAAGATCCGCCGCCCTGGCATCCGCGCCAAGATCGAGGCCGATCTGCGGCTTCTGGATTGGCTGGTCGATATAGCCATGGCCGAAAGCGCCGAAATCCGGCGGTTTCGGCCAGATGACGTTGTGGTGGAGTTCGCGCGCTCGATCCGGACCGAGCTTGATCTGGCCAATGAATGCCGCAACGCCGAGCGCATCGCGGAGAATTTTCGCGATTGCGTACATATCCATGTGCCGCGCGTCCATTGGCAATGGACCAGCGAGATCATGAGTGTCCAGGATGTCGCCGCGGGCACGCCGGGCACCGATCTGGAGGCGGCGCGCCGCGCCGGGCTTGATCTGCGCCGGATTGCGGCGCGCGGCGCCGACGCGATGTTGCAGATGATGCTGAAAGACCGGTTCTTCCACGCCGACCCACACCCGGGCAACGTGTTCTACCTGCCTGGCGACGAGATCGTGTTCATCGACTTCGGCATGGTCGGGCACTTGTCGCGGCGGCGGCGCGACGAACTGGTTGACCTGTTGACCGGCATCGTCGACCGGCGCCCGGAGGCTGTGACGAGCATCCTGCTGGACTGGGCCGATGCCGGCGCGAACCCCGGCCTCGAAAACAGCATTGACGGGTTCATCGACCGGGTTCACGGGATGCCGCTCAAGTCCCTGAACCTTTCGGCGCTGGTGCTCGACCTGGTCGCGCTGGTGCGCGCGCACGATCTGGTGCTGCCGCCGGACCTGACGATGCTGCTCAAGGCGTTCACCACGCTTGACGGCATGGGACGCGAGCTTGACCCCGAGTTCGACATGGTCGCCGCCGCGCAACCCTTCTTGCGCCGCCTGATGCTCGAACGCTTTTCCCCGGCACAGCTTGCCCACTCCGCGCGCGGTCACCTGCTGGCCGGGGCCGGGCTGATGGGCCGGCTGCCCGAAGACCTGCGCCGCCTGCTGATCGACGCGCAGCAAGGCAAGCTGTCCTTCGGCATCGAGGTCCGCAAACTGGACCATCTGATGGACCGCTTCGACAGAACCCTCACGCGCGTGACACTGGGTATCCTGATCGCAGCGTTGATCATGGGATCGTCGATCGTGATGACCGTAGTCGGGGGCGAATTGCCGGTCGGGCTGGGGTTCTTTGCCATGGCGGGGTTTTTTGGCGCGGTGGCGGGCGGTCTGTGGCTCGTGTGGTCGATCCTGCGCGGCCGCAAGGACTGAGCGCGCGGACCAGCGGGTCATCGCCGGGTCAAAGCATCTGTTTCAGAATGCCGGCCTTGGCCATCATCGCGTCGCGGCCATGCGTGATCGCCCTTTCCGCCTTGGTGAAGTCGAGAGCGGTCATGTCTTGCAGGTCGAGATCGACCATCACGTTCGGCGGGTCGCCGGCGAGGCGGCTGCGCAGGATCTGATCGGTCATGAGGTTAATGGAGGTCGACAACACCGACAGATAGCTCGGGGTCGGGCGGGCCGGTTTTCCGTTGCCGCCAAGGTATTTGCGCAACAGCGGCCGCAGTTGGGCCGGAGCAGTGCCCAGAACGGCCTCCATCCCGTAAGACCGCGCCGTCTCTTCAACTTCGGTGCCACGCTGCGGCAGGTAGAGCCGCGAGTTCGGGTTGACCGCGATGATCACCTCCGCCCCGAGGGCGCGGCAGGCCGAGACCGGGACCGGGTTGCTCATGCCGCCGTCAAGCAGCCAGCGCCCCTCGGCCCAGACCGGCGAGAAGATACCCGGAATACCGATCGAGGCGCGGACCGCGTCCACCAGGTTGCCAGAACGCAACCAGATTTCGCGCCCTTGTGCCATGTCGGTGGCCACCGCAACAAAGGGCAGATCAACCTCGGAAAAGGTCGGCTTGAAACCCAGATCGCACAGCAGCCGGACGATGTGTTTGCCCTCGATCAGCCCGCCCGAGGCGAGGTTGACATCCAGCATCCGCCGCACCCGGATCTGGGTCAGCGAGGTTGCATAATGTTCCAGCGCGTCGAGCGCACCCGACACATAGGCCGCCCCGACCACAGCGCCCATCGAGGTGCCGCAGACCACGTCGGGGCGGATGCCGATCTCGTCCAGGGCGCGCAGAACGCCGATATGCGCCCAGCCTCGCGCGCCGCCACTTCCCAATGCCAGACCAATTTTCGCAGGCATTTTGCCCTCCTTCGGCTCTCCGTTCGCGCCGGGTTGTGCCTTGTCTGCGCCACTGTCTGGGCCACCCGCCTTGCCTCAGGGCTCGACCCGGTCTGTGCTGCGCTTTTCCACACCGTAGTAGAGCAGAGGCACGATGATGATCGAGAGCGCCGATGAGGCAATGGTGCCAAAGATCAGGCTGATTGCCAGGCCACCGAAGGCCGGATCGGTCAGCATGATCGAAGACCCCAGCACCACGGCAAGCGTGGTCAGCAGGATCGGTCGTGCACGGATCACCCCGGCCTGATAAGCGGCCTCCTGCAGATCCATGCCCTGAGCCCGGTTCTCGCGGATGAAATCGATGATCAGCAGCGAACTGCGAATGGCGACGCCAGCCAGCGCGATGATGCCCACCATCGATGTCGCCGAGAAATCCGCCCCCATGAGCCAGTGCCCCGGGAAGACGCCGATCAACCCGAGCGGGATCGACGCCATCGCGACCATCGGTGTCTTGAACGACTTGTAGTATCCGACCAGCAGAAAGAACACGAGCAAAAGCGCGAGCCCCAGAACCATGCTCATGTCGCGGTAGGTGTCGAGCATCAGCCGGATTTCCCCGTTCCACAGAAGCTGATATTTTCCGATCGTGTCGGGTGGCGTCGTTGCCAGGGTCAGGTTGCCGGTTTCCAGTGACAGTCCGTTGCCGACATCCAGACCGGAAAACCGCTGGTCGAGGGCGGCGATGGCATAGAGTTGCGAAGTCTGCGCCAACTCGCCGCCGACGAAGGTCACACGCTCGTTGTCCTTATGCAGGATCGGCCGGTCGCGGGTGCCTGGCACGACCTTCACAAGCTCGGACAGGGCAAGGTGTTGGCCGGCAGCGTTCTCGACGAACACCGTTTCCAGCCGTGTCGGATCGAGCTGTTGGCTGTTTGGCACGCGCACCCGGATCGGCACCACGTTCTTCTCGTCGTCGAGGTGGAGACGGTCGACGACCTCGCCCTCGAACAGAACCCGCAAGACCTGCCCGATCTGCGCTGTGCTGACGCCGGACAGCAGGGCCTTTTCCTGATCGACGATGATCCTGTACTCGTTCACATCTTCCGGCTGCGAGGTGCTGACATCCACCATGTCGTAGGTGTCGTTGAAGATGGCCTCGGCGCGGTCCGACAGGCTGCGCAAGATCGCAAGGTCATCGCCGTAGATCTCGGCCAGAACGGTGGCGCGCATCGCCGGTCCGGGCGGCACTTCAACCAGTTGCACCCTGGCGCCGGGATAGGCGGCACCGATTGCGACGAGCTGCGGGCGCAGGTCGCGCACCAGTTCGATGGAGGAGGTGGTGCGCAGATGCTTGTCGATCAGGTTGACGCGGATTTCCGCGATGTTCTGGCCGGTCAGGTCAGCCGTTCCCCGCATCAACGCCATCTGGTCCGCGACCCCGGAGCGCCCGATCCAGCTTAGCGTGTTGGTCACCAGCGGATGGTGGACCAGCACCGCATTGACCTCGCGCACCAGCCTGTCGGTGGTCTCGACCGGGGTCGATTCCGGCATCGTCAACGCCACATTGAATGAATTGGCGTCGTCCTTGGGCAGGAAGGCCATGGCGACGCCAAACGACGGCTTCGGTCCGACGACGCCTTCGGGACGGATGAATTGCCATGCCGGTTGCAGAACCGTCAGTAACAGCATGGCCAACGTGACCGCGTAAAGAGCCAGCCGCGCGGAACGCCGCTGCATCGCAAGCAACAAAAACCAGCGATAGGCGCGCGCCAGCCAGCGCGGACGTTGCTCCACCGCCCCCGCCTCCCCGTGCGCGCCCAGATCGAGCCAGCGATACGCGGCCCAGGGGGTCACCGTATAGGCAAAGAACAGCGATGCCACCATCGCGATCGGCACGTTGATCGCGACGGGAAAGAAATACTGCCCCGGCATGCCGCTGACCAGCACCAGCGAGGCAAAGACCACAACGACCGTCGCTGTCGCCAGGTTGGCGGGGCCGCCAACCTCGGCGCTGGCACGAATGGTGATGTCCCGCTTGCTGTCGTGGCCTTTGCGGCCATGGGCGTAGTGGCGATGGATGTTCTCGATCACGACGATGGCGTCGTCGACCAAAAGGCCAAGTGACAGGATCAGGGCAAAGAGACTGACCCGGTTGATGGTGATCCCGGCCACGAAATCGACCCCGACAGTCACCAAAAGCACCAGTGGCACCGAGATCGCAACGATCAGCGCCTCGCGCCAGCCCAGAAACAGGATCAGAATAAGCAAGACCGTGGCAATGGCGATGCCGAGATGTTCGATCAGCAGGTTGACGGCGGCATTGGCGGTCTCGCCGTCATTGCGGGTGACGACAAGCTGCACGTCGCGCGGCAGGAATTCGGCCTGCATCCGCTCGATGCGCGCGATCACATCCTCGGCCATGAACACCGAGTTGGCCCCGGCCTTCTTGGACACCGCGAGCGTGACAGCCGCCAGGTCTTGACCGCCGAGTTCCGAAAACCTCGGATCGGCAGCGCCAAAGCTGAACCGGCTCAGCTGCGCGGGCTCGATCGGCGGGCCGTCAACGACGTCGGCAACGTCGCCCAGGTAGATCGGCCGACCCTCGTTCTGGCCGACGATCAGGGTGCGCACATCGTCCGCGTCCTGGAAGAACCCTTTGACGGTGACCATGTTCACCGTGCCAGCCCGCACCGAATGTCCGACCGGGGTCCCGAAATTGCTGCCGGTCAGCGTGTCACGCACACGCGACAGCGGCACGCCATAGGCCGCCAGCCGGTCGGGGTCGAGGTCGACGCGGATTTCCCGGTCGCGCCCGCCCTCGACCGAGACCACCGACACGCTCGGCAGGCTGTGCAGCCGCTCCGCGATCCGGTCTGCCATGCGTTTCAGGGCGTAGTCGTCATAGACGGTGGAGGAGAGCGTGACCGTCACCGCCGCGATATCGTCTGCGTCAATGGCCCGGATCAGCGGTGTGCCGGCGCCAGAGGGTATCCGGTCGAGATTGCTGAAAATCCGGTCATACAACTTGATCAGGCTGGCTTCCTTGTTCTCGCCGGCCTTGAATTGCACCACCACCACGCCGACCGAGTTCATCGCCACGGCCTGGGTGTGATCGACGCCGGTGATTTCGCTGACGATCGCCTCCAACGGGGTCACGATCAGGCTTTCCACTTCCAGGCTCGACGCGCCCGGCAATTGCACCGTGATCTGTGCGGAGGGGATGTTGATCTGGGGATTTTCCTCGCGCGGGGTGAGCACCACGGCGATGGCTCCGAAAACGACGACCGACATGATGGTCAGCACCGTCAGTTTCGAAGAGATGAACATCTCCGCCAGCCGCCCGGCAAGGTTTTGCGGAAGTTCGTTCATTGGCCGGAGCCCTCGACGACGACGATCATGTCGCCGTCACGCACGCGCCCGTCATCACGCGCCAGAATGGTCTCTCCGCCCTCCAGCCCGGCCCGGACCTCAGTGGAAGGACCGAACACCCGTCCGC
This sequence comes from Actibacterium sp. D185-2, assembly GCF_054954595.1. Lineage (NCBI taxonomy): Bacteria > Pseudomonadati > Pseudomonadota > Alphaproteobacteria > Rhodobacterales > Roseobacteraceae > Actibacterium > Actibacterium sp. D185-2. The sequence continues at coordinate 9,358 of NZ_JBPWNX010000030.1, forward strand.
GGTGGACCCACCGAAACCGCGCGACGCTGTCGTCACCGACGACAAACACGCCGGTCAGGCCACCACGGTTTGCCAGGGCCAGGTTCGGCACCTGGACAACCATGTCGGAGCCGATGACGAAATGCGCGCGCCCGAACATGCCGGGAAAGGCGTCCAGATCCGCCGGCAATGCGAGTTCGACATCATACCGGCGCGTCACCGGGTCGCCTGAAGGGATCACGCGGAGAATCTGGCCGGGAATGTCGATCCCGGCAAGCGCGTCGATCTCGATCCTTGCGGCGGCACCCACGTGCACATTCGCGACCTGACTTTCCGAGACCGAGGTTCGGAACAGCAACCGCTTTCGCGATTCAATCGTCAGGATCGGAATCCCCGGGCTGGCCAGGTCGCCCACCTGCTTGCGGCGCGCGACGACGATGCCGTCGATCGGGCTGAGCAGGGTCGTATATTTTCGCCCCGCCAAAGCGGTGCCGCGCACCGCTTGCGCCTCTGCCAGTCCGGCGCGGGCCAGATCGCGCGCCACTGTCGCCTGGCGCAAGGCTTCGGTCGAGACAGCTCCGCTTTTTTGCAGGCCGGCCAGACGCGCGTGATCGGCTTCGGCGTTTTGCAGCGAGGTCTGCGCCGAACTCAGCGCCGCCTCGGCACGTCTGATCGCGCCTTCCACGTCGGTCGGATCGATCTCGACAAGGATGTCACCGGCGGAAATCACGTCGCCCTCGTTGACGCCGATCCGCTGGATGTAGCCCGACGCGCGCGACGAGACCTCGATCCGCTCCTCGGAAGTGACGCTGCCTGGGGTGCTGTAGAGCCGGTCAACCGGCCGGGCGAGCACCTGCTCCACCGACAGCTCCAGCGAGCGCGGGGCGGGGGCCGCATTCGCGGCGGGGTCTTCCTTGCAGCCGGCGAGGCCCAGCAGGCAGACCCCGGCCAGAACCCATGTCACTTTGGCACCATAAATCGGGCGTGTCATCAGATGTGCACCCCGGGTTGCGGTTGCGCCAGCAGCCCGCGCAGAACCATATCTTTCGCATGCGCCGCGAAATCTCTCAGGCGTTGTTGCGTGTTGCGCTCGCCGATGAGAACCTCGAGCACCGGCGCCAACTGGACGTATCCCATCACCAGGGCAATGATCGAAGCGGCCGAAAGACTTGCGTCCCGGGTTGGCGCAAGACGATGCATCAAGCGTTCGATCTCGCGAAACGGCGCTGCCATCACGTCCTCGGTCAGAAGCCTCAGCCGGTCGCGGTCACCGGCCAGAAGTTCGCGCTGCACCAACCGTGCCACCACCGGGTTGTCCGAGAACTGCTGCGTCAGCCAGACGATCAGACGCTCCAACGTGACATCCGGCGCGTCATCCCCCTTTACGACTGTTTCCAAGGCCCTGGCACGGTCGGAAAAAACGTGGCGAAGCGCGGCGGCATAGATCGCGTCCTTGTCGGGGAAATGGTGGTAAAGCGCCGCCGGCGTCGTGTGGATCTCCCGCGCGAGATCACGGATCGAAACACCCGCGTAGCCGTGTTTGGCGAACAATGCGGCCGCTGCTTCGAGGATGGCCCCATCGGAAGGTTTCTTCGTAGAACCACGCTAAGGGGGAACTTTCAGAGAACATCTTCACGTTTCCCAGTCTCTGGCTGGTCTGATGTTCAGCGGCCGCGCAATTTTGCGGTCAGC
>NZ_JBPWNX010000031.1:0-10686 GCF_054954595.1 Actibacterium sp. D185-2
AGGCCGCTCGCAGCCCTTCAGAAGTTCGTCCAGCAGTTCTTTGGAAATCGTCATCGTCCTTGCTCCTCTCAGGAAGCATGGACCAAACCGAAGTTACACAGAAGATCGGACACTCTCATCATCGTGGATCGCGACTTTTTCTTCTCCGAGCCACGCAACCGCTTTGCCGACGTCTTCGATCGTTTCGCTGACGCCCGCGATTACAACATCATTCGGCTCAGCATACCGCAACGACGCTGCCATATCGCTTCTTACCTGTGAAAGCGTTTTGTGCGCGAAAACGCCGTAGTGGGTGTAGATTTCGCCATAGTGGATCGCGCCGATGCCTTCATCCACATAATCGGCTTTCGTAAAGCGCTTCCCACGGATGAACTCACCAATCTCGTCCAAGGGTTTCCATTCTACATCCCCCCCTTCAAAGCTGAGAAGCCGGTCGCGGTAGTGGTTGTACTGTTTTTTGCGGGCGGTAAGCTCGGCGGTAAGCTCGGCGGTAAGCTCGGCGGTAAGCTCGGCGGTAAGCTCGGTGAAGCTGTCGAGTATCCGGACAATCTCCCCCTGTATCGCCAGCGACTTCTCCGGATCATCCGGGCACGGGATGGGGACAATATACTGTAGAATGTGCGGTTTGCTTCCACGAGGCATCTTTGCGCCCTTGGAGTGCTGAATATTGTACTCGAAGAAATCTTCGTCGGTCAGAACCTGAAAAAGATAGCGCGAGTTCAACACAGAGTCTGTTGGATGGACCACCAGAACGTCCCCATTGGTTCCACCTCTCCGATCTGCGTGCCAGATTTTCCTGAGGTAGGGACGAATGTTACCGATTAGGACGTCGCCCTCCTTAAATTCTGTAAGATTGCCGGACGTAGGAACGTAGTTTGAATCTACCCTCCCAGCCCGGTTTTGAAGAAGGTTGTCCACTCCGACATAGTTTGACTCATTGAGCTGATCGGAACCGATGCGGGTCGTTGAATACTGAGCAATATCCCCCAACGGCACCCACACCACCTCAGCCCCATCAAGCAGCTTTTTCAGAAAGCCCGCCGCGCTCATGTGGCGATCTCCGCGATGATGGCGTCGATGTCGGTGCGCAGGCGATCAATCTTCTCAACCGTGGTTCTGATCTCGGCATTCAGCTCATCGATGTCCACAACCTCGCGCGTGTCGCGCGGCTCGACGTAGGAACTGACCGAAAGGTTGTAGCTCCGCTCCACGATGGTCTCATAGGACACCGAAGCCGCGACATGGTTGACGTCCTCCTTACGGTCAAAAATCTCCATCACCCGCCCGATGTGATCGTCCGTCATCAGATTGGTGTTGGTGGCCTTCTTGAAAAACTTTTCGCCGCTGGCATCGATGAATTGAATGGCCGTATCGGTCTTGTTCTTGGCGAGGACCAGGATCGTCACCGCGATGGTCGTTCCGTAGAAAAGGTTGGAGGCGAGCGCGATCACCGTCTCGACATAGTTGTTATCGACCAGATATTGCCGGATCTTCTTCTCCGCGCCGTCGCGATAGAAGATCCCCGGGAAGCATACGATCGCCGCACGGCCCTTGGCCGAGAGATAGCTAAGCGCATGAAGCACAAAGGCGAAATCGGCCTTTGATTTGGGTGCCAGCACTCCCGCCGGAGCAAAGCGGTCATCGTTAATCAGGGTAGGATCGTCCGAGCCGATCCACTTCACCGAATAGGGCGGGTTGGAGACGATGGCGTCAAAGGGTTTGTCGTCCTGGAAATGCGGCTGGGTGAGCGTATCGCCGCGCTGGATATTGAACTTGTCGTAATTGATATTGTGCAGGAACATGTTCATGCGGGCGAGGTTGTAGGTGGTGTGATTGATCTCTTGCCCGAAGAAGCCTTCTTGGATGGTGTGCTCTGGAACGGCCTTATTGGCTTCCAGCAGCAATGTGCCAGAGCCGCAGGCGGGATCGTAGACTTTGTTGACTGTTTCCTGTCCATGGGTGGCAAGTCGAGCAATTAGCTTTGAAACGTGTTGCGGGGTGAAAAACTCTCCGCCGGACTTGCCCGCATTGGCGGCGTAGTTCGAAATCAGGAACTCGTAGGCATCGCCAAACAGATCAATCTGGCTGTTGTGGAAGTCCCCGAAATTGAGTTCTGCAACCCGCTTCAGCACTTTGGCAAGGCGGCTATTCTTTTCCGTCACCGTATTGCCAAGGCGCGTGCTGGTCGTGTCGAAGTCCGCGAAGAGACCTCTGATGTCCTGCTCGGAGGGGTAGCCGTTGGCAGAGGACTCGATCGCCGCGAAGATCTGCGCCAGATCGGTGTTCAGGCTGTCATTCGTGTTGGCGTCTTTGGCGACATTGGCAAAGAGCTGGCTGGGATAGATGAAATAGCCCTTGGTTTTGATCGCGTCATCCTTGATGTCATCGGTGACGACATCGTCGGGAAGGCCAGCGTAGTTGATGCTCTCGTCATCCGCCTCGATATAAGCGGCGAAATTCTCGCTGATAAAGCGATAAAAGAGCGCGCCAAGGACATACTGCTTGAAGTCCCAGCCATCGACCGAGCCGCGCACATCGTTCGCGATGTCCCAGATTTTCCGTTGAAGCGCCGCGCGTTGTTCCTGGCCTGTCATCTCTTTCTGTCCTTCTTCGGACTGGCTTCACGCTCGATCCAGTCCTCAATATCCACGCGCCGAAACCGCCAGGTGCCGCCAACCTTGAAGCCGGGCAGCTTGCTGTCGGCCGCGAGGCGGTAAGCGGTTTTCTTGTTGATCCTGAGATAGTCAGCAACTTCATCAATGGTCATGATGTCATCTGCCATGCGAAGCTCTTTCCCATAATCATCCCTTTTGAGATTTCTATGGAAAATTGCGGATTCCTACAAGGCGGGAATTCCAAGCAGTTTCAGAGTTCTGATGAGATCGGGCTGGCTTTGGGCGTGTCGCTCCTTGTAGTCGGGTTGTGTCACTGTCTTCGATGTCCAGGCATCTGAGCCGAGTCCCGCCCAATCCTTCTAGCTCTGCCCATGGTCCAGTCGATGCCGCCTGTGCGCGCCTTGAACCTTATCTCCGCGCGGCGATACGCCGCCCATCCACATGCCCTTCTTCCGGCTGGCCGCAACCTTGTCGCGGATGCGCTCGGCGGTGACCTCTCGCTCAAACTGGGCAAAACTAAGCAGGATGTTCAGTGTCAGCCGTCCCATTGACGTGGTCGTGTTGAACGACTGCGTCACCGACACGAAGGTCACGTCATTGCGGTCGAACACCTCCACCAGCTTGGCAAAATCTGCCAACGAACGGCTGAGGCGGTCGATCTTGTAAACGACCACCACATCGACAAGCCCGTCCTCAATATCTGCCATGAGCTGTTGCAGGCCCGGGCGGTCCAGCGTGCCGCCGGAGATTCCACCGTCGTCATACTGATCGCGGACGAGCACCCAACCCTCGGAGCGCTGGCTGGCGATGTAGGCCTCGCAGGCCTCGCGTTGCGCGTGCAGGCTGTTGAACTCCTGCTCGAGCCCTTCCTCGGACGACTTGCGCGTGTAGATCGCGCAGCGCAGTTTCCGGACAATCGGTTTGGTCATGCGCGCCTCCGGTGGTTTTTCAGCCCGAAAAACACCCAGCCGTTCCAACGTGTGCCGGTGATGGCGCGGGCAATGGCCGACAGCGATTTGTAGGGCCGCCCTTGCCAGTCGAAACCGTCGGCGGTGACCGTGACAATGTGTTCGACACCCTGCCATTCGCGGATCAACCGCGTGCCCACGATCGGCAATTGGTCGGCGCGGACGCGGCTCTTCTTGCGATCGCCGCCATCAAGTTGCTCGCCGAGAGTTTCCAGCCGTTTCACGGTTTCCGGCTTCAAGCCGCCATAGGCCAGTTCCTGGATGCGGTACGCCAGTCGGCTCTCAAGGTAGCGGCGGTTGAACGGCGGCGGTTCGCTGTCGAACAGATCGCGCCACTGAGCCTTCAGGTCAGGCGTCGAGGTCGTTTTGAGTGCGGCCAGGCGGGCGGGAATGGGATCTTGTTTGGTCATGCATTTCTCCGTTGAGTTGGAGTTGCATGACGCCATTCGTCGGCCGGATAGTGTAGGTTACTTTCTCCAATTTCGTCAGATACTTCCGGCCGATCACGCATCCGCAATCGAACCAACCCGAGAGCCAGCAGGCCGCATAGCTCGGCGCGGCGCTCGATGGGCGTCATTTGGTCGGGCGGAAACGGGTTAGGTCGCTTCATGTTTCGGGCAGCCGTGATTTGTGGTGTCGTTACCAATCAAAAGCCACCGCGAAGGCCTGCCCACCAGGATGGGACGCCTCTCGTGGCGGTCTACGCCGACGCCGACACGGGTCAGCCGGACGACCAGCACAACGCTTCAAATCAAGACACCGAAGCGGTCTCGGTCCCGCTTGGGACGATGCGGCAGCGGCCTGAGTAGAGGGAACAGGAGGAGATCATGTTCATGGGAACCACACCCTTTATCACGGTCCGCGCCAGCCGACCGCTGTCGGAAATCGAGTTTGCCGCCTGGGTGGCGCAGGCCGTTCCCGGCGACCGTCTGGAATACCACCGCGGCTTTCTAGTGCTCGACATCTTCCCCGTGTTTTCAGGGCTGTCGGATGCGGCGCGGGCCGAATTGAGCAGGCTTGGATCGCGGGCCTTCTGGGCCGCGGAGCAGGGTCTCGTGCATCTCGTCCAGGAGCGCGTGGGGCCCGACCAGTTCGCCTACATCGCCGTCGCCCGGCCCAAACCCAAAGCCGCCGCTGTCTCGCTGTCCGAGCTGCTGCTCGCCGAACAGGGCGAGCCCTGCGACGCCACCGGTTCGAGACGCAGGGCGAGCGCGTGATGCCCGCTTTCCAATCTTGTTTCACCGATCACGGAGACCCATTCATGCCATTCCCCGAGAACACTCCCACGCCCGACGATCTGCCATCCCTCAGCGCAGCAGAAATCGCGGCGCTGCCGGTCGAATTGCTGGCAATCCTGCAGCGTGAGATCGATGAACGTCTGAAGCGCGACAAGGCCGCCAAGACCCGCTTCGATGCTGGACTGGCTGTCCGCTACGCCACTCGCGCCACCGAGGAACGTCAGACCGCAGGCAAGGACACCGGCACAGTCCGCTTTGACGACGGTGATTTCACCGTGGTCGCCGATCTGCCGAAGCGGGTGGATTGGGATCAGGACCGACTGGCCGACATGGTCGCGCGGATCCGCGATGCAGGCGACGATCCGGCCGAATATGTCGATCTCTCCTTCAAGGTGCCGGAGCGTAAATACGCCGCCTGGCCCGAAGCGATCCGTCATGGCTTCGAGCCCGCGCGCACCGTCCGGCCGGGCACGCTGAAGGTCGAGATCCTCGCGCAGGGGGCTGACCAGTGAGCCTCCCCATCATCAGCGCCGACCAGCGGCTGGCCGATCTGCTCGCCCGCATCCGGACCATCGAGCGCGCCATCGCGGGCACCACGCAACCGGTGCCAATCGCCGGGCTCGCGGGCTTCTCGCGTGGAGACCGCTGATGTTGGCGAACTGGTTTGACCATGCGATTGCCACGGTGGCACCGCGCGCTGCGGCCCGACGCGTTCTTGCAAGGCAGGCGTTCGAAAGCCTGACGCGGGGATATGACGGCGCGGCAAAAGGGCGGCGCACCGAAGGCTGGCGCGCGCCGGGCACATCGGCCGACACCGAGGTTGGCGTGGCGGGGGGGCTCTTGCGTGACCGGATGCGCGATCTGGTCCGTAACAATCCCCATGCGGCGAAAGCCGTAGCGGTGCTGGTCAACAACATCGTCGGCGCGGGCATCATGCCACGTGCCGCCAGCGGAAATGATAAGCTGGATCGAAAGGTCGATGCGCTGTTCGCACGGTGGTCGGACGCTGCCGATGCAGACGGCCAGCTCGACTTCTACGGGCTGCAGACGCTGATTTGCCGCGAGATGGTCGAAGCTGGCGAGGTGCTGGTGCGCCGCCGCCTGCGGCGCGCGAGCGACGGCCTGCCGGTGCCGCTGCAACTGCAGGTGCTGGAGGCCGATTTCCTCGACGCCACGAAATCCGGCGCGCTCGGTGCTGGACGCCTCGTCCAGGGGATCGAGTTCGACCCGGTCGGCAAGCGCCGTGCCTATTGGCTGCATACCGAGCACCCGGGCGACGCTTATGGGGCTTTGCAGAACGGGTTGCAGAGCCGCCCGGTCCCCGCGACCGAGATCGCCCATGTGTATGAAAAACAGCGGACGCAGGCGCGCGGTGTGCCGTGGGGCGCGCCGGTGATCCGGTCCTTGCGCGATCTCGACGACTACGAGGTGGCCGAACTGGTCCGTAAGAAGACCGAGGCCTGCGTGACTGCCATTGTTTTTGGCGACGATGAAGCCCAGCAGGGCATCGCGCCTTCCGTGGTGGATGCCGACGGCAACCGGGTCGAGCAGTTCGAACCGGGGCTGATCGCTTACGCCCGCGGCGGCAAGGACATCCGCTTTAATCAACCGTCCGCGACGGGCGGATATGCTGAATACAAGCGGGCAAGCCTGCATACGATCTCGGCCGGGTTCCGGGTGCCCTACGAGCTGCTGACCGGCGATCTGTCTCAGGTAAATTACTCATCCATCCGCGCCGGACTGGTGGAGTTCCGCCGGATGATCGACGCAGTGCAGTGGCAGCTGTTCATCCCGATGTTCTGCGCGCCCAACTGGCGCTGGTTCACCGAGGCTGCATGGGCGGCAGGCCAGATCCCGACACCGGACGTGCCCGTCGAGTGGTCCCCTCCGAAGTTCGAGGCGGTCGATCCGCAGAAGGACGCGATGGCCAACCTGCTGTCGATCCGCTCTGGCACCATGACGCTGGCCGAGGTGATCGCGAAACAGGGCCGCAATCCGGATGCCGTGCTGGCCGAAATCGCCGCGACCAACGCCAAGCTCGATGCTCTGGGGCTGGTCCTCGACAGCGATCCGCGCCGCGTCACCAAGACCGGCAGCGCGCAGACCAGCGATCCGGCGAACGATCCGGCGACCGACGACGCCACCGCCGACGACCCGGCCGCCGACGCGGACAATGACCCAGCGCAGGCCGACCAACAGGACTGACCTTCATGGACACGATGATCGAACTGCCGGCCATGCGCCGGTCGGCGGAGCTTGCGCCGAACACCGCCGATGCCGACAGCCGCACCGTCGAGGTGGTCTGGTCGGCCGGGGCCCGCGTCCGGCGCGCGACATTCTTCGGGGAGCCCTACGACGAGGAGCTGAGCCTCGATCCCGCCCATGTCCGGCTCGACCGGCTGAACGCGGGCGCGCCGTTCTTGAAGGTGCACGAGCTCGACACGCTCGACGCGGTGATCGGCTCGGTCGTGCCGGGCTCTGCCCGGATCGAGAACGGCCGCGGGATCGCCCTGGTGCGGATCAGCGAACGTGCCGATGTCGAGCCAATCTGGCGCGACATTCAGGCCGGGCACATCCGCGCGGTCTCCATCGGCTACCAGGTCCACCGCTTCGAGGTCTCGAAACCCGAGGCCGCGCGCGAGCTTTGGCGGGCGGTGGACTGGACGCCCTTCGAGGTCTCCGCCGTCGCGGTCGGCGCCGACCCCGCCGCCGGTTTCCGCGCCCAGCATCCCCTTCACGACTGCGTCCTCCACCGCCGGGACGCCCCCACACCGCAAGGAGCATCCCCGATGACGGACAAGACCCAGACCCCCGCGAGCGACGCCGCACCCGCCACCCCCCAGCCGACCGAGCCGGTCGAAACCGAGGACACCCCCATGACCGAGCCGAAAGCGGCTGCGCCCGACCCGAAGGTCGCCGCCAGCGAACCGAAGGTCCACGCAAGTGAGACGCGCAGCCAGCCGAAGACGCAGGCAACGCCCGCGCCCGACACCGAAGTGGTCGCCACCCGCGCCCGCGAGGCCGAGCGCGACCGCGTCTCCACGATCTACGATCTGGCGGGCCGCCTGAACCTCGAGCGCGGCTTCGCCGAGGATCTGGTCAAGCGCGGCGTCAGCGTGGACGAGTCCCGCCGCCTGATCCTCGACCAGGTCGCCGCGAAATCCGACGAGACCCGCACCTTCCCGCACGTCTCCGTCCCCCTCGGCGGCCGGGACGAGCGCATCACCCGCCGCGATGCCGTGGCGAACGCGCTGCTCCACCGCTACAGCCCGACACTGTTCCAGTTGGAGGACGCCGCCCGACAGTATCGCGGCATGACGCTGCTGGAACTGGCCCGCGAAAGCCTCGGCAATGCCGGGGTCAACACGCGGGGCCTGTCGCGCGACGAGGTGGCGACGCGGGCCCTGCACGAGGTTCTGCGCGACCAGTTGCTCGGCCTTCAGTTCCAGCGAGGCCGGCACGATCAGGAATGCGGGCCGCACGTTGAGCACCGTCTTCTTGTCGAGGCCGGTCTGCTTGGCCATCGCCGCGCGGGCTGCACCGACAGCATCGACCGCCAGCGCTGCGCCCGTTCCTGCGAGGTTCTTGTGGGTGGTGTGGAACAGGGCGTTGCCATCGGCCATCGCCGGGTTGGCGGTGATGATGCCCCAGACCACGTCCGACTCCAGCTGGGCGATGGAGTTGCCGTACATCGCCGGGATGCGGGTGAAGGCGTCGAGATCGTCGTTGATCAGCGTCTGACGGGTGATCGCGACCACCCGGCCATAGGTCTTGACCTTGTAGCTCTCCTTGCTCTCGCCGAGCGTGCCGCGCTTGAACTCGCCGCTCTCGCCGACCTCCAGCAGCTGCGGCGCTTCGCCGAGTTGGACCCGGTGCATCGCCTTGAAGTCGGTGGCCAGAACCTGACGGCAGAACAGCATGAAGGTGCGGGGATAGGCCTCGTAGGCCTGCCGGAGGGTCTTGTTGGTGACGGCCGAGAGGATCTCGGGGAAGTCAGAGGTCGAATGCCCGCCGCGACGTCCAGCGTCGTGCCGCAGTCGATCCGCACGCTTGCGCCGATCAGCGAACCACGGCTCGACGCAGCCAGCGAGACCGCCTGGTATCTGGCGGCCAGCCCGAACCAGATCGACACCATCGAGTACGCCTACCTCGAGGGCCAGCAGGGCGCCTATATCGAGACCCGCAACGGCTTCGACGTCGATGGCGTCGAGATCAAGTGCCGCCTCGACTTCGGCGCCAAGGCCATCGACTGGCGCGGCCTCTACAAGAACCCGGGCGCATAAATCGAGCCACCCCTGACATCTCACCTCTGACGGGCGGTCCAATCGGGCCGCCCGTTCCGTTTCGCAAAGGATCCTGCCATGCAAAACTACGTCCAACCCGGCAATACCATCACCCTGACCGCGCCCTACGCCGTGACCTCCGGCGACGGCCTGCTTGTAGGCTCCATTTTCGGCGTGGCCGCCGGGAATGCCGAAAATGCAGAGACGGTTGAAGCCGCGCTCGTCGGCATCTTCGACCTGAGGAAGATCGCGTCCCAGGCCTGGTCCGCAGGCGACAAGGTCTATTGGGACAACACCAACAAAGAAGCCACCAAGACTGCCACGGCGAATACGCTGATCGGCGTGGCCACCGAAGCTGTTGCTGGCGGCGCGGGCGACCTGATCGGCCGGGTGCGCCTGAACGCGAGCTTCTGATGACGGCGTTTGCCGCCGTCGTTGATGCGCTATTCGCGGATCCCAACATCGGGCGAGAGGGGGTCTACACCTCCGATGGCGGCACGCCCGTACTGGTGCGCGTCGTCTCCCGGCAGGCCGACGCCATTTCCGACTTCGGCGATGCCCGGCTCTGGTCGGAAACCACGCGCATCGACCTGCGCGTCGCGGAGGTGTCGAACCCGCGTCCCGGCGACCGCATCGAGATCGAAGGCGAGGCATTCCTCGTTCAGGGCGAACCCGTCCGCGACCGCGAACGGCTTGTCTGGACCGTCGATCTGAGGCCCGCGTGAAACTGAAGCTCGACATCGATCCCGACATCGTCGCGATGATGGCGGCCGAGGTCGCGGCGGGCGAACGCGCCGTGACGGCCGCTATGCGCGAGGCCGGGACCGGGCTGAAGACCGCGTGGAGGCTGCAGATCACCGGCGCGGGGCTCGGCCCCCGGCTGGCCAATTCAGTCCGCAGCCAGAGCCATCCGAAGGCGGGCGAGAGCCTCGATGCCGCGGCTCTGGTCTGGTCGAAGGCCCCGGTCATCGTCGGCGCGCACGACACCGGCACGTTGATCCGCTCGAAGGACGGGTTCTGGCTGGCAATTCCGTTGCCCGCTGCAGGGAAATCGACGCGCGGCGGCCGGATCACTCCCGGCGAATGGGAACGGCGGCGCGGTTTGCGCCTACGCTTCGTCTATCGACGGACGGGCCCGAGCCTGCTGGTGGCGGAAGGCCGGCTGAACACGAAAGGTCAGGCGGTGGTGTCGCGCTCGAAGACCGGGCGCGGCAAGGTCACCGCGCCAATCTTCCTGCTGGTGCCGCAGGTGAAGCTGCCGAAGCGGCTGGATCTGGCGCAGGACGCGGACCGGGCGCTGGACAGCGTCCCGGGGCTGATCGTGGCGAACTGGGTGGACGTCAAGTTGGACTGACTACGAATTTTTTCGTTGACGGAGGTGTCACCGTAGAACACTCTTTTGAACGTAAGCGACGTTTCAAATCTATTGCACTCTGGATCTAAATATGCCGACCGCAATATTAGGTCGTGTTGACAAAAGGGATTCACACGGCGGTTCAGGCGTGATTCAAGCTGGTATCTGCGATGGAGACCAGCTTGGCACGAGACCTTATGTCGGACGAGGAATGGGGGTTCTTTGAAC
>NZ_JBPWNX010000032.1:0-9948 GCF_054954595.1 Actibacterium sp. D185-2
CCGGGAATGGTTTGCCGCCCGCAATCAGTTCGCTATCATGTTCGATGAGCGCTTCAACGCGTGACCGTATCTGAAACCCGCATGGGCCAAACCAGATACACAGAGTTCATGACACTCCCGACCATGATGAAGATGGCGGCCACCTCGATGGTGGTGATCCAGTAGGTCATGTCAAAGAAATACCAAGCAATGAAATGAACCATCTTGATCGTCTCGGGATCAACGACCCCGGCCACTTCGGCGCACCAGGCCCACATTGCCGGGACGAACATCAGCACCCAACCGGTCAGAAGGCCGCCGCACAGCTGAATAAGAGACAGGATCGGAACCGTCTCGCGGCGCCACATCTGAACGCTCACCTGACAGGCCCAGACCAGATAGAGAATGCCGAAAGCGGTTGAGAGGCTTTGCCCGAGCAGGATACGATCCTGATATTTCAGGTAGAAATTGTCGACGAGTTCCTGCGCCGTGAACGACGGATCGGGCGGCGGATAGTTATGCGCCATGACCACCCAGGCCAAGCCATAAAGCACGACAAACGCCGGGCCGCACCATGCCGCCAGAATCTGAATTTGACGCGTTAGTTTTTCATCCATGTCGGACCTCCGAGAGGGGTAAAGTTCGAGCGCCACCGCAAGCAAGCACATTGGATGGGCGTCCGATCTGGAAAATACAGGACGGACGTCCGATTGTCAATGCTGTGATCGGAATGGACGCCGCGCCGCCACGGCAGAGCAAGGCTGTCCGGCGCGGTCTGGGCCCTTCGCCGTCCTCGGTCAGAAGGTGGGTCCTGCGGTTTTGCAGCTCGGTGTGGCGGGGGTGGCGATGGAGGGCTTCCTCTCGTCGCTGAAAACCGAGCGAATGGCACACAAAGCCGTAGCAGTGGCGTGGCAGGAGGAACTCGGTCGATCAATCGCACAATCAGGATCGCGATGCGGTGCACGGGCGCCAGCGAGTCCACCGTGAAATATTGGCACGCGGGCGAACGGGGACCCGGCGGCGATCATCTCATCGCGCTGGCGCGGCTCGGCGATGGCGACGTCGGGATCGTCACCATCCTGCACGAGCGCATGCATCAGATTGATGGGCTCAAGGACGACCATCTTGGCTAACAGTATGATCCAAAGCTAGAAAAGACACCTGCGTATCGCGCACCGACACAACCGGACGGCGCCTGCGCGAGGTGGAGAAGGTTGTCTTTCAGACCCATCCCCTCCGCCACATTCAGATACTGAATCCGTCCAAGGGCCCCGATTGGGGCCTTTTTTCTTTTTGTTTCAAAGGGCGTTGGCCGGACCATCCGCCCTTCGGAGACTGGAAGCTTGACGCAGAATGGGTCTCCGAATGGCCTGTGTCTCTCTTCGAGCGCCCCTCGATGGTCACGGGACGGCGTTAAACATCCTCGTAATTCCAATGGGTTGATGGGTTCATGGAGTCGTCCCGTTCGCGAGATAATCCGGTGACGGAGACAGCGACCCACGGCGCGTCACCAAGACCGGCAGCGCGCAGACGAGCGATCCGGCGAACGAACCGGACGCAGAGCCAACCGCCGACGTGGAAACCGACCCGGCGCAGGCCGACCAACAGGATTGAGCAATATGGACACGATGATCGAAATCCCGGCCCTGCGTCGGATGGCGGAGCTTGCGCCGAACTCAGCCGATACAAACGCCCGCACCGTGGAGGTGATCTGGTCGGCGGGGGCTCGGGTTCGTCGGTCGACCCTGTTCGGCGAACCCTATGACGAGGAACTGAGCCTCGATCCGGAGCATGTGCGGCTCGACCGTCTGAACGCCGGCGCGCCGTTCCTGAAGGTGCACGAGGTCGACACGCTGGATGCCGTAATCGGCTCGGTCGTGCCAGGCTCGGCGCGCATAGAAAACGGTCGCGGCATTGCGCAGGTCCGGATCAGCGAACGCGCCGATGTCGAACCGATCTGGCGTGATGTCCAGGCGGGCCACATCCGCGCGGTCTCCATCGGCTACCAGGTTCACCGCTTCGAGGTCTCGAAACCCGAACACTATCGGCATCAAGACACTCTAGCACCGACAAGCGCGTTGCGCTTCACTTCGATCAAGAACGCCTACATCGCGTTCTCAGGGTGCTGACGCCAGCCGATAGAACGGCCGCAGAATGTGCCCCGTTGCGATGGACGGAACTGGCTGAAAACGTTGACCGTAGCGAAGCCGAACCGGGTCAGACGAGGTTCGCTCGGTTTGAGACGAAAGCGGTTCAGAGACCGAAATTCGGGACTTCGCCAGTCTCAGTGGTTCAGGTGGCTCGGCTAAACGCCTTTGAAACTTGGGAGAAATCTGGCGCTCAAGGCGCGTCGCTCAAAGTTCGCAACAGGAAAATGGCGGAGGGGATGGGCCTCAAATCCAACCTTCTCCACCCTAAGCCATTGTTTTTTTAGGACGTTGGTGTCACCCTCGGCCGGCGGTCAAGTATGCTTCTTCTCGGCCTCTTCTTTCTGGCGCGCACGTTCTTCTGCCGCATCGATCCGTCGGCCGATCCCCTGTCCGACCTTAACAACCTGACGTCCCAAGAAGCGGCTCGGACGCGACGTAGCGACCTTGTAACCCATCTCGGCTAAGTCCACGGTCGCCTTCATGGTGCCGGTCACAGCGACGCCGATACCTTCCTCAATCGCCTCGGCCTTGTCGACGCCTTCACGATGGCGATCGATAGCGTGATTGATGCCCCGGAGAGTGGCAAAGATGCCTAGACCGCTGAGGCCACCGATCACCGCGTCCATCGCCGTGTCAGGGAAGTCGACAACGGATCCGCCTAGGGCGAGATCCGTGGCGCTGTCTAGGTCCGCATTTGTCATGCCGCCGTCGATGACGCCGGTCTCCACGGCGACTTCGCTGGTCGCGATGACCGGGATGTCAGGATCCACGCTTTCAATGTATCCTGCGCTGTCCGTCGCCTTCACTTGGAACTCCATCCCATCAATCGTGATGTCGGTATCCGGAGTATTGAAGTGTTCGTGGAGCGTGCCGCCGGTGCTCTCCGCGACATGTGCCTCGAAAAGCGCGCCCTTTGTGAGAGACGCGAGGCCCGCAAGGCTCTCGGGCTCCATGGCAAGCGTTTGAAGCCAAATTTCGCTGTCGCTCATGCCATCGAAATTGCCATTGACTGAGCGCAGCGCGTCATAGACCTCGCCGGATTGTGAGATGTCCTGCCAGGCGGAGACAGGAATCGACAGCGCCGACAGGATAAGCGCGTCCCGTGCAATGGTGTCCCCGTCGAAGGTTTCCTGCCTCCTATCCGGAACGGCGCCAATGACGGTTTCCTCGATCCGCCGTAGCCTCTTGTCGATGCGCCCGGCCGCGGCGTCTAGTTTTTCTTCAGCCTCCCGAATGGTCTTTGCATTACGCGACAGGAAAAGTTTGACGTCCCGCTCCAGATCGCGAATTTCTTTGTCCATCTTGTTGTAGTCAGGATAGTCATAGCTGAGCTGAGTCCACCAAGACTTGCCTTCTAGCATCTCGTCGACATCGGCTTCGAGCTGGACCCTTCGGGCCTTGACCCGCGCAAGCCGCTGAATGGCTGCGTCGCGCGCGGCGAGGACAGGATGCGCCTTGCGTGACTGGGCAATCCTCGCTTTAGCCGTCTCCCGCATCTTGGCCACAGCTCCTGTCACCGCTTCGCGCCGGCGAATTTTCTCCAAGCGATTCCACTCGAGTTCTCTGAACCGGCGCGCTTCTTCCAATCTCGTCTCGATCGCCGGCATCCAGATCTCGACGAGCTGCCTCAGATGCGGAGCAAGCTTTGTCTCACGAAGATCCCTGATTCCGCGGTCGATCGTGCTCGGATCTTCCTCGTCGCACAGGCTCTCGAGTTGCCTACGACGCGCCCTGTACTCTTCGCACTTGGTCCGGCTTTCCTGCGCCTTGCGACCTTTCAGCGCGCAAATGAAAAGCAAAAGGAGTGCGCCGATTACCCCGACAGCGAAGCCGGTCGTCTCCTTGCCTGCATAAAATGCCCAAGCTGACAAAGCCGCAGCACCGAGAGCGAGTAGGATCGCATGTCGCCGATGGCGATCGGCAGACTCTTCAAATTCGCAATCGAGCTTGGCGTCTGTCGGCCTAGTCCTGAACGCATCTTCGACGTTTCTATATATGCTCGCTATAGCTATGCCCTCAATTTACCCAGCATGATTGAACTCCCATAGCTGAGATTTCAAAAGTAGTCCTCAGTTTGGCACCAGGGTTACCGGAAGATGCCAGCAAAACAAGTGGATACCGATTCGGGGACCGCAGTCACGGAAAAGTCCTTCGCCACGCACTTCGAGCCGCCAAACAATGTCATCGAGAGCCTGACTGCCTCGTTTTTCCAGCTCCTCGAGCGGCTTTCGTTTGGGCTCTGGCAGGTCAATGCCGCGCACATCTCGGTGTTGCTTGCAGGGAGCGAATATCCTCCGGAAGTCAGAACGCGGGAATTCTCGCCTCGTCCTTCAGCCAAAGCTCCTCGGAAACGTCGAAAAACTTCATTGCATCATACACTTGCCCACGTCAGTGTCGGAGGAGCAGGCGTGCGCGCCTTAGTCTCATCTTGTAGGCAGCACAAATGCAAATCGAACTCACACTGGAACAATCCAAAGCCGTCGAAGCAGTCCGACAGTTCCTCGAAGACGATGCCGCCGACGTTTTCATCCTCGCAGGAAGCGCCGGAACCGGCAAGACAACGATGATCGGGAGGCTCGTCGAGATCGTAGCGGATATGAAGCTCTCCTGCGCGCTAGCGGCACCGACGGGACGCGCAGCCAGGATCCTCGGGAACAAGGTTGCGCAGGCCACCGGGATGGATGTGGGAGCCAAGACGATCCACAGCATCATTTATGCGCTCGACCGGCTTGAAGTGAACGAGGATGCGGAGGCCCCGAATGACCCCGGCCTGCGGTGGTTCTTTCCCCTCACGGAGGACGAGCCGGCCATGTCGGTTCTTGTTGTCGACGAGGCATCCATGGTTGGCGACCGGGAGGTCCACGGCGACGTAGTCCGCTTCGGGTCTGGACGTCTTCTCAAGGACATTGTGACCTTCGCGCGATCGCGGCGCAGAGCGGGCTCCGATGATCGGCTCGTCAAGCTGGTCTTTGTGGGCGATCTCGCTCAGTTGCCTCCGGTCGGAGAGGAAGAGTCGCCAGCCCTGTCACCTCAGCGCCTCAAAGCCGAGTTCGAGCTGACCGTATCCACTTTCGAGCTCGGCACGGTGATGCGCCAACGCGAGGGCAGCGCTATCCTAGAGCGAGCTACCGCGATACGGGAGGCAATCGCGGCCGACATTTTCAACACCTTCTCGTTGGAGGCGGATGGCGAGGAGATCGTCCGGATCGAATCCGAGGTTGCATTCGACGTCCTCGAGCGCAGCGTGCGATCCCGCGGCTCGAGCGTGGTCGTTGTCCGGTCCAACGCCGCTGCGCTGGAGTACAATCGCGGCATCCGCGAGCGGCTCTGGGGCGATGCGTCGCGCCCTGTCCAGGTCGGCGATATCCTGCTGGTTAACCGCAACGCCCACTTGGTCTCCTTGCGCAACGGCGATCTCGTCAAGGTGCTGGACGTGACGCCGGTCGCCGAGCGCGCCTCCGTGCCGGTCAAGGGCGGAGGGAGCGTCGAACTCTCCTTCCGGGACGCAACCGTTGCCTACAGGGAGGCCGACGGGACAGTCGTCAGACTGCCGTGCAAGATACTGGAGAACCTTCTCGACTCTCCGGGGCGGGAATTGACGCCCCTCGAACAGCGGGCGCTCCTCGTCCACTTCCGCCAGAGGAACCCCCAGCTGAAGCCCAGGTCCAGAGAGTTCGCCAAGAATCTCAGAGCGGACCCGTACTTCAACGCAGTCCAGGTAAAATTCGGCTATGCCATGACATGCCACAAGGCGCAGGGGGGCGAGTGGGACGAAGTGCTGGTGGACTTCGCCGACGCCGGGGGCGTCCGGAACCGCGCCTTCTTCCGCTGGGCGTATACCGCGCTTACCCGCGCCAAAAGCCATCTATACGTCGTCGAGCCGCCTGACTTCGACGTAATTTCAGCGGACATGTGGGGCGAGATCGATGTCGCCGAGGAGGTCACCTGCACTGGCGAGTCGGAGGCCGCCAAGCTAGATCCCGATTGGGATCGGTTCTCTTTCTCAACGGCAACGGCTAGACTGCTGCCTCGCCATCGACAGCTTCGGGAACGCTGGTCAGCCCGCGGCATCGATGTCGCAAGACTGGCGCATCTCGAATACTGTGAGCGCTACACCTTGGTGCGGGACGGGGCAACAGCAGAACTCCAGTACTACTACAACGGCAAGAACCTTCTCCGCCGGTTTGGGCCCACTCCCGGCACGCGTTCGGATGAGAGCCTTCTTGCGGAAGCACTGTGCGCGTTCGATGGGCTGGAAGGTCCTAGTGAGCGCGAAGAACCGGACGATTTCGTGGCCGACTTCCTGAAACGCCTGGACGCGTCGCTCGATGGGACTGAGATACGCCGTATATCGTTCAAGTTAATGCCTTATCGGCTACGCGTTTCCTTTGCCGACGGTTCCCGGCGCGGCGACATCGACTTCACCTACGATGGCTCGAAGACATGGACGGCAGCACAGGAGGTCGGGGGACCAGGCGCAAGCGGCGGACTGTACAGCGAGGTTCAGCGGCTGATGAAGCAGCTGAAAAACTAGGATATGGACTCAAAAGAGATTTTTGCGCTGCGCCGCGCAGGGAAATCCGCAGAGGCGCTGGAAGCAGCCCGCGCCAGCCTCTTGGGGCATGAAAACGACCTCTGGTTTTTACGGGCCTATGCTTGGGCAATCTACGATCAGGCCAAAAAGATCGTAGAGGACCACGAGCAGAAACGACTTTCCGATTCCGCGATGGGCCACCGCATCTCGCCGTATATGCGCGAATTCTCGCAGATAGGCGCTCCCCTCCGTGGCGATACAGCCTTCTCGCAGATGCTACGCCTTGCTGGAAAGGTTTCCCGCCATTGGCCGGATTTTCTCGCTTTTGCGCAATGGGCCGGCATCGACGGTTTCGAGGCCGAGGACCTCGCGCCCTTCGTTACCGAGGACGGCAGGCGAGTCGACAGCTTGCAGCGGAGGTTTGTCCGTGCGGTTGCTCGAGAGGCTGCATCCGCAGCAGCTGAGGGGCGCCGGGACTCCGATCCGGTCCGTTGGGCACTAACGATCCTCGCACAAGCTCTTGCAGAAGATCCGACCGACCAGTGGCTCAACTACTACCAGAGCAAGATCGACCTGAGCGAGGATCGGTTTCACGACGCAGTGCGTCGTCTCGTGCCGATATTGCGAAGGCAGTCGAGAGCCGCCTGGCCTTGGGCCCTGCTCGGCGAGATACTCGAAAAGACGCAGCCCGCGAAGGCCGTGGTTTGCTACGTCCACGCCACGGAACTGGCGCGGGACGAGCAGGAGGTTGCGCGCGTCCGGATCCGGCTGGCCGAGCTTCTGGCAGCGCAGGAGAGGTTCGACGAAGCGGCCTTTCAGGCACACCTAGCAGCGCGTTATCGCGAAGAGCATGGCTTCAAGACGCCGGCGGAACTGTCGCGGCTGCTGCAGAGCGATTGGTACAAGCGCGAGTTTCGAACGGATCGGCCGAAGCCTCCGCCGAAGGCCGACGGCCGACGGCGAAGCAAGAAAACTGCTAGCGGAGCTTGATGCAAGGCCTGTGATTTACTCCCTCGGCGTCGTCGAGCACATCAACGAGGAGAAGGCCCTCACTTATGTCGTGACTGGCATGGAGAGTGGATCTCCGATGCCCCACGGGCGTTTCCCGGAAATCGCCGAGGTCGAGCCGGGCACTATCGTCGAGATCGGAAGAACCGACCCGGCTGAGAAGCCGACTGACTGGAGACGGGCCGAGGCCGAAGTGATCCCGGGATTCTGCGAGGACGTAACGGGCCGGATCGAGCGACACGAGGGAAACAGCTTCGCCTTCCTTCGCAATCCTCGCGGCGACGTCTTCGTCCCGCCCGACTTGGCGAAGGAAGTCGGTGACGGCGAGGCCGCAGAACGAACCGTACGAGCCGTCCTGCGAAAGGCAAAGAACGGCAAGGTGGGCTGGAAGGCGCTCAGATTTTTGGGCTGAAGCCAGTCATCACGAAGTGTCCGATTGCGGAAAGGCTCTAGAGCGCGATTAGTCGCTCTCTGGTTCTGAGGAGTTTCGTCAGCCCAACTCACTGACGCCGACTGGAACACACTCGCGCCTGCTCTCGCATCACGGCGTAGTCCGCGAACATCTCCTCGATCGCTGACTCCTCGGGCAGCAAAGCCAATTCCTCGGCCGCCCGTGCTTGGAACTCCCGGCTGTACTCGACGACGGGCGGACAGGCCAGCGGGTCGGCCGTGGAATAGTGCAGCACCACCGGAATGACGGCCGCCTTCAGACTCGCGGCGCCCTCGACCGGCAGATCGAGGGGCCGTGGCGCTTCCGCCTCGACCCAGTCACAGAGCCCACCCAGCGTTCGGTCGGCGGCGAGCGCAGCGCCGATGCTGGCGGTCAGCGTGTCAAAGGTGGAATCCCGGTCACCGCCCTGCACGACCGCCTCGATCTCGGCCCGGTGCTGGTAGTGGTAGCGCAGGGGCGACAGCGTCACCTCGGGCTCGGCTGGCTCACCGTCGCGCTGGATCAGCAGGCCCTCTGGCGGGACGCGCTCGGGCAGCACGTCGCCCCGCAGCGCGTTGGAGGGAAGCGCCGAGAGCCGCGCGTGCAGCGCAGTGAGGATGGTTTCTCGGGGAGTGGGCACGTTCCCTCCCATTGTGTTTCGATGTGCGAAGACAGCCAGATCTTGCATCCTCTGGGCACCACCTTGATCCCGCCAGAGAATTCCAAAATTGGACTTGGTCGATTTTCAGGTAAATCTCAGAAAACGTGTTAAATTGGACTCGCTTCAAAATAAATAGTTTAGCCAATCAGATCTGCAACAACTTTCAATATTCCGTATACCACTCCGATTAGTATCGCGATGCCTGGAACTACACGCGGGTGTTCCTCCAATCTTTCCAGGATGATTGAGACCGTCGGCCTTAGAATGGGCCTGAATAGATAGAGTAAGGTTCCCAAGACGGTAATCGACACGAATGTCAATGTCGGAAGAAGACATTCCAGCGCTGCGATCCTACCGGTTGCAATAGATGAAATATCGAAAATGGTGTGCGGAAGACCCTGCCCACAACCAAAAGAAAACGGAGCGTAAGGGATTGCGAAGAAATCTCGCAAATTAAAGGCATTCGCCATTCCGATCTGGAGATAGTCCTGAGCTGAAAATACTATACCATGATATCTAGCACTGTCCGCAATCGACACTGGTAAGTAAACTGAGTAAATTAGCAAAAATATAAAAAATGTAAAAGCTCCTGCCAGAAACAACACAAACAGTGCATGAATGCCCGAGAGTAGCATGCGCAGAAGCATAATGGTTACCGACCAAGCAGCTAAGTCAAAAACAAAATTGATCGCAAATGATCTCGGCAAAAACCAACTCATGAACGCTGGGATCTCGAGAAATCGCGAGATTGGAGGAGTCGGGCACCTCTTATCATTGATGGCAAGGTGCACATACGTCCAAGTATATGACAATATTAATAGGATGGCTGTCAAAAAAATACTCCACAATGCCACAGACCAGAGAAATCTCAGAGAGAGCATCTTTGCCCCAAACAGATGCTCCATGTAACTTATCATCAACCGTGCTGGACCAATATACAGCTGCCGCCAATCGTTGGTTTCGACGGCAACATAATAATCCGCCAATCTTGATTTTAGCCGAGCATCTCTCTTGCTTCCAATAAAGAAGTTCACGGCGTGGGAAACTGCAAGAAGGATAGCAAACACTAGGTCATGTTGACAAAAGGCGCAGCCAGAGGCGGATGGAGGTGATGTCTATGAAGCCAAGAAAGCTTTCGGCGGTTTTGTCATAACGGGTTGCGACCCGGCGAGCGTTCTTCAACTTG
>NZ_JBPWNX010000033.1:0-9709 GCF_054954595.1 Actibacterium sp. D185-2
TGTTCCTTGATCATCCCGATGATCTGCGCCTCGG
This sequence comes from Actibacterium sp. D185-2, assembly GCF_054954595.1. Taxonomy (NCBI): domain Bacteria; kingdom Pseudomonadati; phylum Pseudomonadota; class Alphaproteobacteria; order Rhodobacterales; family Roseobacteraceae; genus Actibacterium; species Actibacterium sp. D185-2. The sequence continues at coordinate 35 of NZ_JBPWNX010000033.1, forward strand.
TGAAACGGCTCTTTCGCATTCGTTTGCTCCTTCAAAAGGTTGAGCAAACTCTACATCAGAACGAGGGAAGTTTCGGGGAGCAGGTCACGTCCTCAAATATGTCGAAGGCCCGGAATGTTACTCGCCGCAAGATGTTGCTGACGCGATCTCTGAGGCTTTCGGTCGATCGGTGAAGGTCGATGTGGTCCCGCGAGAGGCCTGGGAGGCAACGTTTCTTCGATTCGGGTTCTCCGACAAAGCGGCAGCGTCCTATGCCTGCATGACGGCTGTGGTCGTCGACGGCGAGACATCGGGGCCGCCCGACCCGGTACGCGGTCGCACGTCATTGCGCGCCTATTTCAATGCTGTGGTCCGGCAATAGATTACGGCCGCCCTCCAGTGGAGTCGTCGACAATGACGAAACTCGATTTGAAGAAGTTCTATAGGGAGCTGTTCAATCCGCCGAAGGACCGCTTCGTCGCGATTGAAGTTCCGACGATGACCTTCGTGCAGGTCGATGGGGTGGGAGACCCGAACACCGCGCCGGAATACAAGACAGCGGTCGAATGGCTCTGCGGTGCCAGCTACGCGATGAAGTTTGCGGTCAAGGAGGCGCTGCAACGCGACTATGTGGTGCCTCCGCTTGAAGCCCTTTGGTTGGCGGACGATCCGCAAAGCTTTGTCCGGCGGGAAAAAGATCGCTGGTGCTGGACGGTGATGATCATGGCACCGGACTTTGTGACCGGGGCCATGTTCGATCAAGCGGTTGCGAAAATAGGAACCAAGCGGGATGACCGTCCCCCATCCCTGCGCTTCGAACGCTTCGACGAAGGCCGGTGTCTGCAGATCTTGCATGTCGGCGGCTATGAAGGCGAAGGCCCGATCTTGCAGCGCCTGCACGAGGACGTGATGCCCGAGCTGAACATCACTTTCAACGGCGCGCACCACGAAATCTACCTGAGCAATCCATGAAAAAAAGCGCCCGAGAAGCTCAAGACAATCCTTCGGCAGCCCATCCGGGACCTTCAAGGCAGTGCGTCTGGTGCTTTGCGTCTCCCCGCACTTTCGCCGGAGGCCATGTCCTTGCCGCACACCTCCTGGCTGAAGCTGGGTTGGCGGGATGATTGACCATGAAGAAAGTGCTGCGGGTCGACGAGGCGAGTGGGTCGCGGGCATCCGCTTTTTGGGGCTGCTCGCCGTCTTATCGCTTCCGTTCTGGGGCGTTGCCCAACAGAGCGGTGCAACCCTCGCGCCCGGGGCTCCCATCAGCGCGTTGGGCGCTCTCTGTCCCGCCCTCGCCGCCCTGATCCTTCGCGCAAGGCAAGGAGGATGCGCAACTGCGGCGGCTGTGGCATTCACGACGCATGGACGACTTGGCCGCACGCGCGAGAGGGCAGCCAGGCCGTGACTAAAAATCCGTCCATCCCACGTAAGATACAATCGCTGCGGCTGCACACTTGGCGTCGGTGTCAACACATTGAAATTTACGACGTGGAGACCGTGCTAGCGGTTGCTGAAGCCGGGAGCTTTCGCAAGGCTGGCATGCTGCTGGGCATCGGCCAGTCAGCCGTCACGCGCCGGATTCGGAAACTCGAAGACGTGCTCGGGGTCTCGATGTTCGAAAGAAGCGCGGCCGGAGCGCGTCTGACAGTTGCCGGGTGGGATTTTGCCACTCGATCGCGACAACTTGCCAATCAGTTTTTGGACACGGTGCGCGCCGCACAGTCCGCCGGTACCGCCGGCAACGGGCAGTTGCGCGTAGGCTTGACCGCATCGCTATCTCAAGGCGCATTGCGCGAGGTTGTCGCCAGATTTCAAAGACTACACGCCGATGTCGAACTGTCCTTCACGGAGGCAGACCTCGGCGAATTGATGACCTCCCTCAGCCATAGAAGCATAGACGTGGTCGGAGCGGCGGGCGAGCCGACATCCGAGCACGCCGACATGATGTTGCTTACAAGGGCGCCCCTCTATGTTGCCGTCGCAGGAGATGATCCCTTGGCCCAGCGGCGCTGTGTCGCTTGGTCGGATGTGGCGGCAGTGTGTTTTCTTGTGAGCGCCTACGTGCCGGGGCCGACAATTCATGACTACATCATTCGAAGGATCAGCGATTTCGGGCGCCAGGCCTGCATCAAAGTGCAGCAGGTGGGGCGTGAGGGACTGATGAATCTGGTAGGGCTGAGGCTCGGCATTGGTCTGGTTTGCGAACACTGGTGTGGTGTCCGGTATCCAAATGTCGTGTTCATTCCCCTCAAGGAAATTGGGAATGCGGAAACCATCCCCTTCTCGCTGACCTGGCGACCGGAAAACGACAATCCGGCGCTCAGGCGGTTTCTGAGCCTGGCGCGCGAAGTCGCGAAGGCTGATGCAGCGACTTCCGCGCCTTCGTGAATACCCGATCTGTCGCCATGAACCGCTGGAGCATGGGCGCGATCAGCTTCGAAGGTTCGGGCGCAACTTGTCCGGTCTCGCGCGCCATTACTGCGGCGTAGTCCAGCAGGTCACGGTGGACCTCCGGTGGAAGCTCCACGCTGACCTTTACGGGTTTGTCGTTGGGAACAGATGAGAGCTTCAGCTTGGCGGTCATGGATCAACCTCCATAGGGTTCGAGAACGAGATCGCGGGTAACGATCACGCGGACGGGGAAACCGGGCCGGATGGTGAGCGTCGGCGCGACCTGCAATTGACGCTGGACGATCTGCTGGCCCGCGTCGTTGATCGTATCCTGCACGCCATTGCGGATCGCCTGGATCAGCCGCTCGTCGTCGTCCATGGTAAGTTCGGCTCCGACCGACAGCAGCGTCGAGAGCGCGGCGGCCTTGGCCAAATCCCACCAGTGATAGTCGACCCCGTCTTCGAGCCCGGCATAGCCTTGGGTATCAGCACCCGGCTGTCGTTCCAAAACGATGGAGCGGCCGTTGGGAAAGATCAGGCGGTTCCAGACGAGGAGCATGCGTCTATCACCGAAGCCGACGTCATTGCTATATTCGCCGATGATGCGTGTGCCCTGCGGGATCAGCACCATGCTGCCGGTGGGACTATCATAGATATGCTGGGTGACCTGCGCGGTGATCTGGCCGGGAACATCGGACCGGATACCGGTGATAAGGGCAGCGGGAATGACGGACCCCGCCTGAAGCACATAGGGCGACGCCGGCGCCATCACACGATCGGGCGCGACGGTGCGCCGGTCCACGGGACCATTGAGGAAAGCGAGATCGCTGTTCTGAGCGGCGGACGGCTGAGCGCCGAGGTTAAGCCCTGCAATCGTTGGCGTTGGCGTTGGGGTTTCGCGCGCCGCACCCGGCGCGGTCTGGAAGAAGACCCGGCTCGTGCGCGCCGCCTCTTCCTCGGCCAGCCGACGTTGCTCCTCTGGATCGACCGCAGGTGCGTTGATCGCTGGCGGCGGGACAGGTTGCCCCCTTTCCTGCGCGTCAAGGATCGGGCGGCCGAGATCGCCGGGTAGCGCAGGACCGAGCACGGGACCGGTATAATCGCTCGGCAACTCGTTGAGCCCATCGGCAGTGTTGCGATTTTCGGTCGAATAGAGTTCGTCACCGCCGTTTCCGTTCTCCGGTGTCTGAAGCGCATAGATCAATGCACCGCCGACACCGAGGGCAGCGACCAGGCCGAGTCCGGCCAGAACACGCCGCGACAGCCGCGTCACGCGCGGCGGGCTTCCCCGCAACCGCATCGGGTCGGCGGTATCGGCGGCCGTCGCTTCGAGCGGCACGCCTTCTTCCCTGTTGTCATCGACTTCGCTCATGATCCTGGCCTCCCGTCGGTACGTACGATCCTGACGGTTTGCTGGCGATCGCCACTGCCAAGGCGTAGTTCGGCGGCCGCGAAGATGCGATCCACGATCAGGATGTTGCGGTAGATGCGGCTGTTGACGATCTCCGGATCGCCGTCGGAGCCGAGCACGAAGAGCGGCGGCATCTCGCCCTGTACGATCCCGGCGGGAAAGACGATGTAGACCCGCCGACCATCGTCGAAGACCGAGACCGGCCGCCAGGGTGGACTATCGCCCTGCAGGCCATAGCGATAGTGGCGCGCGGAGGCGGCGGGAATTCTCGGCGTTGTCGGCGTTGCATGCTGTGTGGCGGGCGGCTGCGGATAGGCCCATGCGACCGACGGCATGTAGGGGTCCTCGCGGGAGCGCAGCTCGATCATATAGGTGCGCCGGTCGGTGGTGATCACCAGGTTGGTTGCGATGTCGGGCCGTGTCGGCTTGACGAGGATATGGACGCGGCGGGTTCTTCCCGAACCGCTCTCGGTATCGCCGATGATCCATCGTGCCGTGTCGCCGGCCGCAATCGGACCGGCGCCAGTCAGCGTCTCACCCGGTTCGAGCGCGATATTGGTGATCTGGCCGGGCGTGGCATAGACCTGATAAAGCGCGCCCTCGCTCCAAGGATAGATCTGGATGGCGTTATAATAGCCTTCTTGGCGGGGTTCGACCCGTGCCGCAGCATTGGCATTCTCGACCTGGCCGGCCGGCGTGGACGCATCCGGGCCACCTCGCGCGACGGTCCAGGCCGGCGGCGTGTGGAGTGGCCGCGGGCGTTCGTCGGTTGCGGGTCGTTCGACCCTCGGCAGCGGCGGCACGCTGTCGTCGTAGCTGATTTCCGGTGGATGGTAGGTGGCGCATCCGGTGAGCGCTGATACGGAGATCAGTGCAAGCGGCAATGCGGCTTTACGGAAAACCAGAAGCGCGGGTTTGCGGATAATCGTGCTCATTGGCCCATCTCCCGCGACCAGTTGATGGCGTTGACGTAGATGCCGAGCGGGTTGGCGCGCAGCCTCTCGGCGTCGCGCGGGGGTTGGATGACGATCGTCAGGATCGCCGTCCATCGCTCGGTGGTGGAGAGCTGGCCGTTCTCGTAGTGCCGCTCGGTCCAGGCGACACGGAAGGAATTTGGCGACGCGCGGATGACGCTGGAAACCTCGACCGCGATCTGCTGACGTCCGACCCGCGTGAAGGGATCGTTGGCGCGGGCATAGTCGTTGAGCGCCAGCGCGCCGCGATCGGTGGTGAACTTGTAGGCGCGCAGCCAGTTCTGGCGCACGATGATCGCGTCGGCGGGGATCGCGCGCACCTGTTCGATGAAGTGCGCGAGGTGGAAGGCGATCTGCGGATCGCTGGGCTCGAAACGGGCTTCCGCAGGGCCGATCGCGTGCGCCTCGCCGAGATTGTCGACCTCGACGACCCAGGGCACGACCGTGCCGGTCGTGGATTGCCAGACCAGGGCGCCGGCGAAACCGCCGGACAGGATCAGGCAGCCGAAGGCCATGAGCCGCCAATTGCGCGCCTGCACCCGGGCCGAGCCGATGCGCTCGTCCCAGACCTGGGCCGCGCGCTGATAGGGTGTCTCCGGCTCGGGGGATTTGCCGTAATGGGTGGTGGATCGTTTGAAGAAGCTCATGAGCGGTTCCCTTCGGAGAGATTGACGGAACTGGCGCCGCCATGGCTGTCGCCGGAGCGCACGGCGTGCGCGGCGGCCTGGACGCCGTGGGAGAGACGCTGCGAGCGCTTCATGCGCTTCGCCCAATCGGGCGGACCGTCGGTGGTGGAGGAAGACGGTGAAGCCGCCGTACTGGCGGAGCTGGCGCCGCCGCCCATGGTCCCGCCAGTCGTCTCGAAAGCAGAGCGAGCACCCGACTGGAAGCTCTGCTGCATGCTCCCCGCGGCTTTCGCCCCGGCGCGGCGCAATGGAGATGTGGCGGCACGCGCGCCTGTGTTCGCCACGGCCCCGAGACCGGACGCAACGCCGCCCGCACCCGATTGTCCCGCCGAGCCGAGGCTGTATGCCGTCGAAGCGTCGCCTGCGGCCGCAGCGCCGCCGCGAGAAGCCGCCGCGGCGCCAGAAAGCGCCATACTGCCCCCTCTGGCGGCGAGTCCAGCTGCGCCCACACCTGCGAGAGCGGCACCACCGACGGCCAGGCCGGTGCCGACTGCGGCGCCCGCGCCGAGTTGGGGTCCGCCGGAAACGATGCCGTTGGCGATTCCCGGGCCGAAGATGCCGAGGCCTAGGAGCGAGAGGGCCGCGAGAACGACTGCCATGGCCTCGTCGATGGTGGGCGTAACACCGCCGAAGCCGGCGGTGAACTGTGAGAACAGGGTCGAGCCGATGCCGATGATGACGGCAAGGACCAGCACCTTGATGCCGGACGAGATCACGTTGCCGCCAATGCGGAAGTCGATGCCCGTCGCTGCAATCAGCGCCTCGACGCGCGGTTCGATCAGACCTGTCGGCACGGGCGGCGCGGCGGTCGCAACTTCCTCGGGCAGGTTCTCGCACTGATCAGTGTTGAAGACGGTGAAGCGCTTGAGGAACGGGATCGCCTGGGCGTCCTCGCCGGTCTCGCGCGCCCGGCGCTTCTCGTCCTCCGGCACGAAGCGGTCGGCATAGACGACGGTGGTTCCACGTTCGCCCTTGCGGACATTGCCGCCAAGCGACAGGGCCTGGCGGAAGGTCAGCCAGCTCTGGCCGGAAAAGCCGCGTTCGATGACGGCGCCCCACAATAGCAGGACGTTGATGCCCGAGTACTGACGATCGCTGGAGGCGTTCTTCGGAAGGCCAAGGGGCGCCTTCGCCGCCGCCGTTCCCCAGGGCTGAACCCAGGGCACCCGGCCAGCCTCCAGCTCGGCGATGATCTTGTCGGTGATTTCGGAATAGAGATTGGTCCGGTCGCGCCGGGCGCCGGATTTGTGGTTCATTCTGGACATCGTAGATCTCCGCGACGGGCGCCGGAGGCCTCTCCTCCAGTCCTCATACCGTCACGGCAAACCCGTCCGCACTCTCACTCTCGAAGGGGGCGTTGCGGGGGAATCCCCCCGCTCGAAGGGGTCGTCCGAGACCAAAGGCTCGGCCGCAGGGGAAGGCCTTCCCCTCCCCATCACCCGGATTGTCGCCCACACTTCCAATCAGCGGCGCATTGGCTTCCAATCAGCCGAATTTGAAAACCTCGCCATGGAGTCATCGGTGCGACCGGTCCAGTCAGGTGCTTCGGTCGGTCCGTGAGTTTTGCTATGCTTTTGCCGCCAGGTGCAGAGGGTTCGTCGCGCTGCCGGCTCGTCCTCACCTCACCACCTCTCGCGCATGACGCTCGGCAAGGCAGCTCATGGCTGACACGCGCCGGCGATTTCGACGCCATTCATGACCAGCGAGCTACTGGAGGGCTGCCGATCAGCATTGTCGATGTGATACGAAACCACACACTCTGGATGCTGAAGTGAAAGGATTTATATCGATGCGCCATCCCGGTACGGGCGCGCGAGAACCACGTGAGACCGGCCCCTTATTCAAGCTCCCTTGTTTTCGGGCATCCCATATTCAAGTGAAGGCCGCATTGTTTAACTAAGGGCCGAGCTAGGCAATAGACGCCCTGCTGTCTGTTGCGCCTCAAGGCGAAAGCCCCTGCCGCCCGCCACTCGGCGATGGCCGCGAAGTCCTTCCGGCGCCAAAGCCTGTCCGGCAAGGCCGCGTGCCTCCAATTGAACATTCATTGCAACCTCACCTCAGATATGTTAAATGCCATATATGACAGTTTATATAATATTGGCGTCCAGATATGGCAGTTAAGGTAAGCTCCTTGAACGCGCGTCGAGCCTTGGAGGCGCTGGGAGCGAACATCAAGACGGCTCGCTTGAAGCGGCGAATCTCGGTGAAGGGGTTTGCCGAACGGATCGGTGTGTCCGAGAGAACCGTCATCCGACTGGAAAAGGGTGATGACGGCGTCAGCATCGGGACGTTGGCCATGGCCTGCCTGGTCCTTGGCGAGATCGGCCGGTTATCGGACTTCCTTGATCCGGGGTCGGACGATACCGGATTGCTGCTCGACAGGGAGGCGTTGCCGAAGCGGATCGACCGGAAGCGTGGGGTCAGGCCCACCGGATTGGTCAAGGGAGATACCGCTCCTCCGGCCAGCGACGATGATGAAGGGGTCGGTTTCTGATGCCCGAAGCGATCGTCGCCCTCGGCGAAGGCAAGCGGGTCGTCGGGCGGTTGCGGTTCGAGACCGACGGCCGGCGCCAGCATTCGCAATTCGAATACGCCGCCGAGTGGCTGGCGGCATCCGATCGTTTCGCGCTCTCTCCCGGCCTGCCTCTTCGTGAGGGCGGTCATTTCAGCGCGGGCCGAGGCGACCGTCGCTCGGCACTACCCGGATGTTTCTCCGACGCTGCGCCGGATTCCTGGGGACGTGCGCTGATGACCAAGGCCCTGGGGGGCGGTCTCAGCGAGTTCGACTATCTGGTGCTGTCCGACGACCGCACCCGACAGGGCGCGTTGCGGTTCCTCGGGGACGACATGGAACCGCTGTCCGACCTGACGCCGCCGATCCCGCGTCTGGTCGAACTGGACCGGCTGCGGGCGCTCGCGCACCGGTTCGAGCGCGATCCCGGCGGCGCGGAGGAAGAGGCCCGCGATTTGGCTGGCGTCGCCGGGTCGCTTGGCGGCGCCCGTCCGAAGGCCAATGTCGAGGGCGACGGACATCTGTGGATCGCCAAGTTCACCTCCGCCCAGGACACCAGGCCGATCGAGCGCGTCGAGGTTGCCACATTGAAGCTGGCGGCCAAATGCGGATTGCGAGTCGCAGAAGCAAAACTCGAGATGCGCGACAGCGACAGCCCGATCGCGCTGATCCGACGGTTCGATCGCCGTGGCAACACGCGGATCCCGTTTATCTCGGCCCGAACCGCGCTCGACTGGGACAGCGACGAAGGCGGGTTCTACACGGACATCGCCGACGTGATCAGGCAGATTTCGAGCAAACCTTCCGACGATCTGCATGAACTCTGGCGGCGGATCGTCTTCACGATCCTCGTGTCCAACAAGGACGACCATCTGAAGAACCACGGCTTTATTTATGCCGGTGGGGACCGCTGGCGGCTTTCGCCGGCCTTCGACATCAACCCGTCCCCGTCACGGCACAGGGTGCTGGAGACCGGCATTGTCCAGGGTGGATCATTCAACGCATCCCTCGATATTGCGCTGGAGGCATGCGAGTTTTTCGATCTTTCGCCCGCTGATGCTAGGAAGCAGGCATTTCAGATGGCCGAGACGATCGCGAACAATTGGAAACGGGGTTTGCGCGATGAAGGCTGCTCCGCAGCGGATGCGCAGAGTTACACCCATGCCTTCGAGCACGACGAGAGCAAGCGTGCGCTGGCCGTCTGAGACGCTGGCAAAGGAAATTTGAAACCGGCAAACATGTCTACTCTATATTACTTCGAGCCGCCGTCGATATCGTCATGCCTTGGCGAAGACGCTATAGAAGCCGTATGTTGGTATGATCAATTGAGAACCAGGAAAACGCTGTGTGGCAGTAATGAAGAAAAGAACAAGCGGAGTCGCGAACTGTACTCTACGTGGGCGTGCGACTGCGGCGCGTACCGACTTCTACCTCGTTCACGTGACGGCGGTCGGGGTAGCCCGCGAAATCATTAGGGCAGGGCAAATCGAGTCTCGTGTCTGCAAGGCGCTGGACACTAACCTTGTGTATTTCTTTGCGCTGCGTCCAGCATACAAGTTACGAGGCGAAGATCAGAAGAATGACATTCTCGATTTTTTCCGAGAGTGTCCGATCTTCTGTGTAACTTCGGTTTGGTCCATGCTTCCTGAGAGGAGCAAGGACGATGACGATTTCCAAAGAACTGCTGGACGAACTTCTGAAGGGCTGCGAGCGGCCTGA
>NZ_JBPWNX010000034.1:0-9381 GCF_054954595.1 Actibacterium sp. D185-2
ACAAATCACCAGGCGCGCGGCCTTCCATCAATCGGTCCAAGATGTCTTTATCGATGCTCATACGTGGGTCTCCTCTTCGAGCAGTTACCACGTCAGGGCACAAAATTCAGGATAGTCCCCGGGGCCGGACTACACACCTGTGGTCACGCTGAACGGGTGGACCCTGCCGCACCGGATGAACAACGGGGTCAAGGAATTTCACCTCGTCGCCGAACCGGTAGAGCGCGAACTTGCCGACGGCATGATCGCGCATTTGTGGGGTTACAACGGCCAGTCCACCGGCCCAACGATCGAAGCAGTCGAAGGCGACCGGGTCCGCATTTACGTCACCAACAAGCTGCCGGAAGGCACGACAGTGCACTGGCACGGGCTCATCCTGCCTTCGGGCATGGATGGGGTCTCCGGGTTGAGTCATCCCAGCATCCCGCCAGGCAAAACGTTCATCTACGAGTTCGACTTGGTGAAATCAGGAACCTTCATGTATCACCCCCATGGCGACGAAATGGCGCAGATGGCGATGGGGATGATGGGCATGTTCGTGGTCCACCCCAAGGATCCCACGTTCATGCCGGTGGATCGCGATTTTCTGATCATGCTGAATGCCTTTGACATCGATCCCGGCACATATGTGCCGCGCATCATGACGATGACGGACTTCAACCTGTGGACGTGGAACAGTCGGATCTTCCCCGACATCGATCCGCTGGTCGTGAACAAGGGCGACAAGGTGCGAGTACGCGTCGGCAACCTCACGATGACAAACCACCCGATCCACATGCACGGCTATGACTTCAAGGTCACCTGCACGGATGGTGGCTGGGTGCCGTCAGAAGCGCAATGGCCGGAGGTCAGCATCGACATCCCCGTGGGCGGGATGCGCGCCTATGAGTTCGTCGCAGACCATCTGGGTGACTGGGCGATTCACTGCCACAAGTCGCACCACACGATGAATGCCATGGGTCACGATGTGCCGACGTTCATCGGGGTCAACAAGAAGCCGCTGACCCAGAAGATCCGTCAGTTCCAGCCGGAATACATGCCCATGGGCATGTCCGGCATGGGGGACATGGCGAAAATGGAAATGCCGCTGCCTGACAACACGATCCCGATGATGACGGGTTGGGGGCCCTACGGCCCCATCGAGATGGGCGGCATGTTTTCGGTCGTAAAGGTGCGGGACGGCATCGACGCGGACGATTACTCCGATCCCGGCTGGTACGAAAATCCTCCGGGCGAGATGGCCTACGAATGGACTGGCGAATTGCCCGAGTTCGCCTCGAACAACAGTCCCAAGACCATTCTCACACCAAAACCAAACTCGAAGGGCTGAACGGCCCTTCGTCGACTCCAACCAAACCAAACCTACAGGAAAACCAAATGAAAAAACTTCTTCTGAGCACCTCTCTCGTCCTTTTCGCTTCAACGGGGGCTTTCGCTGACGTTGGTCATGCCAAAATGGCCATCGGTATGCCCGGCCATACGGCAAAAGTCGACCGGACGATTGATGTAACCCTGCTTGAAAACGACGAAGGCGAAATGCTGATCGAGAGTGAGGAGATGACCATCAAGCAGGGTGAAACCATACGCTTCAACATCACGAACAAGGGTGAGCTGGAACACGAGTTTGTTCTCGACACGCTGGAAAATAACGCCGAGCACAAGAGCGAAATGGCCAAGATGGACATGGAACACGACGACCCGAACCGTATCCGTCTTGATCCGGGTGCCACGGGCGAGGTCGTCTGGACGTTCGCGAATGCTGGTACGTTCGAAGCCGCGTGCCTGATCCCGGGTCACTACGAATCCGGCATGCACCGTGCGGTCTCGGTGGGGGACCAGATGGCTCAGGCTGACGTGGAATACACGAGCGGGACCATAAAGAAGATCGACGCCAAGGCCGGCAAGGTCACAATCATCCACGGCCCTCTGGTCAACCTCGATATGCCCGCGATGACGATGGTATTCCGCGCGGACGAAGCGATAATGGCCAAGATGGCAGAAGGTCAGGACATCGAGTTTGTTGCCGACCGGGTCAAGGGCAAGCTTACTGTCACGCAGATGCAGTGAAGACTGACCTTGGGGCCGAGGCGTACATGCCCGGCCCCAACGCTTTGAGGCAATTAAATCAAGCGCTACGGAGGTAGCCGAGCATTATGAATTTCCTGATAACCTGCACATGCGCCCTTGCGCTCGTCTTTCCGGCTTTCTCAGTGAACGCTTCCAGTGGCAAAGGTCAGCAACCTCATGCAGCAATACACGTTTTGCTGAAATAGAAGTATCGTCCAGCTTCACGTTCAATACGCGGATCGTCTAAAGCCTCAATCGCCGTAGTCTGAGCGCGTTCGCGATGACCGAGACCGACGAGAGGCTCATTGCGGCGGCGGCGAACATGGGCGACATCAACAGCCCGAATACCGGGTAGAGCACGCCCGCAGCTAAGGGCACACCGAGCGTGTTGTAGGCAAAGGCCCAGAACAGGTTCTGGCGTATGTTACCGATCGTCGCCACGGCCAGCGTCCGTGCCTTGACGATACCGTTCAGATCGCCGCTCAAGAGAGTGATGCCCGCGCTTTCAACCGCCACGTCCGCACCCGTGCCCATGGCCAGGCCGACGTCCGCTGCGGCCAGAGCCGGTGCATCGTTGACACCATCGCCGGCCATGGCGACCTTTTTGCCATTCGCGTGCAGCTCGTCCACCAGCGCCTTCTTGTCTTCCGGCAGAACTCCAGCCCGGACCTCGTCGATGCCGAGGAGCTGCGCCACGGCCCTTGCAGTGCGTTCGTTATCCCCCGTAGCCATGATTATCCGCAGGCCCGCCTCGTGCAGTTCCTTGATGACCTCGGCCGTCGTTTCCTTGATCGGGTCGGCGACGGCGACGATGCCGGACAGTTTTCCTTCTATGGCCACGAACATGGCCGTCTTGCCTTCGCTGCGCAGAACGTCTGCCGCCTCCTCTGCTGCGGAGGTGTCGAGGGACATGTCGCGCATCATCGCGGTGTTACCAAGCGCGACGGCGTGGCCCGAGACGGTTCCGCTCACACCCTTGCCGGTCACGGCTTCGAAGTTCTCGGCATTGCCGACTTTGATACCTCTCTCTTTCGCGCCTTCGACGATGGCCTCTGCCAGCGGGTGCTCAGAGCCTTTTTCCAAGGCAGCTGCGAGGCTCAGAATGGTTTCTTCGGTCTCGTCGCCCAGAGCGTTCACATCGGTCAGCTTCGGCTTGCCTTCGGTCAGGGTGCCGGTCTTATCGACGATCAGCGTATCGACCTTGGCCATGCGTTCCAGCGCTTCGGCATCCTTGATCAGGACACCCGCCTGTGCACCGCGCCCTGCAGCCGTCGTGATCGAGATCGGCGTCGCAAGGCCCAATGCACAGGGGCAGGCGATGATCAGCACTGACACCGCCGAGGCGATGGCAAAGACGAGCGCAGGTTCGGGCCCGAAGCCGAGCCAAGCGGCGAAGGAAAGGATGGCGACCACGACAACGGTCGGCACGAAATAGGAAGAAACCTTGTCCGCAAGCCCCTGGATCGGTGCGCGGGATCGCCGCGCGTTCGCGACCATCTCGACGATCTGGCTCAGCATCGTGTCGGCACCTACACGAGCGGCTTCTATGACAAGGGAGCCGTTCTTATTGATTGTGCCGCCGGTGACCGTATCGCCCGGACCTTTTTCGACCGGCAACGGCTCGCCAGTGATCATGCTCTCGTCGATGGATGACGTGCCGTCGACGACCCTGGCATCGACGGGGACCGCGTCGCCGGGGCGCACCCGCAACCGGTCGCCCTCCACAATGTTTTCCAGCGGCGCGTCATATTCCGTGCCGTCGGGCAGGATGCGCCGCGCCGTTTTCGGGGCCAGATCGAGCAGTGCCCGGATGGCATCGCCGGTCCGTTCCCGCGCCCGCAATTCCAAAACCTGTCCGACGAAAATCAGAGTGATGATAACGACGGCGGCTTCAAAATAGGTGCCGACTCCCGCGCCCATCCGGTAAGCCTCCGGAAACACGCCCGGAAGGAATGTGGCGACCAGCGAATAGATGTAGGCCGCGCCGACACCAAGCGCGATCAGCGTCCACATGTTGGGCGAGCGGTTCACGATCGACGCCCATCCCCGCACGAAAAACGGCTTCGCTGCCCACAACACGATAGGCGTCGCCAGCAGGAACTCGATGTACGTCGCCAGCCGATGTCCGATCAAGTCCCGGACCGGCAAACCGACCAGCTCTCCCATAGTCAGGATAACCAGAGGAACGGCTGCGGCGGCACTGATCCACATCCGGCGGGTAAAGTCGGTCAGTTCTTCGCTGGGTTCATCCGACGGCACCATCGGTTCAAGCGCCATGCCGCAGATCGGACAGGCGCCGGGCTCGTCACGAACTATCTCGGGGTGCATTGGGCAGGTGTACTGAGTTCCGGCTTTCGGGGTCATGCTGTGATCCGATGCCGTACCTGAGGCATAGTAGATCGGATCGGCCTCGAACCTGGTCTGGCACTTATCGGAGCAGAAGTAGAAGGTTTCACCGTCATAATCCGCCTGACGGGCCTGCGGAGACATAGTGACGGACATGCCGCAAACTGGATCCTTGGCCTGATCGGATGACCGCTCTCGCGGGTGCGGTTCTGTTACCTGTATCATGCTCTAGCCCTCCAAAATGATGCCAATTCCTAAGATGGGGCTTCCAGCAACTGGAAGGTCAAGCTTGGATTGCTGATTAGCGAAGGAAAGCTGATTGATACTGCTAGTATATTACATAATAAACGTTACGCGTGTATGCACTAATTGTTGCGATAGTATATTATCGTAGATATGCTGAGCCTAGTCACAGAGGGTCCTCAGCATGCGTCATCCATTTAAGAAGCTCCTCCCGTCGGTCGCAGTCGCTTTGACTGTGACAAATTCTTTGCTGCCGTTACCCGCCCGCGCGCAGACATACCCGATCGATTGCGCAATCCTCTTGTGCCTGTCTGGCGGCTGGCCTGCTTCCGTCCCTTGCGCCCGAGCCCGCGCCGAATTCATCCGGCGAATTACGCCTTGGCCGGTGGAACCGCCGCTACAAATCTGGCGCTGTCCCATGGGCGCGTCCTATGAGACCTCTCCACCATCAAACAATACAGACCGCATCTTTGAAGCATTCTTCCAAACCAATAGCGCAAGACCGCGCCAATCATTCGCTGCGCATGACTTAGCCGGCCTTTATGAGCCAATAGAGGCCGCTTGGCGCACTCCAGACGCCCCAGATTACCTTGTTCCCACCGACCGGACCCTCCGGCTCATTCAAGATCGCGCGGACATCGATATCAGCGGACCTGAGTTCAACTTCGTGCGGTCCATCCGCGTCTTTGATGTCTGGTATGCGCGACAGCACGAATCCGGACGCGACGGCGACTGCAACCGTAGTGCCACCGTGGTCCTCGGCACATATGGAACGCAAGGTGACTTCGCCTGGCAGAGGTCCTCCATAACCGCCCTACCAGCCGCCCATGCCGGTCTCGAACGATGGGGCCAGAATTGCCCCGGTATCTATCATCGATCCGTTTTCGTCGACTGGCGTGACTACGAGGGCAACTACGGCTTTGAACAGGTGAACTACTGAACTTACGCAAAATGGCTCGGACTGTAAGATTGGTTTCGCGGACATGTGCAATGCCACCTCGCGCGTTAGTCGTCGCAGTGCGGTTTGGCATTTCGGCAAACGCCGCAGGGTAGCCCTCCTCACCCGCCCTCGTCTCTTCCGATCCGCATGAGCGCCTCGAAGTCGATTTCTTGCTTCTGTTCGTCACTTATATCAGGCCGGATTTTCGATACCGGCTGGGGTCCATGGACGTCCCACATCACCGCGTGCGCGCCTGTAGTCCAGCTATAAACCCAACCAACAACGCTGCGCCCGTCGGTCCCGATCAGATTGGCAATCGCAACGCCTTCACCATTATCATCGTCCACTGTTTACTGACTTCCTGCACTTTGGCGCTGCAATCGCGGCATCGTGTTCCCAGGCTTCGCCTGCACAGCATGACGCAATTGGTGGATGTTGGCTAACTGCTCTTCCTTGAGGTAGCGGATTTCACGAAGGGACATCCAAAGCGGTACGCCCCAAATTTGCATTTTTCTCAAATTCTATGGTCGGGCTCCGTGGCAGCTTCAACGATCGCGAGAACCTCGTAGGGGTCAAAGCCGATGGCGCGGGCGAGGACGACCAGTTCGACGACGTCGACTCGGCGCTGGCCGCTTTCAAGGCGGGCAATGAGGGATTGGTGGCATCTGAGCTTAGTCGCCAATTCAGCCTGTCCAAGGCCTGCCTTGATTCGGGCGTCGACCAACGCCTGGCAGAGTGCCAACTGTCCCGTGCTTCTGATTGTCTTTGCCACGCGTCACATACCTTTTGTGACGTCGCTAGCGGATGAAATCTGTTATCTAAAAAGTAGATATATGAGGGTGTTATCGGCGTCTGGTTTCCATGGGCTGCAAGTCTGATGCTCCCGAGGTCGCCCATCAATCCCCTACCAATTGCAGAAATCGGCCATAATCCTCGCTGACTTCGCGCGCTTCTTCGAAAGCGCGGGCGCGTTCGCTGTCGAGGCAACGGAAGTAGCTCTGGATATCCTGGATGTAGTCTTCGAAATCGCCACGGATGATGTCCGCATAGTCTCGCGCTGCCTGCGAATCGCTTGGCAGGAAAGGACGAGCCGGGGCGAAGCAGGATTCCGCGAAACCCGGCCCGGGGAGGCAGATCAGGAGGGCCATAGCTTGTAATGAGAGCAGGCATGTCAACCTTGGGTTTCTCAAACCTGTTATCTCCTTGATCGCAGACACTGGCCGTGACTAGTGTTTGCGTGACCAAACTACAGCTAAAGCACGATATTACATCTTGCGGTTGATAATATACTATCGTAACTCTAGGCTTCAAGTGGGAATGCCTGGGGTCGCGCCATTGGAGAAAGCGTGAGCCGGGCCATGAACTGGGACATCGAAGCACCAAATGTGGTTACGGAAGCCAGGTTCCGCGAACTCGTGGAAAGCGGCTATAGCGCAGAAATCCTGTGCCAGGAGTCGGCACACAAGAAAGGCCCCAGCTATTACGGGGTCTGGATCATGCGCGTTGTCTCTGATGATGGCGTGGAAAAGCTCCTCGTCACCGCCCGCACGCGGACGACCTACAACGATATCAAGATCCGCGAGTTCAAGACGATCTCCGGCGTGGTGTCATTCTTCATTGGCCTTGGCTTTGCGCATGTCGACCTGCCGCTTGAGGCGGGGACAAGCCGCACGCATAAACTCGCCCCGCCAGACAAAGCCCCATCAGACAAGGGCGCTGGCAACTAACCTTGTCTGTCTCTGGCTGGTTGCTGCACCAGCCTCAGCGCAAATGGTTCTGGTCATGGAGAGCGACGGCTCTCTGACCCCCTCCCGCTCTCAGAGCGGTTTTGCCCGGAACTACAATGACGGCATTGGTCAGGGATCGGCGTCCGATGGTTTGGCCATTCTTGGCGAGACTGAAGCAGCTTCCGAACCTGACGCACTGAGGTTTGCGGCACTCGCCCAGCCAGCACCCCTGCCCCGCGCAGACGTTCTCTTAGGCATCGAGGCAACGGCCCTGCGCTATGCCGGCCATCCGGGCCTGCGGCGCGCAGAGCTCTCCGTGAGGGATTGGCTGAGCCTCTACCGCGCCAATATCGAGGTTGAGAGCGCCTACCGGCAGGATGCGATTTCAAGTGCGGGTGCCATTGGCCTTGGTCAATTGATGCCAGCAACTGCGCGTGATCTGGGCGTCGACCCGCGTGATCCGCTGCAGAACCTCGACGGGTCCGCCCGCTACCTCGCGATGATGCTGGAAACCTTCGGCGATCCGCATCTGGCGCTGGCGGCCTACAACGCGGGGCCCGATGCGGTCCGCCAGTATGGCGGCGTTCCCCCCTACCGAGAAACCCAGAACCACGTGGCCCGCGTCATGGCTGTCGTAGCCCGATTGGAAGGATCAAATTCATGAAACAGATTTCAAACCTCTTTGTCGCCTCGCTGGCGCTATTCCTGCTCATTGCCGAACCGGCCCTTGCTCAAAGCATCGATCTCTCTCCGATCCAGAGCCTGTTGCAGGGTATCGTCGATGCGCTGACAGGTCCGCTCGGTGTTGTGATCGCGACGCTCGCGGTCCTCGGCGTTTTCTTGAGCTGGTTCTTCAACATCATCGACCTGCGCCAGGCGCTCTGGGTTCTCGTGGGCATCGCTGGTGTCGCCGCCGCCCCCACCATCGTTGCCGCGGTCTTTGCCGGTGGCTGAGCACGCGCCTCTCTTCCTCGGCCTCGTGCGTCCGCCGAAGCTCCTGGGCCTGCCCATCATGTATGCGATGGTCTGGCTCTTCGGCTCGGTGCTTCTCTTCGTCTGGGTCCAGCATATTGCGGTGCTGGCTGTCGCGGCTCTGCTCTATCCGGTGCTTTGGAAGGCCGCAGACTGGGACCCGCGTTTCATCGACGTGATGATGACGGCGCTGCAGGAGACACCGCCCACGCGCAACAGGTCAATCCATGGCGGGGACAGCTATGCCCCGTGATGACGCCCGCGATGCTGCGCTCGATGCCCGCACAATGACGCCAGACTGGTATGCGCGCGAGACCCGCCTCGCGCATATGCTGCCCTATGTGAGCCTCGTCGACGACCAGACCGTGCGGACCCGGGTGAACGAACTCTTCCGCTGCATCCGGCTCGAGGGGATCAACAGCTACACGACGGACGATGCCTATCTCGACAAGGTGACGGCGCTTTTTGCCCGCATCGTCGCGCAGCTCGGCCCGGAATTCAGCTATTACGTCCACAAGGTCTCCAAGGCCATCAAACCTGATCTCGACCCCATCCGTGAGGACAGCTTCGCGGGCGAGGTGGACCGGCGCTGGCGCGCGAAACTCGAGACCAGCGGGCTCCGCGACAAAACACTGACGCTCACCGTCATTCACCGCCCGCCTCCGAAAAGTCTCCTGCCGTTCCTGAGCCGCAGCGCGCCGGACCGACTGAAGGAGGAGACCCGCAAACGCCTGCAGCGCCTCGGTGAGGCCGTGAACGTCTTCCTCTCGGGGCTCACCGAGCTCAAGCCGCGCCTGCTGTCAGCCGGATCGGGAGAGTTGGTGGGATTTTTGGGCGCGCTCAACACCGGAACAGAGCTGCCGCTCTACCCAGCGAACACCTACGGCTTTTTGTCCGTCAACGTCGCCAATACCCGCGTGACGTTTCATGGCGATCATTTCGAGCTCTCGGAAGGCGTCGTGGGGCATCGCTACGGCAAGAGTTTCACCATCGGGGAATATTCCGAAGGCACCTCCTGCACGATGTTCGACATGCTGAACCTGCCGGTCGACATGATCGTCACCCACTCCTTCACGCCGATCAATT
>NZ_JBPWNX010000035.1:0-8349 GCF_054954595.1 Actibacterium sp. D185-2
CCTCAGGCCGCTCGCAGCCCTTCAGAAGTTCGTCCAGCAGTTCTTTGGAAATCGTCATCGTCCTTGCTCCTCTCAGGAAGCATGGACCAAACCGAAGTTACACAGAAGATCGGACACTCTCTGAGAAGGTTGAATGTGCAGCTCAGGCTCCTCTACCGCGAGGACGAATGACTTATTCGCATCTGCTCTGGCCTTTCCGAACTGCATCAGCAACAAAAGACTTTGCAAAGAAGTCAAACCAGTTCCCTGCCGCGCGGAAGGAAGAGTTGGACCATCTCCGTGTGCAAAATGGGGTACGACACTTTCGAGGACAGAGTTGCTGTCTGTACCTGTAATGCGAAGCCGAAGCCTTGGTGATGATGGCATGAGCTTGCCAAGTTCATCATTGGCCTGCTCCACGATTGTTGTTAGCCCGTCTTGTTCTTCCAGTCGCTGGCCTACTTCCGGTTCCCAAAGACGTTCCCTTGCATCGCGTATCGCAGTCGCAGGGAGGCCACCCAATGTCGCTACAAGACGACGAAAAAGCTCTGATGTGAAGGAAATCCATTTGTCCCACGTTCTAGACGCAGGGACCATGAAGAAGCCAAGCTCTTGGAGCGTCTTTGACGAAATCTGAGTGTAGCTTGTATCATCATGGAATGGATCACCAAGGGTTGCTTCATCATCCACGAAGAACCTTACGGTTTCGGCCTCAAGCTCTTGGAGATCATATCGAGCCGCAAACGCAATTTGAACACTAAGATCTGTGTGTTCTCCGTCTGCCGACGCGGCGAGGTCTCCTGTGGCTGGGTTGAGCCACTTCTCAACACCTCCGCGCCCCATGGCAAACCAAGAGGGACTATGCTGTGGGTCATTCTCTGGGAAGCCTGAGATGGTTGCGATGATTAGGATACGAGATGTTTCGATTGGTCTGCTTTGGTAAAAGTCATGTTCGGTCAAGCGCCGAACCAATCGGTCTCTTCCCAGCAGCAGGGCAAGAGCCTCAACAATCGTTGTCTTGCCGTTATTGTTTGGACCGACAAGGACAGAGTGTTTCCCAAGCGTAATGTCCGCGTTCTGAATGCCGCGCAGGCCTGAAACCTTGAGGCGGTGAATATGCATGTTTTCATCTCTGTTTTGGTCGGTGAAAAGTCACAGTGTCTTAAGATTTTTTTATCAGCTTGATGAGTCCTGTGTTACCTATTCCGTTTATTGGTTTTCGATTATCCGTTGCTGTCTACACGTCGCGCGCATGCCACGGAGCAACGCTAACCATGTGAGGCTCTGAGTCCACCGACAAAACTTCAGCCTTGACAAGCACTGCCAGCGTTTCGGCCCAGCGCACTCCGATCTCATTCAGTTCCAGTGCCAGCCGATGCTCAACTATTTCTCCGCCGCCCATATCGCCATATGAAAACTCTCCGTCACCCAATTCCAGCAGGCACTCACCTTCGAGTTCATCGTCGTCAATTTCCATGCCCGTCTCTGTCTCAATCGCAATAAAGCTTTCATGCCAGATCTGGAATTCATTGCCGTCGAAGTCTTCTATCGTTTCCGGGTAGCGGAGCATTTCTGCCCTAGTTTCAGGTGTAAATTTCACATAGGGGAACGCCAATGCCAGTTCACCCATTGAATATTGCCAGTGAGTACGAAACAACTCCCAGTCACCGTCCTGCTCGCGAGCTTCAAAATAAGCTTCGGTCCTCATCTTGGACATCCATTTAACCACGGTCAGGCGTGCTTGAATGCCCTGCTTCTGACACCTGCTCAACCATTGCACAACAGATGAGTCACGCAAGAATCGAGCAATCTCCTTGTCGTTCTCATTTCTTAGGGACTGCCTAAGGATTGGAACAAGATTCCCGTGCAAAACGGTACGAAAAAACTCGTTGTCGAGTTCATTTTTCTTGGCAACTTTCACTCTGACGGTTTTCTGTTCCAGAGTTAGGATGTCAGCGCCAAAATGGGCGCCTACCCACTTCTGCAAGTCAATAGCCAAGAAACGATCAACGCTTTCGATATACAGAGCAAGATATGTCGGTTGGACATTTAGATACCAAAACCTCAAGTGCGCGACTTCCAAGTCCAGAGCCACTTCTTCAACAGCGTCATATTCTTCGCGGCTCAAAGTGCCATCCATGATCCCTTTCATTTGGAACCAGATCAGCGCGGGGGTCACTATCTTTCCATCTCGGTTGGAGTCTGGTTGTGTGAGGTGAAGCCCAATGTCGCGTCCAGCGCGGTCGCGTTCATACTCTACAAAAACACCATAGTTGGCGGCTAAGGCTCTGAACTTGCCCATGTATCTGTTTTCAAAGTCGTCGCGACCACCAATCTTCAAATGCTTTGCCCCTTAGTAGATTTCGATTTATTTCAGGCAACCGTAGCCCGTTTGCCATGTCTCGACACACTCTTTGCACTACATCCCCCCGGCTTCGACCATTCTCTTGTTGGGGAACGCCATCAGTTCTTCGCACTCGCCGAAGATGCGGTACTTGCGCTAAAAAATAAAGGGCCGCACTAGGCGGCCCAGCTATTGATAAGCATAGAGCTGGCTAGGTCGCCAATGCCTTTCTCGCTTCTTTCTCGGCGGCTGATCCTTTCACCCATTGCCACGGGGTGCGCGGTTTCCTCGCCTTCGCCAGTTCGGGGTTTGCCTTGGCGTCGCTGGCGGCGGCACGCAGGCGTTCTCGGGCCTCGCGCGGGTCGATCTTGAGTTCGTCGCAGATGGCCTTGAGCGTCACGATATCAGTCATGTCGATCTCCTAAGTTGCTGATGAAGATCGATACGACGCACGGCCAGAGCGTGTCAGGGATAACCCTAGAACATCTTTAGCTTTTCTCAATCTGCTGCTATGACTGATCTCGACATGGCAGACGCGGCCATGTTGGGGCGTGGAAACCCCTCTGCAACTAGGCCGGGCTACCGGCTGAACACCTTTGACCCTATGGTCGGGGTGCCTGTGTTATACAACAGGCCCCGGCTAAAGGCACAGGGTCCGTGTTGCAGCGGATTTCCAACACCCCGATCACCAGTCAAACGCGAGGGCGCTCGCAGTTCGGGGTCTGTTGGAACTGGCGCTGTCCCATCCCGTCGCGTGGACCGACCGTGCAAGCCTGCCTGACCGTGCAGGCGTGTATCTGATCGCGCTTGGCGAACCCGGCAATACCGTCTACATCGGTCGGACATGGGGCGCTAAAGGGATACGCCACAGGATACGGACGTTCCATAGGTCAGCGACCACCGGGCGGAAAGGCCATGCCGGGGGCGTGACGTTCCACGGCGTGTTCGATGGCGACACGACTGGCCTCTTCGTTTCGGTGCACCTGCCCGATGGCATCGACCCCAAGCCGGAAATCCTGCACCCCTACATCGCCTATGCCGAACGAAGGCTGATCTGGGAGCATGTCGAGGCGCATGGTGAGCTGCCGGTGTGCAACTCGGAATGACCTGCAACTAACCCCGAGCATCGAGAGCGAAACGCGCGCGCGGCGGCGTTGTATTGAGCCAGGAGCGCCGTGGCGTGCCTCGGGCGTGGTGATCCCGTCGCAAACCCGGCTGGCGCGCTGTGCGCCGCGCTAAGGCGTGCTTGATCCGCGCGGGATGGTCGGGGGGCTGGGTGTGTCGGCTTGGCTTCCAGCGCAACGGAAGTGGCCGCTAGGGCGTGATCCACGCAAAAAGCCCGCTCGGACCCCGATGAACACGACCCACCCATCCCGCGCCCGCCACAGGGCTCTGGTGCACGCTAGCCGCCGCGCAGGGTGACCACAGGGGGAACCCGATGGGAATGTGCCCGTAGAGCGGCGGAGCGGGCCGCAGAGGGTCGATCCGGCATTTTTCGCCGAAGGAGCGGGCGCAAACACATATCACCACTCCAGCGCCTGCTCTGGGGCGTTGCGAGGCCAGCGCGCCTGAACCGTCTCGAAAGTTGTGCAATTGCGGTGCGTCGGCAGGGCTACCCCTGTGGTCTCCATAGGCCGCGCGGGAATTACCCTGACGGGCGGCGGTCTCCGATCTTATGCGTGGCATCGAAATCAACCAGCGAGGAAATCGACGATGACGATACGCGCGACGTGGGCCTTCAACGGCGAGACCAAGGTCATACTTGGACCCTGGCACCGGCTTTGGTGCTTCATCTTTGGCCCGCTATACTATGTATTCAAGGGCATGTGGCTGTGGGCGCTGTTGTCCTTGTTCACGGCCAACGGACTCTGGCTTGGGTTCCCGCTCTACAACCGATCCATCGTGTTGCGCCACTTTCACCGCAAAGGCTGGGTGCAAGAATGACCAACCACCTCGATTGCTACCCGTATGAAACCCAGCGGGCAGCAACGAAACCCAGCGGCGATCCGGACTGCTTGAAAAGGTTCACAAATTCAGCTTCGGCTCGCGCCCGAAAGACTGATACGTAGTCCTCGTGTCGCCCTAGATAGGTCTGCCGGACACACAATGAGGTGCTGGCGCGCCGCGTAGGGGGAGGTGTTTTTTTTAACGGCGTATACCTCGCGGGCAGACAAGTGGTCATGCATACTTCCGAGATTTTTGGCCTCTAGCCGCTCAACGGCCCAATCGTGTCCTCGCCTGCCGAAAAAGCGAAAGACAGGCCGAAGCCCGCCTCTCATTCGATATAAAAATTATTGTACACGAATTATTATAACGATCACTCATCGGGCCGGGATTTGCCAAGTTTCCAACGGGCGCTTTTTCCCTTGCCGACCTGCACGATCTCGCCGGTTTTCGCCATCTCGGCCCGAAGCGCATTCAAAGTGCCGACAGATGCAAGGCTGCGGCTTGTCACGGCGCTTTCGACCTTCTCCCACCTTACCGGCTGATCGGAAAGAAATTCGAGTATGAACTCTCGCGCAGCGTCGGTGGCTGACGCAGGCCTACCGACCGAATTTGTCTCGACCCTGCAAACCTCAGCCTCGTTCGCGTCTGAGAACTCGACTGGCTGCAGGACCGGCGTCCCGTCGCGCCCGCCACCGAAACGCTCGAAAATGATCGTCTTGCCGAGTTCGCTGGCGTTGGCCTTGCCGTGCGCCAAGGCGAAGCGAGACCGATCTGTCGGGTCCGTGCCGTAGAAAAGTGCAGACCGAATACTGGCGGCAAAGCCGATTGAGCCAACAATTCGAAACAGAGGATGTTCTGCCGACTGTTTGTTCAAGTGACCAATGGCCAACACAGCGCAACCGGCATCCTCGGCGATCTCCGTCAGACGCCCTAGAAACTCGCCGACTTCGTTTTGCCGGTTCATATCGCGCCCACTGCCCATATAGGCGGTCAACGTGTCGATCACGACGAGTTTGGGCCGCTCCTGTTCAATGTAGCGTGCCATCGCTTCAAGGTTCTCTGGCGACAGAATCTTGAACCGTGTCATGACCCGGATTTGGCTGATGTCCGCGCCGTTCTCCAACAATCTTGGCAATGTCACCCTCTGCCAATTATCCTCAGCCGACAGCATGAGCACTTTGCCCTTCGGTGCACATTCATCGGTAAGCGGCCATGGGCCGCCTGAGGTCACCGCTGCGATCAGCTTGGTCACCAACAGCGACTTGCCCATACCGGGATTGCCCGCGAGAAGTGTCACCCCGAAAAGTGGAATGTATGGGTAGTAGAGGAACTCCATCGGCAAAGGTTCGGTCGTCTTTGGTGGGCCAAACAATGCCGCCGTATCCTCGGCGTAGTTCCCGCTACTTTGGATGACCGAGCGCAACTCCCTTGGCGACAAAGGTGCTTCTGTGAAATCGTCATTCAGAGCTTCCAGCATGGCCTCAACCGCATCTTCGTCATCGAACCTTCGGCGCAAGAAGCAGGCCGTACGAAAGAAGAAATCGTTGCGCTTTCCACTCTTAATGACGAGGTCCGTCGCCCCAGTTTTCGACTGTTCTTGCCTATGCTGTGTTCGCTTAGGTCTGAGTTTGCTCAGGTTGTTTGGCAAGGAGGCCATTTGCGAGGGAGACTGAGTGGAATACCGATACTGCTTGCCCGAGGGATGGGTGCTGGGCGGCACCATCGCCATCCTGTTCGCGCCGGTCAGGACGTCAATCTCGTCACCTTTGAACGCGCCACCAGAGCATTCGCCTTGGTAGTACAAGTGGTAGCCGCGCCCCGTGAACACTTTGACAGTTGCGCCCAACCCAAGATGCTCCACGAGTGCCCGCCCGTCATTGCCATCGACATCGACCAACGTCAGTCCGGCGAGAGATATTGCGAGATTTGCGTCTGGATGTCTGCGCAGAGCTTTCTGAACTAGATCGATGTCATCAGTCGCACTGTGGACGCCGTTTGGAAAAAACTTGGACAAGGGGTGCTTGCCCGGAGATGCGCAATCTTCCCGTTTGCACGAGCAGCGCCGGTCTTTGCCAATGCCGTATGTCAGGACGACCTTCCGCCCTGCTTTTATCTGCGCCTTGGCTGCCGTCAGGGTCTTTTGAGAGCGCATCAGTTTTGACACGCGAAATTGTTGTCGCATGGGTCACCTCGTGAATTCTAAGGGAGTAGAGGGGGGACTGGCCCCCCTCGTTTCAGTACTTTGTCCAGAGCCAATCGCCGCCTTCGACTTCGACTTCCGAAAAGGCGTCGAACAAAACTTCAGCAGTGAATGGGGGAAGGCCGGGTCGATGAATCTGCGATCCGGGCACGTACAGCAGATCACTTGTGGAAACGTCGAGCCGATGTGCGCGAGACAGACCCGCGCAATCCAGCATCTCTGCCATCGCTGTAACTTCCATCGCGAAAGGCAACGGGGCAAGAAACTGGAATGCCGAAACGCCGACACCCCAAAAAATGGTTGGGCTGGGGAAGTAGTCGAACGGGTGTTCGCCTACGATGGTCCTGAAACCCAATCGGGTTCGGCTCGAACGCACGCCGCGTTTCCAAGGCACCGGGTCGAACATGACGTTATGGTCAGAATAGGCCGTCAAATCAAACAGCACATCTGCCATAGCCAGTTCTTCAGCAGGGTTTAGGAAATGCTCTTCCTCGATGTCGCCATGGGGTGATACGGCACAAACCCTTACTCGGTTACTCGGTGAACAGTCGCCCACTTTTTGCAGAAAGATTTCCGCTTCGACAGGCCAGCCCTCAGGTTCGGGGTGCTGATGGAAATAGTGTTGAATCCACCCCTTGTGGATCGACTTTCTCCATCCGTAGCCTTCGGATTTCACATTGAACTCTGTTTCGGAAAGCAGCACTGAGGGCTGCGTAGAACGCATGGTTTCCATCGGGAAACTCCTTTCGATGTTTTTTAGGGTGAACGTGGGTCAGTATTCGGCGTAATGCGTGCGAGCGCGCTCGGCATCGCGCTCGGCAAGCCATTCGCTAAGTTCTGACATGAGCCATGCGACGGTGGTGCCGCCAATGCGCACGCGACGTGGGAAACGCCCACGCGCCTCAAGCCTCAATAACGTTGTGTTGCTCAAAGTGATGCCCATGCGCTTCAAGTCGTCGCGCGTTGCCAGCATCTTACTTGCTTTGTCGTCTGTCATGATTTTCCCTTTCTGACTAAAGGGAACCGGTTCCTGACAAAGCAGTCGCATGGATCTCAGGGCGTGTCATTTCGGCACTATGAACGGGATGGGGCCATTTGAAGCCGTTTTGTTCAATCGTAGAGGCGGTAGGCAGCCACAGCCGCTTGTATCTGTCTATTCAGGTTTTCGAACCGCTTCGAATCTTTCGAGGATTTGGAAAAATAGGCGGCCAGAAGTGGGCGCGCTGACGCTCGGATGAACTCTGGAAATTCACCATCGATATGGCCGGATGATGCAGAACGTTTCACGTTTTCGATCCCCCTGAAGGCGATGAAAACCTCTGTCATTCCATCAACAGTCAATTGAATTGTTTCGGCATATGCCGTCGCAACTCCGTCTTCTTTGGGCGTAGCGGAAACTGCCTGAACCAATTCAAGAAGGGCCGAAACGGCATTTCTTGCCTCATGCACCCTTTGCCGCATTTCGGACGCAGGAACGAAGCGCGAGGTCTTGTTCCGCCCGGAGCGGACAACCACCGACGATAGCATGTCGTCGGACTCAGCCAATTCTGCCAATAGGCGGCGGGACGTAGTATCGATCTTTGCGGCCCAAGCGTATTTTTGGGCCGGGGTCGCGGCACCACCTGCGAAACTGAAAACAGACAGAAGGTATTCGGCTGTGGCGGCGAGTTGGAGGCGCAACGAAGTGATGTCGGCTGGGTTCTCAAGCCTCAACGTGCCTGCAATCTTGAGCGCAGCGTCATCGGTGTAGATTTCGGACGAGAGTGTCCGATCTTCTGTGTAACTTCGGTTTGGTCCATGCTTCCTGAGAGGAGCAAGGACGATGACGATTTCCAAAGAACTGCTGGACGAACTTCTGAAGGGCTGCGAGCGGCCTGAG
>NZ_JBPWNX010000036.1:0-7404 GCF_054954595.1 Actibacterium sp. D185-2
CTTGAGCAATTTGAGGGCTCCGCGCCCGACGCGCTTGCCCAAACCGAAACCGAGGAATATGAAAACCAGACCCGCAGACTCTCGTTATGAATGAGGGACCATCGGGGGGCAGGTCAGACGGCCTCGCTCCAGGACCTTGTAGTAGAGGCAGAACCCCTGACCATCCCAGTAGAGAAGCTTCAGCCGGTCTCCCCGGCGCCCACGGAACGCGAAGACCGCGCCGCTCGCCGGGTTTTGGCGCAGAACGTCCTGGGCGAGCGCGGCCAAACCGGCGATCCCCTTGCGCATGTCGGTGGGCGCGCAGGCCAAGTAGACCCGAACCCCCGTTCCCGGTCCGATCATGCCGCTTCCACCGCCCGGATCAATCGGGTCAGCACCTCTCCATCCATGCCGCTGTCGAACCTCAGGCAGCGGCCGTTGCTCAGCCGCAGTTCGACAGGGCCAGACCGTGACGGCGCGGATGCGCTTCCCGGCGCCTGAGCCCCGCTGAAATCCACCGGCAAGAAAACGGCCCCGCGATCCCGCGACCATAGGCCCTTCTTCTTCATATCGCGCCGCCAGCCGTAGATCTGGGAGCGCGTGATCTCGTGGCGCTGCGCGATCTGCGTCACCGACGCACCGCCGACGCCGACCTCCGACAGGATCTCGAGCTTCTCGTCTTCGCTCCACCGCCGGCGCCGCTCAACGCCCAGAACCTCGCCCAGCATGGCTCCTCCGAATAAGACACGTCGTTAAGGACGTCGTTATGCACGTGTCTTAGCTCAGAACCCCGCCGTCAGGCAGACGGTGTCAATCAGGTGGTTACCTTTGAGCTGTTTGATCACAGCCTTTCGCAGGCCGACAAGGCGCACCAATTTGCGACGGCGCGCACGCCTTTGAACCGCAGCGCGTTGAGCAACAACACCATAGTATCCGTTCAATTCCGGCAGGTCTTCGTCGGCATAGCCGTTGCGCTTGATGTCACGATGAATCGTCGAAACATGCCTGCCGATCTGCGCTGCTATCTCTCGTACAGGTATCTTAGCATTCAACATATCTTCAATCGTGCGCCGTTCACGCAGGTTTAGCTCTGTATGGACCATCTTTCATTCTCCTTGCTTTCCAGCAAGATAGGGGAAATTTCGCAACCCAGTTTAGAATGTGCCCCGCTACACAGAGCTTGTTGCAACCATCCAGAAATGTCACCGGCTGCGCAAAACAGAAACGTCACCAAGAGGCGTGACGTAAGCAAGGCTTAGCAGCCCGTAGACCCCAAATATCGGAGGGCAGAAAAGCCTTGCGGGGCTCAGGTCATAAACCGAGCTTTCGCCGCTCTTTCTTATTGTAGAATGCTTTGATGCCGTCTTCGCGCAGGATCTCTTCAAAGGCGCGCCAGGCGAGGCCATCACCGAAAAAGGGCGGGTTATCGGAAACCGTCAACGTGCCGAACTGGTTCTCCACGGACAGGATCCAGCCGGGATCGATGCTGGTCCGGTAGATCTCAACATCGAAATGATGCCCGTCGATGACGACGGATTGCGTGTAATCGGAGAAGATGATTTCTGGATCGTCGTCGGCAGTCATGCCTGCATTCTTGGGCCTATTCAGCCACGTGCACAATCTTCTTCTTGGCCCGCGACCCTGACGGTCGACCTGGTCTCCGGCCATTCGGTTTATAACCCATCTTCTCTGAATTGGTCCGCACCTTGGGCTTGGGTGGGGCGGCCTCCTGCATCTCTTTGATGTGTTCGAGGACAGCGCTCAGGCGTTTGTTGCTGGTGATAGCCGCATGGGTCACGCGCTGATCCATGTCGAAGATTTTGTAGGGCAGGGAACGGCCTTTCCAGCGCACCTCAAACCGGCCATCCACGAAGGCGTAGGTGTCTACATACTTGCCGACCAGGCCGCGTGTGATCTCGCTTTCCTCGAGCATGATCCGCTTGCGGTCATAGGAAAATGTAAGCTGCTTTCCGACGTATCGGTTCTCACGCCAGCACAGCACTTCCGCCAAACGATCCGGTTCCACATTCAGCGCCCGGTGCAGGTTGTCCGGTTTGGCCGGGGCCTTGGCAAACTTGGCGTTGAAGCGGGCCTTGAAGCCTTCCCGAAAGGCGTTTCCGGCCTCCCTATTCGAAACACCTGCCAGTCTCAGCTCTTTGACAAGCCGGTCCTGAAGCGTGCGGTTGGCGCGTTCCACGCGGCCCTTCGCCTGGCTTGAGTTGGCGCACAAAATCTCAATGTTCAGCTCACTCAAAGCGCGCCCGAACTGGGTGATCCGCGCGCCGCCCTTGGCGTCTTCCTTGGCCACGCGAAACACCGTGTGCTTGCCACTGTAAAATGCAACCGGCCTCCCATGGGTATGCAGGTAGCTCTCAAGCGCTTCGAAGTAACTGAAGGTGCTCTCGGATTTGACAAACCGCAGGTCCATCAACGTGCTGGTGGCATCGTCGATGAACACGAGCAGGGTGCAGGGACCGCCCCGATCCTCGAACCAGCGGTGATCGGAGCCGTCAATTTGTATGAGCTCGCCAAAGCATTCTCTGCGCAATCTCGGCTGATGAAATGTACGACGCTGTTTGCGCGAAAGCCAAAGACCGTCTTCCTGCATCCACTTGCGAACCGTCTCGCGCGACACCTTGAACCCATGATGCTCGGCCAGCATCTCCGCTGCCAGGGTCGGCCCAAAGTCGGGATAGTTCTCTTTGATCAGCGACAGCGCGTAATCCCGTTTGGCTTTGTGGATGCGATTGTTCGGGGGTTTGCCACGTGCCTTGTGACGGATCGCCGCCGCGCCATCCTGACGATACAGCTTCAACAGCCGGAAGAT
The DNA here is from genome assembly GCF_054954595.1 of Actibacterium sp. D185-2. Classification (NCBI taxonomy): domain Bacteria; kingdom Pseudomonadati; phylum Pseudomonadota; class Alphaproteobacteria; order Rhodobacterales; family Roseobacteraceae; genus Actibacterium; species Actibacterium sp. D185-2. The sequence goes on from NZ_JBPWNX010000036.1 coordinate 2,807, forward strand.
CTGCCGACGCGTCAGTGCCAGCATGTTCGCCGCATTGTCGACGCTCAACCGACAGTCATCGACCTGTGCCAAAACCTCAACGCGGTTCAACTCGCGCTCGCTCATCATCACCCATCCCATGCCCATTCTCCCTCAGTATATGAACGGAGAGTGACATTCCTGAATTGCTCATGGGTTACATTTTAGCTTTGCGGCTAAACACATTCATCCGGTAATAGTAGTTATGTTAAGTAACTTTCAAGATATTTCCATCCTGTGCCACTCGCGATTCTGAGAGAAGCTTTTCAAGATGTGCCGCAACATTTCGTTCGGCGGCCATCGCAATATGCGGATCGGATTTCTTGTAAACAAAGCGGCAGTGTTTTTGACTGTATCAGGGGTGTCCGCCAGGTGTTCAAGGATCTCCGCTTCCCGACGCATCCGGTTGGCGAGCAGCTTTTTTGCATAGGGTTGCGGATGCGGGAGAACCGGACCGTGTCCCGGCAGGCAAATCTTGTCATCACGTTCTATCAGACGCTTAAGGTGAGCACAGTAATCATGCATGTTGCCGTCGGGCGGGCTCACGATTGAGCTGTTCCAACTCATGATATGATCGCCTGTAAACAAAACCCTGTCCGGTCGCGCAAAGCAAAGGTGATCGCTGACATGGCCCGGTGTGTGCAGGACGGTAAGACCAGCGATTACCTCGCCGTCCTCTAGGAACGCGTCAGGTTGAAAGGCGTCGTCCGGAAATGCCTGCGACACATAAACGGGCAGACCGGTTCGCTCGCGCAATATCGGGGCTGCGCCGAAGTGATCAGAATGGTGATGAGTGACGAGAATACCGGCTGGATTGGGTCCCAAACTGTCGATAATCGCGTCGAGATGAAGGCTGTCTTCCACCCGACCGGAGTCGATAATGAACCGGCCCTCGGATGTATCGACGATATAGGTATTCGTACCATGATAGGTCATCTCTCCGGGATTGTTGGTCACGTCCGTCAAGTTTCTCTAGTCGCCTTGGTCAAGTGCTGATCGGTCTGCGTTTAGTCCTGCGCGCCGGGCTCTGAGATTCTCTCCGCGGTCACCGCGTGGGGCCGCATATTTGCGTTCAGGGTTGGAAGGATCGAAATGGTGTGCGCGGTCGGCACCGCAGTTGATGGAGCGATCTCTTCCTCGCCGCGCGTCCCGGCTGGACGCATGTCTACACGCGATGGAACAGCGCCGGTTTCAGCGGCTCTGTCACGAGGGTATTGCCTCCTGGTAGGGCGTGTTGGTGGTCCACATGACATGCAGGATGACTGCGAGCTTCCTCGCGAGCGCCACCTTGGCTTTCCGCGGGCCAGTTCTCCCGGCAATCGCCTTGGCCCAGTCACGGAGACGGTGGCCTCCTATGGCACGGCAGAAGATCGCGTTTGCTGCCTCGTACAGGCATTTTCGCGTAAATGTGTCTCCCCACTTCGAAACGCAGCCGTTCCGGCTGATTTCACCGGATTCGTATCGCCTCGGTGTCAGTCCCAGATAGGCCCCTACGCTAGAGGATTTTCGGAAGCGTGAGGCATCATCGAAGGCCGCGACCACCGCCATTGCCGTGATGGCCCCGACACCCGGAGCCGTCATCAAGAGACGAACGGTCTCGTGGGTCTTGGCAACGGCCCGGATGCGGCTGTCCAAAGCCGCGATCTGGGCAATGATGTCTCGCCTTGCCTGCATGAGGGCCGCGAAGACAGGAACGAGTTCGGGCGCGACCGACAATTCCTTGTCGAGAATTTCCTCGGCGCGACGCTTGAACCCGCCCACCCGTTTGCCGAACATCACGCCGAACGTCCTCAGGAGCCCGCGAATCTCGTTCTCCAGCCGAACGCGCATGCCGACGAGCGCTTCGCGCGCCGTTAACATGGCCCGGTTGACATAGGCATCGTGGCTCTTGATCTGCACGGCCTTGAACCAGCCCGTTCGTACAATCTGGGCAAGCCCTCGGGCATCATGCCGGTCCGTCTTGTTCGGCATCATCTTCAGCACGCCGTGCATCCAGGCAAACGATCGGGAGGTCCCGTTCAGTCAAGGCGTTCCAGAGCCAGACAGCAAGCGGACCGGTTTCCATCCCGATCCGTTCAAGGTTGTCGAACCGGTCACGCAGCCAACGGACGATGGCGTCGGGGCACGTCGGCACCTTCGCTTCGCCCAGGATCATGCCGTCCCCGTCAACCACGCAAATCGCTGTCTCGTCCTGCGACACATCCAACGCTGCAAATACACCCATTCCAAATCCTCCGTTTCCTGGCTTCAGCAGCTGCCAAAGCGTCCGGTGTTTCTCTCGATACGATATGAGGTAGACCGGTCTGGCGATTACGCTAAATGGTGTAATTTCCCGGATGGCCTGAGGGCATGATCAGGCGGCTTTCGTGGTTATGCTGAGAATGGGGTCCATCTCCTCCTTGTCGATTTGGGCGAAAGCCTCGACCATCATGTAGCGGCTCGAGGTCTGCCAGTCGTCGTTGGCTTCGAACAGGACGGCTCCGATCAGGCGCATGATGGAGGCCTCGTTCGGAAAGATCCCGACGACATCGGCACGGCGCTTCACTTCCTTGTTCAGGCGCTCGATCGGGTTCGTGCTGTGAAGCTTCGTCCGATGCTGCCGGGGGAAGGACATGTAGGCGAGCACGTCATGCTCGCTGGCGTCCATGAGGTCGGCGAGCTTGGGCCAGCGGGTGCGCAGCTGTTCCGCGACCTTGTGCCAGATCTCGCCAGCATGGGTGCGGTCGGGTTGATCGAATGCCTGGCGGATCACGGCGGCGACGACGGTATGCTGACCCTTCGACACATGGGCGAGAGCATTGCGCATCCAGTGAACGCGGTACCTCTGCCAGGTGGCTTCGAACACCCGCGAGATCGCAGTCCTCAAGCCAGTGTGCGCATCGCTGATCACCAGCCTGACTCCGCCGAGGCCCCGGGCCTTCAGGGACCTCAGGAACTCGGTCCAGAAGGTCTCGGCCTCAGAGGGACCGATACCCAGGCCGATGATCTCGCGGCGGCCTTCAGTGTTCGCGGCGACGGAGATTATGGCCGCGACCGGCACGATGCGCCCGCCTTGGCGGACCTTCAGGTAAGTCGCGTCGAGCCAGACGTAGGGCCAGTCGCCGGCGAGCGGCCGGTTCAGTAACTCGCCAACGCGCTCGTCGATGTCCTTGCAGAGCTTCGACACCGTGCTCTTCGAGATGCCGGAGAGGCCCATGGCCTGCACCAGCTCGTCCACGCGGCGGGTCGAGACGCCCCCGATCCACGCCTCTTGGATGACGGCCACCAGCGCTTGCTCCGAGGTCTTGCGGGCCTCGAGGAAGCCCGGGAAATAGCTGCCCTGCCGCAGCTTCGGCACCCGCAAGTTCAGTGTGCCCAAACGGGTATCGAGCGCGCGCTCTCGATACCCGTTTCTCCATGTCGTGCGTTCACCGCTGCGTTCGTGTCGCCCTGCGCCGATCGGGCCGTCAACATCGGCCTCCATGATCAGTTGCAGCACCGCCTCGGCGATGGTGCGAAGGAAATCGCCCTGGTCATGCTTGGCCAGAAGCTCGGACATGTCCATGTTGGTCTTGGTCATCGGGGTCTCCGTGTGAACCGTGGTTGAAGTCGCCAAACTCCACCTCGATCATACACCTCGGTGACCACCCGGGATTACACCGTCGACGGCGCTGAAATTACACCACGTGCGCGGACACTACCGGATTGTTCGCGACAATCCTCTGGATGCCCTCTGCCACCTGTATACATTGCGCGCGAGGCGGTTCCGGCTCTGTGAAAAACATGCTTTTGTGTCATTGAATTCAAAAACCTTTTGACAGTGCAAAACCCGGAAGACGCGACGCCGTCTTTTGCTTTTGTATAGCGATAAAAGGCTGGGTCTGGCGTCCAGCGCCGTGTTTCACCGGCGCTGGAACAATGCAGAGAAGCCCGGCAGTCAATCACGGCCCCAATTTTGGAAGCCTGTATACAGAGCCACAGCGATCGCCGCTTTTGTCAGATCCCCAAGAAGGAACGGGTAAAGTCCTGCGCTCAGCAAATTTTCGCCATAGCCGATAAAGCTACCCAACCAGACTAGCCCGGCGCAATACATCAGTATCGACCCAAAAAGGACCGCGACAGATGCCCTGAAGGCAGGCCGAAGTCCTTCCAGTGCTTGAACAATCCATCCAGCAGCCGCCGCTGCAAGTGCGAAGCCTACCAGGTATCCGCCTGTGGGACCCGCAATATACGCCAGTCCGGCCGGCGCCGGAGGCGTGCCTGCGAAGACCGGCAGGCCAAGCAGACCTTCGAAAAGGTATGTCACAACAACAAGACTACTACGCACCGGCCCCAGGAAAAGACCCAGACCCAAGACAACCAGGGTCTGTGTAGACATAGGTACGGGGTAGAACGGCACCACGATTTTGGCGGATAGTGTCAGAAGAATTGTGCCGACGAGTATTATCGAGATCTCTTGGATAAGTTTTGCGAGTGTTTGGGGGACTATCCTGAATTTTGTGCCCTGACGTGGTAACTGCTCGAAGAGGAGACCCACGTATGAGCATCGATAAAGACATCTTGGACCGATTGATGGAAGGCCGCGCGCCTGGTGATTTGTT
>NZ_JBPWNX010000037.1:0-6950 GCF_054954595.1 Actibacterium sp. D185-2
CACCTCGGCATAGGCAGATCAACAGCTTACAAGGCGATCAGAAATGCCACGCTGTAAGCCATGTTCAGGCTTCGTTCTTCCTTAGCGTGGTTCTACGAAGAAACCTTCCGATGGGGCCAAATCAAGATCTGACGGTCATCCACCCAGACGCAGACGGGCCGCAATCGCTGCGGCCCGTTTTGGTTTCGACTATGCAGACGCTCAGATAACGTCGGACGGCTTCCAGGCGCAATCCACCGCCCGCATGGGCGAGGATTCCTCCAGCAGAACCGGCCGGGCCACACGCTCGGCGATACGCCAGCCTTCGGGCGTGCGCAGATAGCGGTCGTGGAATTCCAGCATCATCCCGGCGCCCGCATAGGCGACAGGTAGCGTGCCCTCTTCGGTCATGAAGCCGAAATAGGACATGTTGTAGATCACGCCGCGGACCTCGTCGGCGCTGACATGTTCGAAATGAAAATTGGTGGACACATGCCGGGTGACCTGGGTGGCCGGGCGCGCCTTTAGCCCCGCCATAATCTCGTCCTGGCCGTTATGCACATGCATGATTCGATCGAACAGGGCATCGGGCGTGAACAGGGCCACCAGATCGTCATAGCGCTGATAATCCATGTAGAATGCGAAATCGTGGCAAAGTTTGGTAAGCGCGGCCTCGGTGGCCGCCTGTGATGCTGCGTCAGTCACGCGGGTCTCCTCCCATATGATGAAAAATCCGGGCTCCGGATTATATAATATATGATAATGCAGAAAGGCCCATTGGAACAATATCCAATGGGCCTTTGACCGATAGCCAACAGAGATGGGCGTTACAGCGTCTCCACCGCCAGTGCGATGCCCTGGCCGCCGCCGATGCACATGGTGCAGATCGCCTTGCCGCCGCCGATGCGTTCCAGCTCATACAGCGCCTTGATCAGGATGATCGCCCCCGTGGCCCCCACCGGATGGCCAAGCGCGATGGCGCCGCCGTTCGGGTTCACCTTTGCCGGGTCGAGGCCAAGTTCCCTGGACACCGCGCAGGCCTGGGCGGCAAAGGCCTCGTTGCTTTCGATCACGTCGAAATCGCCCGCCGCCATGCCCAGCTTCGCCAGCAGGTTGCGCACCGCCGGCACCGGGCCGATGCCCATCACCTCGGGGCGCACGCCGGCATGGGCATAGCCCAGGATCCGCGCCCGCGGCTTCAGCCCGGCCTTTTCGGCGGCCTCCGCCGTGGCCAGCACCACCGCCGCCGCACCGTCATTGATGCCGCTGGCATTGCCCGCCGTTACCGTGCCGCCCTTCTGAAACGCCGGCCGCAACCCGGCCAGCGCCTCGGCCGTGCTGGCCTTGGGGTGCTCGTCGGTGTCGAAGGCCACCATGTCGCGCTTCACCTTGACCTCGACCGGCACGATCTGGCTTTTGAACCGGCCCTCGGCGATCGCGGCCTGCGCCCGGCGCTGACTTTCCAGCGCGAAGGCGTCCTGCGCTTCGCGCGTGATCTGATGCTCGCGCGCGACGTTTTCGGCGGTGATGCCCATATGGCCGGTGCCGAACGGGCAGTTGAGCGTGCCCAGCATCATGTCGATCATCGCCGCATCGCCCATCTTCTGGCCGAACCGGGCGGCGGGCATGATATAGGGCCCGCGCGACATGCATTCGGCGCCCCCGGCCAGCGCGAATTCCGCATCGCCCAGCATCAGGGATTGCACCGCCGAAACGACCGCCTGCAGCGCCGAGCCGCACAGCCGGTTGACGTTCATCGCCGGCACATGATCGGGCACGCCGGCGTCGATCCCGGTGACGCGCGACAGATACATGTCGCGCGGTTCGGTATTGATGACGTTGCCCATGACGATATGGCCGATCTGGCCCGGCTCGACGCCCGAGCGTTCCATCGCCGCCCTGGCCACATGCGCCCCAAGCGCCGTGGGCGCCGTGCCCGAAAGCGCGCCGCCAAACGTCCCGATGGCTGTGCGCGCTCCGTCAAGTAGTACGATCCCGGTCATGCGGCTGTCTCCTTTTGATCAAGCATGTTCTGAACTGGGTTCATCTATCCTACCTCGGGGCCATTCGGATGGCGCCATCCAGGCGGATCGTTTCCCCGTTCAGCATCTCGTTGTCGATGATATGCAGCGCCAGCTTCGCGTATTCCTCGGGCCGGCCCAACCGCGAGGGGAAGGGAATCGCGGCGGCAAGGCTGGCCTGTGCGGCGTCCGGCAGACCGCGCAGCATGGCGGTTTCGAAAATACCCGGCGCGATGGTGCAGACCCGGATGCCCAGCGGCGCGAATTCACGCGCTGCGGTGATGGTCAGCCCCACGACCCCGGCCTTGGACGAGGCATAGGCAGTCTGGCCCACCTGCCCCTCGAAGGCTGCGACCGAGGCGGTGTTGATCGCCACGCCGCGCTCGCCGCTTTCCAACGGCTCCAGCCCGGCTGCCGCTTCGCCGAACAGGCGCAGCAGGTTGAACGTGCCGATCAGGTTGACCTCGATCACCCGGCGGTAATCGTCCAGCGGCATGGTGCCATTGCGGCCCAGCATTTTCTGCGCCGGCGCGACCCCGGCGCAGTTGATCAGGATGCGCGCCGGGCCGTGCGCCGCGGTCGCGGCGGCCAAGGCCGCCTTGGCGCTGTCGTCACTGGCCACATCGCATTTCGCGGCAATGCCGCCGATTTCGGTCGCGACCTCTTGCGCGGCCTCCTCATTGAAATCGAGGATCGCCACTTTGGCGCCCCCCGCAGCCAGCGCGCGGGCCGTCGCCGCGCCCAGCCCCGAGCCGCCGCCGGTAACGATTGCCGCGATTGCGTTGATATCCATGGTCTTCGGTCCTGTTCTGTGCCCCGTCGGGGATACTATTTATGGGTAAATACGGGCGCGCGTTTCTCCACGAAGGCAGTCATGCCTTCCTTCTGGTCGTCTGTGGCGAAGAGCGCGTGGAACAGGCGGCGCTCATATCGTACGCCTTCGGTGAGGGGCATTTCCTGCGTGCGGCGGATCGCGTCGCGGATGCTCAGCAGCGCGGGCAGCGCCATGTTGGCGATGGTGTCGGCGGTTTTCAGCGCCTCGTCCAGCAGATCGTCCACCGGCAGGATGCGGCTGACCAGCCCGGCGCGCTCGGCCTCTTCGGCGCCCATCATGCGGCCGGTAAAGCACATCTCCATCGCCTTGGCCTGCCCCACCAGACGGGTCAGGCGCTGCGATCCGCCCATGCCGGGCATCACGCCCAGCTTGACCTCGGGCTGGCCGAACTGGGCAGTGTCCGAACACAGGATGAAGTCGCACATCATCGCCAGCTCGCACCCGCCACCAAGCGCATAGCCGGACACGGCCGCGATCGTGGGTTTGCGCAGTTGGCCCAGCCTGTCCCACTGGCCGAAGAAATCCGAGCCGTGCATGTCCATATAGGACTGGTCCTGCATTTCCTTGATGTCGGCCCCGGCGGCAAACGCCTTTTGCGAGCCGGTGATCACGGTGCAGCCGATGCCGTCGTCGCCATCGGCCCGGGTCAGCGCGTCGACCAGTTCCAGCGACAGCTGAGTGTTCAGCGCATTCAGCGCCTTGGGCCGGTTCAGCGTGATCAGCAGCACCCGGTTTTTTTGTTCGGTCAGGATGGTTTCATAGTTCATTTTTGGGCCCCGCGCAGGAAGTTGATGATGCCCGAGAAGTCCTCGCCGCCATTGCCCAGCGATTCGAACAGCCCGTACAGCTGTGCCGCCTCGGCGCCCAGCGGGATTTGCGCGCCGCGCGACAGGGCCGCCTCCTGCGCCAGGCGCAGGTCCTTGAGCATCAGCGCGGCGGCGAAGCCGGGCTTGTAGCCGGTATTGGCGGGCGAGGCCGGCACCGGGCCCGGCACCGGGCAATAGGTGCTGACCGACCAGCACTGGCCCGAAGACGTCGACATCACGTCGAACAGCGCCTGATGCTCCAGCCCCAGTTTTTCGCCAAGCGCGAACGCCTCGCACACCCCGATCATCGAGATGCCCAGCACCATGTTGTTGCAGATCTTGGCGGCCTGCCCGGCACCGGGGCCGCCGCAGGGCACCACGCGCCCCGCCATCGGATCAAGGATATCCTTGCCCCTGGCAAAGGCGTCGTCGCTGCCGCCGACCATGAAGGTCAGCGTGCCGGCCTCTGCCCCGCCCGTGCCGCCCGACACCGGCGCGTCCAGCGTCAGGCAGCCCTTGTCGGTCAGCATCGCATGGGCCGCGATCGCGCTGTCCACATCGATGGTCGAGCTGTCGATCATCAGCGTGCCGGGGGCGACCGCCTCGGCGATCTGGGCCCAGACCTTTTTCACCAGCGCGCCGTTGGGCAGCATGGTGATCACCGCATCGGCGCCGGCGACCGCCTCGATCACGTCGCCGAACGGGGTCACGCCCCGGGCCGCCGCCGCGTCGCGCGCCGCGCCCGACAGATCGAACCCGGTCACGTCATGCCCGGCCTTCACCAGGTTGCCCGCCATCGGGCCCCCCATATTGCCCAGGCCGATGAATGCGATTTTACTGGCCATCCGGCCCTCCCATATGTTGTGTCATCTTTTCAAAGCCCGAACAGCTGGAACCGCGAGGCGGCCATCAGCTGATCCAGATCGACCGCGCCCACCTCGGCCAGCGTTGCCGGCGACCAGTGCGGGTTGCGGTCCTTGTCGATCACCGCCGCGCGCACCCCTTCATAGAAATCCGCCCCCGCCAGGATCGGCCCGGTCGCCGCGAACTCGCGGTTCAGGCACGCTTCCAGACTGGCGCTGGCGCGCGCCGCGCGCAACAGTTGCAGCGTGATCTTCAGGCTAGTCGGCGATTTGCGCAACAGCGTCTCATGCGTCTTTTGCGCGAACTCGGTGCCCTGGGCCGCCAGATCGGCGAGGATCTGCTCGACCGTGTCCCCGGCGAACGCCGCGTCGATCGCCGCGCGGTTCTGCGCCAGACCCGCCGGCGCCGGCGGCTCGGCCAGCGCCTCGATCGCCTGATCGACCGCGTCGGTGCCCGCGCCCGCGGGCAGACCGGCCAGCTTGGCGATCAGCTCGGGCAGGCGCGCGGCCAGCATGTAATCGTCGGCAAAACCCGCATAGATCGCATCCGCCGCGCCGAAGCTGGCGCCGGTCAGCCCGATATAGGTGCCGACCTCGCCCGCCGCGCGGCCCAGAATCCAGGTGCCGCCCACATCGGGGAAGAACCCGATCCCGGTCTCGGGCATCGCCAGCCGGGTGCGGTCGGTCACGATCCGGTGGCTGCCATGGGCCGACACGCCGACGCCGCCGCCCATGGTGATCCCGTCCATGAAGGCCACATAGGGTTTGGGATAGCTGCCGATCCGCGCGTTCAGCCGGTATTCCTCGGCCCAGAAGGCGGTGGCCTGACTGTCCCCGGCCTTGCCCGATTCATAAAGCGCGATGATGTCGCCGCCGGCGCACAGGCCACGCTCGCCCGCGCCGGTGATCAGCACGCTTGCGATGCTGTCATCGCCCTCGAACTCCGTCAGGCCCCGATCGATCAGCCGCACCATTTCCAGCGTCAGGCTGTTGATCGCGCGCGGGCGGTTCAGGTGAAGGCGGCCGAGGCTGCCCTCGCGGCTGACGATTACCGGTTCTTCACTCATCGTGTGTCTCCCTCAGCTGTCCGCAATCACCGACCGCGACACGATCAGCCGCATGATCTCGTTCGTGCCTTCGAGGATCTGATGCACCCGCAGGTCGCGCACGATCTTCTCGATGCCGTATTCGCCCAGATAGCCGTAACCGCCATGCAGCTGCAGCGCGTCATTGGCCACGTTGAAACATTCGTCCGTCACGAACTGCTTGGCCATCGCGCACAGCGTGGTCGCCTCGGGCGATTTGGCGTCCAGCGCCGACGCCGCGCGCCACAGGATGGTGCGCGCGACCTCCAGCTTCGTCGCCATATCCGCCAGCCGGAACTGCAGCACCGGCATCGCGATCAGCGCTTTGCCAAAGGCCTTGCGCTCGCGCATGTAGTCCACCGTCGCATCAAGCGCGGCCTGCGCGCCGCCCAGGGAACAGGCCGCGATGTTGATCCGCCCGCCGTTCAGCCCCGCCATCGCGATGTTGAACCCCTTGCCCGCGGCCCCCAGCATGTTGGCCGCGGGGATGCGCATGTTGTCCATGCTGACCGTGCGCGTCGGCTGCGCGTTCCAGCCCATCTTGCGCTCGTTCGCGCCAAAGCTCAGGCCCGGCGTGTCCTTTTCGACGATGAACGCCGAAATCCCCCCCGGCCCCGCATCGCCGGTGCGCGCCATCACGATATAGACATCCGATGTGCCCGCGCCCGAGATGAACTGTTTCTGGCCGGTCAACAGATAGTCGTCGCCGTCGCGCACCGCCCGCGTGCTCAGCGCCGAGGCATCCGAGCCCGCGCCCGGTTCGGTCAGGCAATAGCTCGCCAAGGTTTCCATTGTGGCCAGCTTCGGGCACCAGGCGGCGCGCTGCTCTTCGGTGCCGTAGATGTCGATCATCCAGCAGCACATGTTGTGGATCGAGATATAGGCCGCCACCGTCGGGCAGCCCTTGGCCAGCGCCTCGAAGATCATCACCGAATCCACCCGCCCCAGACCCGAGCCGCCGACATCCTCGCGCGTATAAATCGCACCCAGACCAAGCCCCCCGGCCTGCGCCAGAACATCCGTCGGAAAATGCTTGCCCTCATCCCATTCAATCGCATGGGGCCGTAACTCGTGCAGCGCAAAACCCTCCGCCATCTCAACAAACGCAACCTGCTCCGCGCTCCGTGTGAAATCGATCACAAGCAGTCTCCCCTCAGTGCTCGCACAATTACCACTATCTTATGTATAATGATAACCAAATTCTTTATATCTTTGGCGCCGACTGGCAGCGCACCAAACCCGCCCTACAGCTTTTCGATCAGTTCCGGGACGGCCTTGAACAGATCGGCGACCAGGCCGTAATCGGCGACCTGGAAGATCGGGGCCTCTTCGTCCTTGTTGATCGCGACGATCACCTTGCT
>NZ_JBPWNX010000038.1:0-6321 GCF_054954595.1 Actibacterium sp. D185-2
ACAAGTTGAAGAACGCTCGCCGGGTCGCAACCCGTTATGACAAAACCGCCGAAAGCTTTCTTGGCTTCATAGACATCACCTCCATCCGCCTCTGGCTGCGCCTTTTGTCAACATGACCTAGAGACTTGAAATCACAGGTGCAATAGCCGCCTGAAATGGCGCGAGTCTCTGTTGGGCTTTTGGCGCGATACGGTTTTCGGCCGCGGCTTCTGGCGCTGGACTTGACTTCCAGTGGAATGACCGAGCTTGAGCGTCTGCCTTAGCCCACCATCTTGATGTGCCAGGTGATTGCGTTGTGATATCCTAGGTGCTCCAGCATATTGATCTTGGACCGCCAACTGGCCGGGCAGACAACCAGAACCGAATGATCCCCTCGCCGACTGCGGGCAGCCTCTGCCGCTGCAAAGAGAGCCTCGGCCTTGGGGCCGGGCGTGTCGAGTGTTTGGGTGGCTTCTAGGGCATCATGGAAGAAGTCATCAATCACGCCGACACCAGAGATGTCATGGGGCGTCGGGAAATGGAGAGGAGTTGCCGGCTGCGAGATCGCATAGCCTCGGATAGCGCCATCTTCATCCGACACGAACATGTCGCGATCCTCCAAGGTCAGGCTACGCTTCATCCACGCCTCAAAGCGCGTGTCCGCGTCATCATGCGGTTTCCAGAACAGGTGATGCAGTTCATCCAGAACGCGCCTGTGAATCGCACTTGCCGTGACAATTCCAGGCACGTCATCTACGGTAGCCTGTCGCACATGCGCGAAAGTCGTTTGCCGGGTCAGGCCGATCTTCGCAAAATACATGGTCAGCGGGTCGTACCCCTGTTCGGAATATTCGGCTTCCCACGCGCCGCCGTCCACGCTGGACGCCAGGAGGATCACCGCGCCGGCCCCGATCAGGTCGGCTTCTGCGGCCTTTAGCAAATCGTGCCGCGTCCTGGCCGGCGCGTCGGGCGCGATAAAGCAATCCTCCATGATCAGGCCGGGTGGGCCAAATTCCCCTGCATAGATTGGCGGAACCGGCAGCAGAATGGAATGCGTCACGCCAACCAGCCGGCCCCCTGCTTCCGCGACCAGCCATTGCTGTTGGAAGGGTGCATTCTCCGCCTCCATAGCCGTCTTGATGGTCGAGAAGGTCTTGTCCCGAGCAGCCCGGTCCAGCTTCCACAGACCCGGATCGGCCGCGTGACGGTCTTCTGCATCGGCCACCAACAGGTTCGCAACCTGGTCGAGATCGGCGAGTTCGGCAGGTCGGATCGTAAGCGTCATGGCGAACCTTTCCGAGATTATAGCGTGATGGGTGTCGCTCTAGCGATCACAGAACCGGAAGGAATTGACAAAGTAACAATATCGGTGCCGGGGTTGGAAAAGGCGATTGTATATCTGACAAAAAAAAGCACAGTTGCAAACTGTGCTGATTAGAACGGGCACAGGTAATGGCATTTCCCCCGTTTCGCGTCATCTGAATGTTGCATTCCGGCCCTATTTGACCAAGGTCTGCTTTTGTGTCGACATCAGTTCAAGGTCTTCGCATGATCCGATTTTCCATTGCCGCAAGCATGGTTCTGTTCGCGCTTGCTGCCTCGGCCGCATCCGCTCAGGAACAACCCGTCATCTCCATCAACGCGGCCGGTCCGGCCTTGACGCAGGGCGACATAAGCTATGCGGCGGACCGGTATTTCACGTCGGGCGAGATCGGCGAGGAAGGCGGCGGCGGTAACGGCTATCAGGCCAATCTGGAAAACACCGTTTATTTTCATACACGTTGGGGCCGGGATGTCGGCTTTGAAGTACCGTTGCCGCCGGCGAGCTACATGATCGAAATGGCCTTTGCCGAAGGTTGGCATTCGGCGCCGGGCGGCCGGGCCTTCGACATCGTGATCGAGGATCAGGTCGTGGCCAGGGACCTCGATCCGCTGGCCGAGGTCGGGGGCGATCTGAACCAGCCCCTGGTGACCCGGATCGCGGGCGCGAATCCCGGCATGTCGGGCGTGCCGGACAAGCTGGAAATCCGGTTTGTCGCCACTCGCGACAACGCTATCATCAACGCAATCCGCATTTTCTGCATGGAACCGGCCGAGGTCTGTTCCGACCTGGCCGCCAACGGCTATGAGCCCGAACTGGTCTTGGCCGAAGGCCTGGAGCCGATGAGCACCCCGCCGCTTCTGGCGATCAATGCGGGCGGCGCGGCGATCAGCCATGACGGCGTTGATTATGTTGCGGACGCATATTTCAGCGGCGGCGAGACCGGCGCCGAAAACGGCGGACCGAACGGGCCGCAGCCCGAGCTGGACGGCACGCCCTTCAAGTCCCTGCACCTGGGGCGCGAATTTAGCTTTTCGGCGCCGGTCGCGTCGTCGCCGCTGACGGTCGAGATGGATTTCGTCGAATCCTGGTTTTCCGATGCCGGCCGCCGGGTGATCGACATCGAGATCGAGGGGCAGCCCGTCCTGTCGCAGTTCGACATTGTGGACGCCGCCCACGGCGATTCGAAGCGGGTCGTCCGCCGTCGCTTCATCGGCATCGACCCGGCCGCGTTCGGCGCGGCCGACCATCTCGACATCCGCTTCGCGGCCGTGGTGGACAATGCCTTGGTCAACACGATCCGAGTCTATTGCGAGGCGAGCGCCGAGATCTGCGCCGAACAGGCCCGAGAGGCCGAAGAACAGCGCGCCGCCAAGGCACAGGCAGAACTGCTGGCGGCGCAGCGGAAATGGTTCGGTATCTGGGGGGCGAACATCGAGATCCGGTCGGGCGGCATCGTCTCGTCCACCGTCGGCTATGCCCGCAACGAGATCGTCGTCGCCGAAGCCGGCATCGTCGCCGACATCCTGCTGAAGGACGGCTATCGCTGCAACGTCGCCTTCGCCCCGTCCGAGGCGCTGGAGGATGCCCAGCCCATCGCCGATACCTGCGGCAGCGGCGCGCATATCCTGACCGAATTCCGGCTTGAGGCGGAAAACGACAACCAGCTTCGTCTGCACATGAAGCTTGACGGGAACGCCTACTGGATCCGGTTCCAGCGCGAGATCAGCGGCGCCGTGGCCGAGGTCGTGCGTCCCACCGGTTTCCCGTTCGAGACCGCGTCGTTCACGCTGGAAGAGACGGTCGCCGCCACGCAGGAGAAGATCGCCGCCGCGATCGAGCCTGAAAACCCGCAAGAGCCCTGGACGACGCGCCGACTGAATGACGGTGGCTGGCTGCACCAGTATCGCGGCAAGGCAACCGGCGGGCTGGGCGACCAGCCCGAGGAATGGTTCATGATCATCGCGATGGAAGCGTCGCCCGAGGCAAAGCCGGTGGTCCTGATCCGCCGCTGGGCACCAAAGGAAGCGGACCGGCCGCTCTACGACACGCTGATCACCGCACTGGAGGGGAAGTACGGCCCGCCCTCGCATCCGATCTATGTTGGCGCTGATTTCGCCTCGCGCGGGTTCGATGTCGGCCGCATCTGGGCCTTCGACCCGCGCGGTGAGCAAATCGAAAAATGCGACGGCAAGGCCACGCAGCGGTTCGACATTCCGACCATGCGCGGGCTTCTGGACGGCTTCCTCGACCGCACACCCGACCTTGTCTCGCAAATTGGATGCGGCACCGAGTTGCTCGTCATGCACAACCTGCAGAGCGGGTCGAAGCCGATTGAGGAGGTGCAATTCGCGCTGGTCGATCACGGCGTCGTCGGCGCCGAGAGCTGGCTTGCCGCCAGCAGCGGCGTGGCCGAACGGATCGAGACGCTGCTCGGAGAGGCGGAAAAGGTCGAGGAACAACAGCAGGAACGCGAATCGGTCGCCCCGAAGCTTTGACCCAACCTGCCGGCGCCCTCGTCGACAAAAGCCGGCCTTTCGCAGGGGATTTGTAGGGAACTTTGCTTATGTCATGCTCTGCCATTTCGGGGATCACATCGGCGCCGTTTTTTTCGTTGGCGACTGTCGGCTATTTTGGGGGCGGAAGAGGTCCAGAAAGAAGCAGTCCCACCAGTGTTGCGGAATAGCTTTCAAAGTCAGGAGGGGCGGATTGTGATCCGGCAATGGTTTATCTTGGGCATACTCGGAGCGTCCATCTGGTCTGGAATGGTCCGGGCAGATGCGCTTGAGACCTGCCGCGCCGCCAACCCGCAATTTCCACAGCTTTGCGAATGCGCCATCGCGCGCTCGCAAGCGGAAGGCATAGAGGGGCCGGTTCTCGACCGGCTTCTGGCCAATCTCTGGGACGGTGTGCCCACGGACGTGGCAAACCGGTACGGCATGATTTTCGTTGAATGTACCCAAGCCGCTGTGTCAGGCAACGACGTTGCCGTTCCCATCCCGCCGGTTCCACCACAGGAAAACGCTCGGACACATGGCGAGGCGCTCACCACTGCACCTGAAGGAGCCGTGACAACGGGTGGTCCGGTAACTGCCGAACCGGCCGAGCCTGCCCCGCCGTCCACCGGAGCGACGGTGGACGGGCGGCTCACAGGCGTTCCGGCAGGCTATCAAATCGCCGTGGATGCGGCACCCGGAAACTGGGTGCGCGGCACGCTGGACACCCCCTACGGCAGTACCTTGGTCACAGCCGTGCGCAATGTTGAGGGACGGCATCTGGCCTTGCGCTGCGAGCCCGGAACCATGCCGGTCTTGCTTCTCGGCCCGTTTGACGACGGCGTGCCGGGCCAAGGCGCACAGATCGTCGTTCTGGGCAATGGCGGTATGAATGGTCGCCTGTTCCAGCAAGGCACACAACTGATGGGGTTCAACCGTAATTTCCTGGCAGTTGGCGTCACCAGTCAGCAATTCCTCGACGCTTTGCGGCGCGGCAACACGGTTGAGGTGCGTCTGGACGAAAGCGGGACCGAAGCCTTTGAACTGCGCGGCTCATCGCGGGCCATTGATGACAGCCGCTGTGCCGTCCCGCGCTCTGCGGCCGGGCTTTATCCCATGGGATGGGAAGCGACGCGGCACGATCCGTGGCGGATGGGGCAGGCGCAGCTTCGCAATGGGATGATCACCGACGCGCTGTTTCTGCCAATGGTTCAGGGGATGGCGCCTCATCTGGCGCTGACCTGCGACCGGCGGTTGATCTCGCAAAGCCGGGTGTCCTCCTATGACGGATCGCTGACCGGCGAGATGGTGCTTTCGACCACCGGAGCAGAGAATGTCCGGTTTCCGGTTCATTTCGAGGTGCAAGGCCATTCGGCACAGTCGCCGGTGCTCGATGAAGACCTCCTTGACGTCATGGCGCGTGCCGACACCATGTCGTTGACCTTCGATGTGAATGCGGAGCCCGGCACTTTCACTACGGTTGCAACCACGATGGCAGGCTTCGCCGAGGGTTTGCCTCAACTCACTTGCCCGGCACCGCCAGGCGCAGCCCTCTCGGATGGTGGACGCGATCTGACCGGCGCGGGAGAATGGGCGACCATTGACACTGCCCGCCCCGGCGAAGACCCCTATTATTTGGCGGTCTTCGAGGTTAAGGGCGCTCCGGCGCTGTTCCTCACCTGTCGTGGCGCACCAAGCATTATTGGAAATTTCACATCGGGGCCATCCGGGTCAGAGCCGCATCTGCGCCTGCAAATCGATAACGACCCGTCCAGAACCATGGACAGCGTCTTCTACGTCGATCGCTATGGAATGGCGCACATGGATGAGGGGCGTGAGAATTTCGGTTCTGTGATCCTGCAAGGTTCCACCTTACGCATCACGAACCTCAGCGAACCGCGCGAGTCGTTTCTCTATCCGCTCGACGGGCTGCTCGATGCGATTGCGGCCATGCCGCCACCATGTCGATTTTAACGTAATCCTGCACAGTTCGACGCCAAGATGACATGAGAAACGGCAGCGGCTCTGAGGAACCGGTGCCAGCCTGATGTTCCTTCAGGATGCCAATGATATGTTCTTCGCTGAAACGGCTTTTCCGCATCTTCTGTCTCCTCGTTTGGAGAACAGGCTAACTTCAAAACGCGGACTTTTAAGGGGAGCACGTCACATCCCTAGTGCCACGGGACAACTAGCCCCGGTTCGCGTGCACCGACGCAGCCGGGGCATTTTTATTCGGCGGGTCTAAGCTAGGCTTGCTTCATTGCTCCGGCGCAGGGCGGGGCGGTATGTATAAAACTGGCCCCATTGTTTCAGCACCATCGAAGTAGAAAAGCCCGAATTCTTCCGCCAGTGTTTTGATGGCAGGCGCTTTCCAGATTGTTTTCGGGCCACCGTGGTTGATCGCCCGGTAATCCCCCCCGAAAGTAAGGGGCTGCATAAGTAGAATTTTCTCGGCAAGATGAACGAGGAGATTTCGAATGAAGACAAGCAGATACACTGAGGCTCAGATTATCGCGATCCTGCGGC
>NZ_JBPWNX010000039.1:0-6216 GCF_054954595.1 Actibacterium sp. D185-2
GAATTCGGGGGCGGGAAACCTGACCCAGTCGATCTTCATGCGCAACGAACTGGTCGATACCGGCCAGGCCGGCGAAGAGATGTATTACCGCAACGTCGTGATCGAGGACAACGTGATCGTGAACGGCCATCTGCACGGCATCACCGTGGGCGAGGCCGCCGGGCTGACCGTCAGTGGCAATACCCTGCTGCGCAATCCCAACGCAGCACAGGGCGCGGAGCGGAACATGGAGGTGCGGATCCCGCGGATCCAGGTCGCGGGGGCATCGCGGGATGTCCGGGTCGAGCGCAACATCGCCGCGGCCCTGCCCCGTCCCCGTTCCGGCTGGAGCATCCGCAGCAATCTGCTGGTGCAGGATATTTCCCCGGCCCGGCCGGGATATTACAAGACCGTGTTCGCCGGCGCCCTGACCGGGGATGCCCGTCAGCTTGACAATTTCGCCTTTCTGCCCGGCGGTCCGGCGGATGTGCCGGGGCTGGGGGCCCCGCTGCTGCGCCCGGGCGCGGACCGGGCGCGCTTTGCGCCCTAGATGCGGGATGCGGGGCTGGAAAAGCTCGCCTCTTTGGATGAAAAATACTATGGCTTGGGGGAATAGTTCAGGAAATAGGTCTTTCTGGCCCGGTCTTCGGCCTGGTCGTTCAGGATGTTCCCCGTGGCGGTAAGCGAACAGATTACGATACCCCGCATCGAGCCCCGCTACGGGGCCGCCGCCCGCCGCCGGCGCGCCATTGCCGGAAGGTTGCCGTTTCCGGTGTTTCTGTTTTTGCTGCTGGTGCTTTTGCCGGTCGAGTTCGAACTGGGCAGCCTGGCCATGAGCGGCCTGCGCCTGTATCTGCTGTTGCTGGCCGTACCGCTGACAATTGGCCTGTTTACCGAACAATACGGCCCGATCCTGCCCATCGATGTTCTGTTCTTTTTGCATGTGGGCTGGATGATCGTCGCCATCGGCGTGAACAATCCCTCGCAGGTCGTGCAATATGTGGGATCGAACGCAATCGAATTTCTGGGCGCCTATCTGCTGGCCCGCGCCTGCATCCGGTCGGTGCCGGATTTTGTCGCGCTCTGCCGCTGGCTGGCTTATCTGCTGTGTCTCACCCTGTCCTTCGCGGTCTATGAGGCCATTGTCGGCGAGGCGCCGATCATGGCCTTCATCGACAATCTGCCGGGGGTGAGCTCACTCAGCAAATACGATATGGACCGCCGCCTGGGACTGTCCCGGGTGCAGATGGTGTTCGATCACCCCATTCTTTACGGGATCTTCGCCACGCTGGGCATTTCCCTGACCTTTGTCGGGTTGAAGGATGTGGTGGCCAATTCCCGGCGCTATCTGCTGACCCTCGGGGTGATCCTGTGCGTGTTCTTCTCGCTTTCCAGCGGGGCGTATCTGGCCGCGATGCTGCAGTTCGGGCTTTTGATCTGGGGCCAGATATTCCGGGACAGGCGGCCTTGGCGGCTGCTGATCATTGTGGTTGTCCTGTCCTATGCCGCGATCGATCTTGGCTCCAACCGCACCCCGATGCGGGTTTTCATGAGCTACGCCACTTTCAATCCGCAGACCGCCTTTTTCCGCAGTGTGGCCTATGATTTCGGGATACAGAACGTCCTCTCTAACCCGGTTTTCGGTCTGGGCCTGCGCGACTGGGTCCGCCCGTCCTGGATGGTGGCGGCAAGCGTCGACAATTTCTGGCTTCTGACGGCCATGCGATACGGTATTCCGGGATTCGCCCTGCTGGCCGGGGGGTATCTGCTGGCGCTGGTGCTGATCGGGCGCAAGGATTTTTCAGGCGATGCGCGGCTGTCGCGGCTGCGCCTGGCCTGGATGCTGACCTTCGTGGGGCTCGCCTTTTCGCTGGTCACGGTTCATGTCTGGTCGTCGGTCTATTCTTTCGTCTTCTTCCTGTTCGGGGCGGGCATGTGGTTTCTGAACACACCGGACGTTCCCGCCCCCGAAGAGGAGGTCGCCCCCGAAGACGAAGACCGCCGCCGGCCGCCACAAGGCGGAAGCCCGCACGACCGGCAAAGGGCAGGGCCCGAGGCGCCGCAAAGGCTGTATTCGCGGTTTCCGGTACGGCCGCGCGACCGGGCGCCCTGAGCGACCTCTGGAACGCGGATCAGAACATTCCGCGCGACCGCAGGAGCCGGGCGTAAAATCCGGGCGCGAAGCTGAACGCATAAAGCGTTGCGGCGCGGCGCAGGTTTGTCTGGTCGCGGATCATCCGGCCCAGATAGCGGCGCGCGGGTTTCGGGTGATGGTTGCGGATCATCAGGCTGGCGATGCTGCCGTAATGGCCGCCCAGGTCCCGTGTGCCATATCCGGCGCGGCGCAGTTTTCCCGTGGTATAGACATAGCTGCGGGTCGAATGCTGGGTGCTTTGCGACAGGTGGTCGTTGCCGGCCGCGGTGCGCGGCTGATAGCTGAAGATGTAAAGCGGCTGCGGGATGAAGGCGAAAGGCCCCTGCCGGGTCAGCCGCAGGGTGAAATCCCAGTCTTCGTTGTTGCGTAGCCGCTCGTCGAAGGGGCCGGCATTCAGTACCGCCTGTCGGCGCAGCAGCATGGTCGGCAGATCGATGAAATTGCCACGGATCGTTTCGCGGAACAGATCGCCGCTCAGCGGGCTGCGATGCGGCGGCGGCAGCGGCCGGGCGGCGGCCTGGCCGTGCTGTGCCTCGGGGGTGTCGATATGTGCGATCGAGGCGGTATAGACCCCGATATGGCCGGGATTGTCCTGCAGCATCCGCATCGATCTGTCGAACCTGTCGAACAGGCTGACATCGTCGCTGTCGTGAAAGGCGATGTAATCGCCCCGGGCCGCGGCGACCCCGGTATTGCGCGCAGCGGCGGCGCCGCCGTTCTTTTCGCGCCGGATCAGCCGGACGCGGCTGTCCCCGACCGCGGCGATGGCGCCTTCGATATCGTCGTCCGACCGGTCGTCGACCACGATGATGTCGAGATTGCGATAGCTCTGGGTTATGAGGCCGCCAAGCGCCCGCCCGACCAGATGCGCCCTGTTGTAGACGGGAACGACGACGCTTATCAGAGGCTCGGGTTGCACGAAAAATCCCTTGACTGAAAAATCATGTTTTATCCTTGGCACGAGGGCTTCCGCGGGGCAAGCTTCGGCTTGGGGGGAATGGATTACACGGTGGCATCATGATTGAATTGCGCGATTTTTTCCCTGTCCATTTCTCCGATCAGCTTAACCGGAGGCGGTCATGATTCAGGCTTATCGCCTTATCTGGCAGATGCTGATCCCGCCGGAAAAACGCAGGTTCGCGCTGGTGCTGGTGCTGACCGTGGTGATGTCGGTGTTCGAGATGGCCAGCGTGGCGGGCATTCTGCCCTTCATGACGGTCCTGGCCCGACCCGAGGTGATCGACACGCAGCCGGCCATCATCTGGTTCGCCGATCTTTTCGGCCTCGGGACCCATCGCGAGGTGACGATCGGGCTGGGGCTGGCTGTCTTCGCGGTGATCCTGGTGGGAATGGTGGTGCGCGGGCTGGCCACCTATGCGCAGATCCGTTTTTCCATGATGCGGGGCTATTCCATCGCGGCCCGGCTTTTGCACAGCTACCTGGCCCAGCCCTATGTCTGGTTTCTGGGCCGCAACACCTCGGAATTCGGCCAGACGCTGCTTTCCGAGGTCGATCTGGTGATTCGCGAAAGCCTGCTGCCGGCCGTGCTGCTGATTTCCAATATTCTGGTGACGGCCATGATCGCGGGGGCGATCTTCCTGGTGGAACCCGGGGTGGCGATCGGTGCGGTGCTGCTGCTGGGGGTGGTCTATCTGTCGGTCTTCGCCGCCCTGCGGACCCCGCTGGCCCGGATCGGCGCGGGCCGGCTTGAAGCCAACCGGCAGCGCTTTCAGGTGATGCAGGAGATTTCCGGCGGCGTTAAGGAAATGAAGGTGATGGGGCTGGAGCAGGAAAGCCTGGAGCGCTTCCGCCCGCCCGCGAAAGAGATGGTCCGCTATCAGACCCTCAATCAGGTGATCGGCCGGCTGCCGCGCTTCGCGCTGGAGGCGGTGGTCTATGGCGGCTTCATCGCGATGGTTCTGATCATGCTGATCGTGCGGGACGGCGAGATCTCGAACCTGCTGCCGCTGTTGGGGCTGATGGGTATGGCGGGGACAAAGCTCTTTCCCTCGCTGCAGCAGATCTATGCGCTGCTCAGTTCGATCCGCTACTCGATGCCCTCTTTGGTCAAGCTGCATGAGGTGGTGACCACGCTCAAGGATCCGCCGGCCCAATATGGCAGCCTGGCGCCGCTGCGCCTGACCCGGTCGCTGGAACTGGCGGATCTGCATTTCCGCTATCCGGGGGCGGACAAGGAAACGCTGGCGGGCTTCTCGGCGGTGATCCCGGCCCGTTCGACGCTGGGCATCGTCGGCGGCACCGGGGCGGGCAAGACCACGGTGATCGACATCGTTCTGGGGCTGCTGACCCCGGATGCCGGCGCCCTGCGCGTTGATGGCGAGGCTGTGACCCCCGACCGGGTCCGGGCCTGGCAGAAAAGCCTGGGCTATGTGCCGCAGCATATTTTCCTGTCGGACGACACGGTGGCGATGAATATCGCCTTCGGGACGGCCCCCGACAAGATCGACATGACGGCGGTGGAACGCGCCGCCCGCGTCGCCAGCCTGCATGAGTTCGTGATGAGCGAGATGCCACAGGGGTATCAGACCATGGTGGGCGAGCGAGGCGTCCGCCTGTCAGGCGGTCAGCGTCAGCGAATCGGCATCGCCCGGGCGCTGTATCATGATCCAGATGTGCTGATCCTCGACGAGGCGACGTCGGCGCTCGACAATGTCACCGAACGTGCGGTGATGGAGGCGGTGCACAACCTGGGCCACAGGAAAACCGTGATCATGATCGCGCACCGGCTGTCGACGGTCGAGAATTGTGACAAGATCCTGATGCTGGAAAACGGCCGCCTGCAGGCCGAGGGAACCTATCAGGAATTGATCGACAGGCATGACGGGTTCCGGCGAATGGCAATCGGATAGAACCGGGGGCCGGGCACAGGCGGCTCGGCCCGACCGGTTCAGATCAGCCCGAGCCCATCGTCATAGGTGGGGGTGTCGACGAACGTGAATTCGTCGGCGATGCTGAAATCGCTGATTTCGCCCTCGAAGCTGCGATTCCACTGATTGCCCAGCGTCCAGCCCCATTCCCGGCCGCCCGCGTTGACGATTTCGAAATCCGTTCCGTCCTCCACATCCAGAACGACATCTCCGTCCAGCAAGACCTGCAGGCGGTCCTGCTCCGCGTCCAGCATCACCACGGCTTGGTGCTGTTCGGTATCGTCCAGGCCAAGATCGCCGGTCTTGAAGACCTTGAACCCTTCGTCGGCGGTTGCCGTATGAACCATCAGCCCGCCATTATGTATGCTCAGGCCGATCTTCATATGGTTCCAGACCAGCCGCTCGTTGCCCATGGTCGTTTCATCATGCGCGAAGTCGATGGAAAAGGCGATCTGATCGGACTCCTCATAGTCCGGAAGCCGCCCGAGGCCGACGAAAGAATTGTCGTCCAGATGAACGGCGGGGGTATCGCCTGTTTCGATCAGTTCAGCGCCGTTCCACATGCGGATATACGTATCGGTGCCGTCGAAATCGAGGTCGTAGCTGTAGTTGATCTGAACGATGGGTGGTGGGCTGTCATCCTGCCCGCCGTCGACAGGGATCTCTGGATCCGTATCTGTCGAATCTTCGGACGGCAGTGTCGGCACCGCGCCGGCATCCAGCATATCGAGCATACCGCCCTCGGCCGGCACATAGGCATGTCCGCCGGTTTCGCTCGACAGCGATTCGGCGGTAAAGACGTCTTCGTACCAGCCGGGCGCATCGGGATCCTGATCCTGCACATAGGCATTGTCTTTCACGGTCCAGTCGGGCTGCTCTGCATATCCGTTGATATCTGCCACGGCATTGTTCGTGATGGTGACGTCGGTCGAGGCCGAATTGATGTTGATCGTCGGGATCTCCACCTCATCGTCGGCCCCGTCCGGCCTGTTGCCGTCGGCATGCAGCACCGAGTTGTTGCTGACGGTCAGCCCGGCGGTTTCGCCCACGGTGATGCCGTGCAGATGGCCGTTGTAGATCTCGTTGCCCTCGATCACGACGTTCTGGTAATACATCTCTTCGCCGGCCTGGCCGGTATCGACCAGTTCGTTGCGCATGAAGATCGACTGGGTCAGGTTTCCCTCGCCCAGGTCG
>NZ_JBPWNX010000003.1:0-393613 GCF_054954595.1 Actibacterium sp. D185-2
GCTATGGACTTACAATAACGACCGCCCGAATATGGGCATCGGCGGCATCACACCCGCACAGAAACTGAAAATGGCCGCGTGAATTCTACGGCTGAACCCCGTTAAAAATGGGGGGATTACCCTCTCGCGCCAGACTTTCAACACTGCGACCAGACCGCGCCAGCGCAACCAATTGCTCCCTGAATTCCGTCGGGTACGGGTTCCTCGTTCTCGGCATGAAAAACACTCTCCTTCATCAAGTGAAAAGTGTCCATCAAACCGGGGGAACTCCAACTCCAACTCCAGAATTGCGACGATCAAGAGGTATGAGGCTTCGAGTGGTGTGCCTAAGTCGCGTAAAGGACACTTGGAAACGCTGGGGTCGGCATATGAAGCCGCCGGTATCGAATTCATTGGAACTCCAGATGATGCGCCCGGCATACGCATCCACTCGGGCCCCGGATCGGTCTGAAGCGGATCGATTCCGGAAGAGATTGGACCACGTTTCAAAATCCACGCGACTCAACCTATGCGTGTAAATTCGGCCGCTTCTCAATAAGCGCCTTATAATTCCGGCTCCAAAACCGTCTGAATTTCTCTATTTAAACCGCTCCTCCGGTTGTGCCATCCAACCCCAGAACCCGACTCAAATCCCCGATAAAACTGACTTCGATACAAGGACCCAGCGAAATGACAAAACGCGCTCTGATCACCGGCGTCACGGGCCAGGACGGCTCCTATCTTGCCGAGTTCCTGATATCGAAGGGCTACGAGGTGCATGGCATCAAGCGTCGCGCTTCGCTTTTCAATACCCAGCGGATCGACCACATCTATCAGGACCCGCACACCGACCAGGCACAGCTGAAATTGCATTATGGCGATTTGACGGATACGTCGAACCTTACCCGTATCCTTTCCGAGGTGCAGCCCGACGAGGTTTATAACCTGGGCGCGCAGTCTCATGTCGCCGTCAGCTTCGAGGCGCCGGAATACACCGCCGATGTGGACGCGATCGGGGCGCTGCGGCTGCTGGAGGCGATCCGCTTCCTGGGGCTCGAAAAGAAGACCCGCTTCTACCAGGCCTCGACCTCCGAGCTGTACGGGCTTGTACAGGAGGTCCCGCAAAAGGAAACGACGCCGTTCTATCCGCGCTCGCCCTATGCCGTGGCCAAGCTGTATTCCTACTGGATAACGGTGAACTACCGCGAGGCCTATGGGCTCTATGCTTGCAACGGGATCCTGTTCAACCACGAAAGCCCGCGCCGCGGCGAAACCTTCGTGACGCGCAAGATCACCCGCGGGCTTGCCAATATTGCGCAAGGGATCGAGCCCTGTCTCTATATGGGCAATATCGACGCGCTGCGCGACTGGGGCCATGCAAAGGACTATGTGCGGATGCAGTGGATGATGCTGCAGCAAGACGAAGCGGATGATTTCGTCATCGCCACGGGCAAACAGTTCAGTGTGCGTGAGTTTATCACCTGGGCCGCTGCCGATCTGGGCCTGACGCTGGAATTCTCGGGCGAAGGCGTGGAGGAGATCGCCACCATCACGGCGATTGAGGGCGACAAGGCCCCGGCCCTGAAAGCGGGCGATGTGATCATGCGGATCGATCCGCGCTATTTCCGGCCGACGGAGGTGGAGACGCTTCTGGGCGATCCGGCCAAGGCGCGCGAAAAGCTTGGCTGGGTGCCCGAAATCACCGCGCGCGAGATGTGCGCGGAAATGGTGGCCGAGGACCTCATGACCGCCAAGCGCTATGCGCTTTTGAAGTCGCACGGCCTCGACCTTCCTGTCAGCCTTGAAAACGGGTGAGGTGAAGGTGATGAGCAAGATCTATGTGGCAGGGCACCGTGGCATGGTGGGGGGCGCGATCCTGCGCCAGCTGGCGGCGCGTGCGGCGGCAGGCGAGGCGCTGGAGCTCGTCACCCGCACCCACGCCGAACTGGACCTGACGGACCAGTCGGCCGTGCGCGATTTCATGGCGCGTGAACGCCCCGACATTGTCATCCTCGCGGCGGCAAAGGTTGGCGGCATCCATGCCAACAACACCTATCCGGCCGAGTTCATCTATGAAAACCTGATGATCGAGTGCAACGTGATCCATCAGGCGTTTTGCGCCGGTGTCATGAAACTCCTCCAACTCGGCTCCTCCTGCATCTACCCGAAGGAGGCACCGCAGCCGATGGCCGAGGATGCGCTTCTGACAGGGACGTTGGAGCCGACGAACGAGCCCTATGCCATTGCCAAGATCGCGGGCATCAAACTTTGCGAAAGTTACAACCGGCAACACGGCACCGACTATCGCTCGGTCATGCCGACGAACCTGTATGGGCCGGGGGACAATTTCCACCCGCAGAACAGCCACGTCCTGCCCGCCCTGATCCGCCGTTTTCACGAAGCGGCGCAGCAGGGGCGCGAAGAGGTCGTCATCTGGGGCACCGGCACGCCGCGGCGCGAATTCCTGCATGTGGACGACATGGCCGCGGCCAGCCTTTTCGTGCTGGACCTGCCCAAGGACGCCTATGAGGCCAACACGCAGCCGATGCTGAGCCATATCAACGTGGGCACGGGCGCCGACATTTCCATTCTGGAACTGGCGCGGCTGGTGGCCAGGGTCACCGGCTTCACGGGCAGCATAAAGACCGATACATCAAAACCCGACGGGACGATGCGCAAACTGATGAACGTTGGCCGGCTGGCCCAAATGGGCTGGCGCGCGCGCATCGACCTGGAAGAGGGTATTCAAGAGACTTATCGCTGGTATCTTGCCAACGATTCCAACGCCCGCCTTTAAGAGAAAAGAGTTCTGACGTGACGCATATGATCCACGCTACCCTTCTTTGCGGCGGCTCTGGCACACGCCTGTGGCCCCTGTCGCGCAAGTCATATCCCAAGCAGTTCGTGCCCCTCACGGGGGAGGAGAGCCTGTTTCAGGCGTCGGCGCGCCGGCTTGGCGGTGACGGCTTTGCCGCTCCGATTGTGATTACCGGATCCGACTTCCGCTTCATTGTGATCGAGCAATTGGCCGCCCTTGAGATCGCCCCGGCGTCGATCCTGATCGAACCGGAAGCGCGCAATACGGCGGCGGCGATCTGCGCTGCGGCCTTGGCGCTTGAGGCTCAGACCCCGGGTGCGTTGATGCTCGTCGCGCCGTCTGATCATGTAATCCCCGACGACGAGCGCTTTCGCGCGACCGTCCAGGCCGCGGCGCCTGCGGCGCTTTCCGGGCGGATGGTCACCTTCGGCATTCGCCCCGACCGCGCCGAAACGGGATATGGATGGCTAGAGCTTTCTTCCCAGCCCGATGCGGAATTCAGCCCGACGGCGCAGCCGCTGAAAGCCTTTGTCGAGAAGCCCGATCAATTGACGGCAGAACGCCTGCTGTCTGGCGGTATGCACCTCTGGAATGCAGGCATATTCCTGTTCTCGACGACCGTGATCCTTGAGGCATTCAAGCGCCATGCCCCCGAAACGCTGACGCACGTCCGGGAAGCCGTCGATGAGGCGGCACAAGATCTGGGCTTTACGCGCCTCGCCCCGGCGCCGTGGTCAAAGCTTGCGGATATTTCGATCGACTACGCGGTGATGGAAAAGGCGGACAATCTGTCCGTCGTGCCGTATGGCGGGGCATGGTCGGACCTTGGCGGCTGGGACGCGGTGTGGCGTGAAAGCGACCCCGATGCGGCGGGCGTCGTCGCGCACGGCGCGGCCACGGCGATCGACTGCGAGGATACGCTTTTGCGGGCAACCGCCGAAAGTCAGCAGCTTGTCGGCATCGGCCTGAAGGACATCATCGCCGTTGCCATGCCTGACGCCGTGCTCGTTGCCCACAAGGACCGGGCGCAGGACGTCAAACTTGCGGTGCAGGACCTGAAGTCCAGGGGCGTCTCGCAGGCCGAGACGCTGCCGCGCGACTTCCGGCCCTGGGGGTGGTATGAAAGCCTTGTGGTCGGTCCGCGCTTTCAGGTGAAGCGCATCGTGGTACAGCCTGGCGCGGCGCTGAGCCTGCAAAGCCACCACCACCGCGCCGAACACTGGATCGTCGTCGAGGGCACGGCAAAAGTGACCGTCGATGACAAAGTGACGCTGGTGACAGAGAACCAGTCGGTCTTCATTCCGCTGGGGGCGGTCCACCGCATGGAAAACCCCGGCAAGGTGCTCCTGACACTCATTGAGGTGCAGACGGGCAGTTACCTGGGCGAGGACGATATCATTCGCTACGAAGACGTCTATGCCCGCGGGCAGGGGGCAAAGGGGTAAATCGGGCAGGGCTTGGCCATGCGCGGCGCACAAAGCCGGTGGCGTGGGGGGCATCTGACCCGGCCCGCTTGCGATAAATATCTGTTTGAGTTGACTACTCTACGCCAATTTGCCATGCCTTGACCGAGGCTTTTCGGGGGGAGAGGCGTATTGATCCGATTCATAGACACTGTGAACGAGTGGGTAGGGCGGATCGTCTGCACTGTCGCGCTCCTGTTTGCCGCAATTATCATTTACGATGTCATAATGCGCTATGCGCTGAACGCGCCGACGCGCTGGGCCTTTGATATCACCAAGCAGCTGTATGGGTTCTACTTCGTGATGCTTGGCGGTTATGCACTGCGGCATCAGGCGCATGTGCGGGTCGACATCCTGACCGCCGCGCTGCGCCCGACACCCCGGCGGTGGGTCGAGGCGGCGGGCTATCCGATCTTTTTCTTTCCCTTTGCCTGGGTGTTCTTCACACGGTCGCTGGAATTCGCACAACGATCCTGGGCACAGGCGGAAACGACATATGGGTCGATCCAGCTTCCGGTTTATCCGTTGAAGGCCGCGATGTGTGTCGCTGCCGGGCTGCTGCTGATCCAGGGCGTGTCGGAGTTTCTCAAACTGGTTCTCAACAAGGAAGATCTTCGCAATGGCGCCTGAACTTATTGCGCTTTCGATGTTCGGGCTGCTTCTGCTGGGGCTGTTCATGGGGCATCCGCTGGCATTCGTCCTGGGTGGGGCGGCGGTTCTTGGCGCCTTGATCGCCGGAAAGCCTATGGTGCTCGGCATCGTCATCAACCGGATTTTCGGTGATGTTCTCGACAATTACACCCTGATCGCGATTCCGCTCTTCGTACTCATGGCGCGGTTTTTGTCCGATTCCGGCGTGACCGACAGGATGTTCGAGGCGCTGCGCCTGCTGTTGTCGAATGTGCGTGGCGGGCTGGCGCTGTCGGTTGTTTTCATCTCCATCCTGCTGGCGGCGACGACCGGCATCGTGGGGGCGTCCATCACCGTCATGGGCGTGATGGCGCTGCGCCCGATGCTGCAATATGGCTACAGCGCCCGCCTGACCACAGGTCTGATCGCGGCCTCGGGGTGTCTGGGCATCCTGATCCCGCCGTCCATCATGCTGATTCTGATGGCAAGCTATTCGCCCCTGTCCGTGGGCGAGCTTTTCGCAGGGTCGATGGTGCCCGGTATGTTGCTCGGGCTGCTTTACGCGGCGTGGGTCGTGCTGGTGGCAATCTTCCGGCCGGACATGGCGCCGGCGGTCGAGCCCGATGAAAAGATCGGACGCGCCCAGTTGTTCCGCCTGCTGGCGTTGGAGGCGGTGCCGCCACTTGTTCTGATCCTGGGCATTCTCGGCACGCTTCTGGCCGGGATCGCCACGGCGACCGAAGCATCTGCCATCGGTGCGGCGCTTGCCCTGGCGATCGTCATTCTGCGCGGCCGCTTCGAGCTTTCGACATTTTACAGTGCACTGATCGAAACCGGGCGCACCTCGGCGATGATCCTGTTCATTGTCATCGGCGCCACGGCCTTTACCGGGGTGTTTAACATCACCGGCGGGTTGCGCGCAGTGCAGGAGATCATACGCGGCCTCGATATGGCGCCCTGGCTTTTGCTGACCATGATGATGGGGATCGTCTTCATCCTGGGGGCGTTCCTTGACTGGACCGGCATCGTTCTGCTGTCCTTTCCGATCTTCCTGCCGATCATTCAGGAAATGCAGATCGACCTGCTGTGGTTCGTCGTGCTGATGGCGGTTGTGCTGCAGACCTCGTTCCTGACCCCGCCATTCGGCTACGCGCTGTTCTATCTGCGCGCCATCGCGCCGAGTTCCGTCAAGACATCGGACATCATCGTGGGGGTTTTGCCTTTCATCGTCCTGATTGTGATGATGTGCATATTGGTTGCCGTGTTCCCGGCTTTGGTAACCTGGCTGCCGCAGACACTATATTCAAACTGACGGAGGAGAGTTTTGAAATGCTGACACAAATCAAACTGGTCGCAGGTGCGGCCATGCTCGCGGCCTTGGCCACCGAGGCAACGGCCCAGGAAAGCTGGACCATGACGACCACCTGGCCGTCTTCGCTCGAACTGATCGCCACCGATCAGCATTTCGTCGAGCTGGCCAACAAACTGGCCGGCGATGCGGTGAAGATCGATTTCTATGAAGGCGGTTCGCTGGTTCCGGCCGGCGAGGTTTTCGGCGCGGTCGAGTCCGGTACGATTCAGGCCGGTGCCGACTGGCCCGGATATTGGGCGGGGCGCGATCCGGCCTTTTCGCCCCTGGCGACCACGGCAAGCCTGTTCAACGCGGTCGACTATGTGAACTGGATTCAGCAGTGGGGCGGCGCGGAAATCTATAACGAGGTCTACGGCCGTTTCGGCATGGTTTACCTGCCCTACGGCGTGACCAACAACGAATCCGGTTTCCGCACCAACGAGCCGATCCGCACCCTTGAGGATCTGCAGGGCAAGCGTCTGCGCCTTTCCGGGCTGGAGCAGGGCCGGCTTCTGGAGCAACTGGGCGGCAGCCAGGTGTCCATGGCAGGCGGCGAGATTTACCAGGCGCTGGAGCGCGGCGTGATCGACGGCGCGGAATTTTCCACCCCGAACGTCGATTTCTCGGGCGGGTTCCAGCAGGTGACGAAATACTGGGCCACGCCGGGTTGGCACCAGTCGGCCTCGATCTTCGGCGTGATGATCAACAAGCAGGCCTGGGACGCCCTGTCGCCTGACACGCAGGAAAAGCTTCAGATTGCCGCCGATGCGACGCTGCTGTGGTCGCTGGCCTTTACCGAAAAGCGCGCGACCGAGGCATATGGCCAGTTCGAGGATGCCGGCGTTGAGATCACGCGCTATGACGACGCCACGCTTGAAAAGGTCCAGTTGATGGCCAACAAGGTGATCGAGGATACCGCTTGTGCCAACCCCACCTCGGCCCGGGTGTATCTGAGCCAGCTTGAATATCTGCAAGACTACAGCAGCTGGCGCGATGCCTCTGCGCCGTTCAATCTGGGGCGCACCCCGAACGGTCCGGACATCGAAAAAATCCGCGCCTGCGCACCCAAGTGATCCGATTGCCCAACCCTTTCGGGGGGTGGGCAACAGACGTCTGGCGGTACTCTGCGGGTGCTGCCGGGCCTTGCGTCACCGCATATATGCGGGGCGCAGGGCCTATTCCTCGGCAGGGTGGGGAAACTCATCGGCCAGGAACCTCTCGAACGCATCCAGGTTGACTGCTTCGAACTGGCCGAAGCTCTGCATCCAGACCGACGCATCGCGCAGCGCGTCCGGTTCCAGTTTGCACCATTTCACCCGACCGCGCTTTTCCTGACTGATCAGCCCCGCACGGCTGAGGATCATCAGATGCTTAGAGATCGCGGCAAGCGACATCTCGAACGGTTCGGCCACGTCGGTCACGGCCATGTCATCCTCCAGCAGCATCGCCAGGATCGCGCGGCGGGTGCGGTCGGCCAGGGCGGCAAAGACGGTATCAAGCTGGGCTTCCATGCCGGCAGCTATGCCCTTTGCCCGTCAATCGTCAACCATTTGGTTGAATATGCGCGCGTGCCCTGTTAGCGCGGAAATAGCCGGTCAGGCATGTGTGCGTCACGTTTGATCTGAACAAAAACCATTTTATATCAAATACATATGTCGGCTCTGCGGCGCCACGATCCTGCTTGACTCAGACCCACCCTCTTTCTAGTGTCGCCGCGACTGTCCAGGGGGCTTTCACAGATGGTTGATCCGGCGGAAAAAGAGCGGCTTGCGCAGCTCGAAGCGCGGATTGCCGAGCTGAAAAAGGCGCATGCGCCGGCCAAGGCCCACCAGGACGAACATTATTCTCAGGCGCATCTTGCCTGGCGGATGGTGATAGAGCTTGTGGCCGGTCTGGGGATCGGCTTTGGCATCGGATACGGGCTGGACACGCTGTTCGGTACTCTGCCCGTCTTTCTGGTGCTGTTCATATTGCTGGGCTTTGTGGCCGGGGTGAAAACGATGCTCCGATCCGCCACCGAGATACAGGAAAAGATGTCGGCCGAGGCCGACAAAGACGAGAGGGACTGAAACGTGGCAACCGAAGACGCAAGCGAAGGCCTGGTGTTCCACCCGATGGATCAGTTCATCGTCAAGCCGCTGTTCGGCGGCGACGTGGTGCATTGGTATACTCCCACGAACGTCACCCTGTGGATGGGGATCACCGTGCTGGCGATCTTCGTTCTGCTCGTCCTGGGCACCCGTGGCCGCGCGATGATCCCGACCCGGGTTCAGTCGATCGGCGAACTGGCCTATGGCTTCGTCCACAAGATGGTCGAGGATGTCGCCGGCAAGGACGGCTTGAAATACTTCCCCTACATCATGACGCTGTTCATGTTCATCGTCTTCGCCAATTTCCTGGGCCTGATCCCGATGGCGTTCACCACCACCTCGCATGTCGCGGTGACCGCGGTTCTGGCGATGGCGGTGTTCCTGACGGTGACCGTTCTGGGCTTCGTCCTGAACGGCCCCAGTTTCCTGGGCCTGTTCTGGGTGTCGTCGGCGCCGCTGGCGATCCGGCCGGTTCTGGCCGTGATCGAGATCATTTCCTACTTCGTGCGCCCCGTCAGCCATTCCATCCGTCTTGCCGGCAACATGACCGCCGGTCACGCGGTGATCAAAGTCTTCGCGGCCTTCGCGGGTGCTGCCGTCCTGTCGCCGCTGGCGATCCTGGGTGTGGCGGCCATGTACGGGCTCGAAATCCTGGTGTCCTTCATCCAGGCCTATGTTTTCACCATCCTGACCTGCGTCTACCTGAAAGACGCGCTGCACCCGCATCACTGACCGGTCAGGGTCCAAGTTCAGCCATTCCAACCTAAGGAGAGACTTCAATGGAAGGCGATATCGCAGAAATGGGCAAGTTCATCGGCGCCGGCATCTCGGCGTTCGGCATGGGCCTTGCCGCCCTCGGTGTGGGCAATGTTGCCGGCAACTTCCTGTCGGGCGCGCTGCGCAACCCGTCGGCTGCCGCTTCGCAGACGGCCACGCTGTTCATCGGTATCGCGTTTGCCGAAGCTCTGGGGATCTTCTCGTTCCTCGTCGCGCTTCTGCTGATGTTTGCCGTCTGATCCAACGAACCGATCCTTACGGCCGGGTGGGCTGACGGCCCGCCCGGTGTAATACAGGTTCCTGGAGGACGACATGGCAACAGACGCGAACGAAGTGGCACACGGAGCCGCCCATGGCGCAGCCGAAGCTGCGCATGGCGCTGAATCCGTCGGGATGCCGCAACTCGATTTTTCGACATTCCCGAACCAGATCTTCTGGCTCGTCGTTACCTTGTTGGTTATCTATCTGATCCTGTCGCGCGTCGCGCTGCCCCGGATCGGATCGGTTCTGGCTGAACGTCAGGGCACGATCACCAATGATATCGCCGCCGCCGAAGAGCTGAAGCTGAAGGCGCAGGAGGCCGAGGTCGCCTATAATCAGGCGCTGGCCGATGCCCGCGTCGAGGCGCAAAAGATCATTGCCGAGGCCAAGGCCGACATCCAGGGCGATCTGGACGTGGCCATTGCCGACGCCGACGCACAGATCGCCGTGAAAACGGCAGAATCCGAAAAGCGCATCGGCGAAATCCGCGCCGGCGCGCTGGACAGCGTGACCGAGGTTGCCAACGATACCGCACTGGAGATCGTGGCCAAACTGGGTCAGGCGGCGGACATGCCTGCGGTAACCGCGGCGGTTGCCGCCCGGCTGAAAGGGTAAGCAGATGAAAAAGCTCACGGTTCTTTTCACTCTTGCCGCCAGCCCCACGCTGGCCGCCTCTGGCCCGTTCTTCTCGCTGCACAACACCAACTTCGTGGTGCTGCTGGCCTTCCTGCTGTTCATCGCGGCCCTGATCTATTTCAAGGTTCCGGGCATGATCGGCACCCTTCTGGACAAACGGGCCGAAGGCATCCGCGACGATCTGAACAAGGCCCGCGCCCTGCGCGAAGAGGCGCAGACGATCCTTGCCTCCTACGAGCGCAAGCAAAAGGAAGTGCAGGAACAGTCCGCGCGGATCGTGGCCCATGCCCGCGAAGAGGCCGAGATCGCCGCGGCCCAGGCCAGGGACGAACTGGCCGCCTCGATCGCGCGCCGGCTCAAGGCTGCCGAAGATCAGATCGCCTCGGCCGAAGCTGCGGCCGTGCGCAACGTGCGTGATCGGGCCGTTTCCGTGGCGATTGCCGCAGCCGCCGATGTCATTGGTACGCAGATGAATGCGGCAAACGGCAGCGCGCTGATCGACGACGCGATCGCACAGGTTCAGGCCAAACTGCACTAAGCTGCGCCATAACCGACAAGATCAAAAACCCGGCCTCGTGCCGGGTTTTTTTCTTTTGCCGGCTTCTTCTCGGTGCAAATACTCCCGCCGGAGGCCGCGCCCGCAAGGGCGCATGGAAAGGAATGGCCCGGCACGGGCCGCATTTTGGCAAAGATCAGCCGCGCGCCTGTTCGTGCTCTAACCGCTGGCGGGCGATTGCCTCGTGGCGGTCGGCGGACTGCTGATCGCTCAGCGCGCCTTGCACATAATTCAGATGCGCCTCGACCGCGGCGCGGGCGCCTGGCCCGTCGCGGGCCTGAAGCGCGTCGTTGATGGCGCGGTGCTGATCCAGCAGGGCGCCGCGCGTGGTACGCTGCTTGAACATCACCTGACGATTATAGAACACGCCCTCGCGCAACAGATCGAACATCGAGCGCATCATGTGCAGCATCACGACGTTATGCGACGCCTCGATGATCGACATGTGGAATTCCGCGTCCAGCCGCGCCTCATCCTCGGGGTTGCGCTTGGAATGGGCGGCTTCCATCTTGCGAAAGATGGTATCGATCACCTGCAGATCGGTGTCCGAGGCCCGCCGGGCGGCCCGTTCGGCCGCCAGCCCCTCCAGATCGCGGCGAAAGGCGATATAGTCGAACACCGCCTCGTCATGCTCGGCAAACAGCCTGATCAGCGCCTCGGAAAAGGCCGAGCCCAGCACATCCGCCACGAATATTCCCGCCCCGGCGCGGCTGATCAGCAACCCGCGCGCCTGAAGCTCGGCCACCGCCTCGCGCAGCGAGGGGCGCGATACCCCAAGCTGCTCCGACAATTCGCGCTCGGAAGGCAGGCGGTCACCCGGCCGCAGAATCCCGCGCAGGATCAAAAGCTCGATCTGGCGCTGCACCGCATGCGACAGCTTTTCGGACTGCACTTTCTGAAACGGCATGGTCCCTCCGGCAATTGGTCAGATCATATGACCGCCTCGCCGGGGCAGCAACAGGCAATGGCCGGGCGGGCACGCGCCCGGCCATCAGGGTCAGCTTGTCGGCGTGATGACGAATTGCACCCGCCGGTTCTGGGCCCGGCCTTCCGGGGTCAGGTTCGAGGCAACCGGCTGATCCTCACCGCGGCCGACGGCCACGATCCGGCTGGACGCCACGCCCGCCACGCGCAGTTCCGCCGCGACCGCGTTTGCGCGCCGTTCCGACAGCGACTGATTATAGCTGGCCGAGCCGGTGTTGTCGGTGTGGCCGATGACCTGCACCGTGGTATTGGAATAGTGGTTCAGGCTGCTCGCCAGCACCCGCAGATCGCTTTGCAGCGCGGGGGCGACCGTGGCGCTGTCGGTGGCGAACAGGATGTCCTGCGGCATGGTCACGATCAACTGCGAGCCGGTGTTGACCACGCGGATGGCGTTGTTGTCAAAGCTGGCCTCCAGTTCCTGCGCCTGTTTGTCCAGATTCTGGCCGACCAGCCCGCCGACGGCGGCACCGGCGATGGCGCCGATCAGCGCGCCCTTGTTGCGGTCATCCGAATTATCGCCGGTCAGCGCGCCGGCCACAGCGCCGGTAACGGCGCCGATGGCGGCGCCTTCCTTGGTGCGCTGATAGGGGTCGTTGGTCTGGGTATAGGTGTCGGTGCAGGCCGTCAGGGCCAGAACCCCGGCCGTGGCCAGGCTCAGGGGAAGGGTCGCGCGGATCATTATCGCCTCATCGGTTTTTTGGCCCCGCCTTGGGGCATCGCCGCGCAATATAAGCATCGAATGGCGCGGGGCTAAGGGTCCCGTGCATTTAGAGGCAGGCCGGGCGGTAATCCGCCAATGGCGGGGCAGGGTTACGGGGCGTTCGCATCCGCGCGCGCCGCTTCCCAAGCCAGCATCGCACGTTTGACCGGCAGCCCCCAGTGATAGCCGCCCAGGCCGCCCGATTTGCGCAAGGCCCGGTGGCAGGGGATCAGAAAACTGATCGGGTTGCGCCCGACCGCCGTGCCCACGGCGCGCATCGCCTTGGGGTGGCCGATGGCCTGCGCGATTTCGGAATAGGTGGTGACCTCGCCCGACGGAATCGACAGCAGCGCCTCCCACACCTTGATCTGGAACGGCGCTCCGATCAGGTGCAGCGGCGGCGGATCAAGCCGGTCGCCGGTCGCGCCGAAGGCGGCAAGCGCCCAGGGGCGAAGCTTGATCGGATCCTCGACAAAACTCGCCTTGGGCCAGCGCGACAGCAGATCGGCCATCGTCGCTTCTGCACCCGTCTCGCCGGCGAACCCGATCCCGCAGATGCCCTTTTCGGTGCCGATGACAAGCGCGGGACCAAAGGGGCTTTCGAACCAGCCCCAGAAAATCCTCAGCCCTTCGCCGCCTCTGGCATAATCGCCGGGGCTCATCGCTTCCCAGCGCACGAACAGATCATGCAGGCGGCCCGATCCTGAAAGCCCGACCTCTGCCGCGGCCTCCAGCGTGGTGAACCGCTCGCGCAGCAGGGTCTTGGCATGACCCAGCGCCAGATATTGCTGAAAACGTTTGGGCGATACCCCGGCCCATTTGCTGAACAGGCGCTGGAAATGCGCAGGGCTCATGTTCATCTCGGCGGCAAGCTGATCCAGCGTCAGAACCTCGCCCCCCGCCGCATCGATGCGGTCGATGGCGCGGCGCATGATCTGGTAATGATAGCCCTGTTCCTGGCTGTCCATGGCGGCCTCCTGCTCTGGCTTGCAAGATAGGATGTAACACGCCCCGCAGCGACCCGAATTTTGCGCTTTTTGCGCCAAGCCTTGCTCAGATCGTCCGGGCGGGGCATACCCCGATCATGGCAAAGCAGCTTGATTATCACACGATCCACGCGATCTTTACCCGGTTTCACGACCACGAGCCCGAACCCAAGGGCGAGCTGGAGCATGTGAACGCCTATACGCTGGTGGTTGCCGTCGCCCTGTCGGCCCAGGCCACCGATGCGGGCGTGAACAAGGCCACACGCGCGCTGTTCAAGATCGCCGATACGCCGCAAAAGATGCTGGACCTGGGCGAAGAGGGGCTGATCGAGCATATCAAGACGATCGGCCTGTACCGCAACAAGGCCAAGAATGTCATGAAAATGAGCCGCATCCTGGCCGATGACTACGGCGGTCAGGTGCCATCGTCACGTGCGGCACTGCAATCGCTGCCCGGTGTCGGGCGTAAGACCGCCAATGTGGTGCTGAACATGTGGTTCCACTATCCCGCGCAGGCGGTCGATACCCATATCTTCCGCGTCGGCAACCGCACCGGCATCGCGCCGGGCAAGGACGTGGATGCGGTGGAACGCGCGATCGAGGATAATATCCCGGTCGAGTTTCAGCAGCACGCCCATCACTGGCTGATCCTGCATGGCCGTTATACCTGCAAGGCGCGCAAGCCGGTTTGCGCCAACTGCATCATCCGCGACCTCTGCCCCTTCGAGGAGAAAACCCTGTGACCAAGACCTATCAGGTTGTCGGCATCGGCAACGCCATCGTCGATGTGCTGACCCAATGCGACGACAGTTTTCTGGACCTCATGGGGATCCAGAAAGGCATCATGCAACTGGTCGAGCGCGAGCGCGGCGAGATGCTGTATGGCGCGATGAAGAACCGCACCCAGGCACCGGGCGGGTCGGTGGCCAACACGCTGGCGGGGCTGGGCAATCTGGGGCTGTCAACCGGGTTCATCGGCCGGGTGCAGGACGATGCACTGGGCCGGTTCTATGCCGCTGAAATGGCTGCGGGCGGCACCGATTTCGTGAACCCGCCGGTAGAGGGCGGGGTGCTGCCGACCTCGCGTTCGATGATCTTCGTATCGCCCGATGGCGAACGCTCGATGAATACCTATCTGGGTATCTCTGCCGAGCTGAGCCCCGATGACGTGGCCGATGACGTGGCCGGCCAGGCTGAAATCCTGTTCCTCGAAGGGTATCTTTATGACAAGCCCGCAGGCAAGGCGGCCTTCGACCGCGCCGCCAGGATCTGCCGCGATCGCGGGGGCAGGGCCGGGATCACCCTGTCGGATCCGTTCTGTGTGGACCGCCACCGGGACAGTTTCCGCCGCCTGGTGAAAGAGCTCGATTACGTTATCGGCAACGAGCACGAATGGGAATCGCTTTATCAGACCGATCTGTCGGCGGCGCTGGAGCAGGCCGCAGCTGAAAGCGGGCTGGTGGTCTGTACCCGCTCTGGCCATGATGTGGTGCTGGTGCGCGGCGATGAAGAGGCTGTGGTGCCCGTCAAACGGGTGGTGCCGGTGGATGCCACCGGCGCGGGCGATCAGTTTGCGGCCGGGTTCCTGTACGGGCTGGCCAGCGGGCAGGCGCTGGAACGGTGCGGGCGCATGGGCAATGTCGCTGCGCGGGAGGTGATCAGCCATTTCGGCGCCCGGCCCGAAACCGATCTGAAGGCGCTGTTCGCGCGCGAAGGGCTGATCTGAACCGGTGTCCCTCCCGCCCCCGGCCTACGCGCCTGCGGTGCTTGTCCGGCGTTGGGCCCGGCGCGCCCGTGCCGGGCGCGGTACTTTCTTGCCTTCGGCGAGGATATTTGGACGGAAAAGAAGAATAAGGCGAATGCGCCCCGGCCTGTGGAAGGGACCGGGGCGACTTCTTCTCCGGCGGTCATCGGCGTCCCCGCCTGTTCCGCAGGGTCAGGGGGCCGTGATTCTGATTTCTTTTTCGTTAAAATATCCTCGGGGGTGAATTGCCCGTCAGGGCAAGAGGGGGCAGACAGCCCCCTTCGCCGCTCTCAGCCGAACTTGCCCTGAACGAAGGCGCGGGCCTGTTCGGTCGTGGCGTTTTCGAACACGGTCGCGGTCGGTCCCACTTCCAGCAAGCGTCCGAGGTGGAAATAGGCCACCCGGTCAGACACCCGCCGCGCTTCGTTCATCGAATGGGTGACGACCACGATGGAATGGTCGCGCCGCAGATCCAGCATCAACTCTTCGATCCGGGCGGTGGCAATCGGATCGATCGAGCCTGTGGGCTCGTCCATCAACAGCACGTCGGGTTCCGTCGCCAGGGCGCGGGCGATGCACAGCCGCTGCTGCTGACCGCCCGACAGATCGGTGCCGGCCAAGTCGTGCAGGTCATCCTTCACCTCGTCCCACAGATGGGCACGGCGCAGGCAGCTTTCCACATGGGCGTCCAACTCGGCCCGGTGTTGGGTCAGGCCATGAATCCGCGCGCCGTAGGCCACGTTGTCGTAGATAGATGTGGTGAACGGGTTGGGTTTCTGCGCGACCCAGCCAAAACGCTTGCGGTGCAGCGGGGGGTCGATATCGGGGGCGTTGATGTCATGCCCCTCCATCAGGATTTTCCCCTCGATCCGGACGCCTTCGGTGTCGTCATGCATCCGGTTGAGGCATTTCAGCGTGGTGGATTTGCCGCAACCAGATGGGCCGATGAACGCAAGGATTTCGGAACGGAACAGATCGAAATTGACATCGAACAACGCCTGATCGCGCCCGTACCACAGGTTCAGATTGTTGACCTGTATCAGCGGATCGGAATTGCGCTGCGTGGGGTGATAGACGCTTGGCGGAAGGGTCAGGTGATCGAGCATGGCAGTCTCCATCGCGGAAATCGCCTTAGTGTATCATATGGAATCAGGGTCGCCCCTGCGACACAGATCAAGTTCCGCCAAACTTCATGAAAAGTTCATAAAACTCAGTCGCCAAGCTTGGCGTGCACCTCGTCCAGGTCGATCTCGCCGATGGGCATCTTGTTGCCGGGGTTTTCGAAGTCGTATTTGAACAGGTTGAAATCGCGCTTGTAGATTTCATAGACCAGATGCATCGACAGATCGTCGAAGTAATCCTCGACCGGGTGGGCGCGTTTCGGTCCGTGGCCTTCGGATTCGTTGAAACGGGGGATGTCGGCCAACTTTACCGCATGCGGGGTTTCGATCGCGTCCAGAACCGATTGCATCCCTTCGTTGAATGTCTCGGTGAAGATGATGTTGTCGTAGCGCCCGCCATTGACGATGTAGGTCGACACATGCCCCGCCATTGCCGACCAGTGGATGTCGGGCTCCATCGGGCGGCGCCAGCGGATCGTGTCGCGCGCGAACAGCAGGAAACGGCGGAAGCTTTTGATCTGGTCGAATTCGAAACCGGTTTCGGGATCGCCCACCTCGACCCCGTAGCGCTGGATCAGAAGGGGCACCATGTTGCCGCGATAGCGCTTTCCGTTGCGCTGAATGCCGCAGATTTTGTCGAAGAACGAGGACAGCAGCCGCGTATAAGGGTTGCGCACGCAGGTGAAGGCATAGGATTTGTGCGCCTTCACATTCCGCTCGATCAGCTTCTGGCTGTCTTCCAGCGCCCATTTGTGCATCCCGCCGGTGGCGTCGTGAATGTCACCCTCGAAGAATTTCCCGTGATCCGAGTAATACATGATCTGCCCGATGGTCGAGCAGGCGCATTTCGGCACCACGCGGTAAACCATGCTTTCGCTTTCCGTCATCCAGGTGCCGGGAAATCCCATCTGCGCGTGCCTCCGTTGCCGATTGTTCTGTGTATTCGGCTGTTGCCGGGATAAAAAAGCAAAGAAACGCTGTTTATTCAACGGGTCTTCACGGTATCTACATACCCAGAATTGCCAATGCATGAACGCAAGGCTGGTTTATGGCGAAGATTGCCTACATTTTGCTGTGTCACAAGGACCCCGATGCGATCATTCAGCAGGCGGAGCGTCTGACCGCGGTCGGCGATTTCATGGCGATCCATTTCGACGCACGCGCCCCCAAGGAGCATTTCGACAAGATTCGCACCGCCCTGACCGACAACCCCAACGTGGCATTCGCCCGGAAGCGAATCAAATGCGGCTGGGGGGCATGGTCGCTGGTTCAGGCCACCCTTTATGCGGTCGAAGCGGCCGAAGCCGCGTTTCCGCGGGCCACGCATTTCTATATGCTGTCGGGCGACTGCATGCCGATCAAATCGGCCGAATATGCCCATGATTTTCTCGATTCCGCCGATGTGGATTATATCGAGAGTTTCGATTTCTTCGCGTCGGACTGGATCAAGACCGGGTTGAAGCGTGATCGCCTGCGGTACCGGCATTTCTTCAATGAACGCACGCAGAAGACGCTGTTTTATACGTCCTACGAATGGCAGAAACGGCTGGGCCTGACACGGAAAATCCCGGCCGATCTGCAGGTCATGATCGGCAGTCAGTGGTGGTGCCTGCGCCGCCGCACCATCGAGGCGGTTCTGGCGTTTTGCCGCGAACGCCCCGATGTGCTGCGGTTCTTTCGCACTACATGGATCCCGGATGAAACCTTCTTTCAGACGTTGGTGCGCCACCTGGTGCCCGAGGATGAAATCCGCACCCGCACCCTGACCTTCCTGATCTTTTCCGATTACGGGATGCCGACGAGTTTTTACAACGATCACTACGATCTGTTGCTGAGTCAGGATTTCCTGTTCGCGCGCAAAATCTCGCCCGAGGCGCAGGAGCTCAAGCGCCGCCTTGGCGTGCTTTATGCCAGCGAGGGGGTGGAATTCAAAATCTCCAACGAGGGGCGCAGCCTGTTCAAGTTTCTTACCGGGCGGGGGCGGATCGGACGGCGGTTCGCACAGCGGTTCTGGGAAGCCGAATCAAGCCTGGGGCGCGAGCGTGAACTGATGATCGTGACCTGCAAGAAATGGCATGTCGCCAAGCGCCTGCTGGAACGTGCCCGCCAGGTCACCAACGTGCCCGCGATCGAATATCTGTTCAACGAGGAAGACACCGTGTTGCCCGATCTGGGCGGCATTCAGTCGACGCTGGAAAAGCGCACCCGCCACCGGCGCGCGCTGATGCGGATGCTGTTCGACTATTACGACACTAACCGGCTGATGATCTGTCTGGACCCCAGCAATATCGAGCTGATGCAGGATTTCTATTCGGACCGCTGCACCACCAAACTGCTGGAGATTCAGACCAGCTTTTCCGACGAATACCTGATCGGTCACGCCCGGCGGGTCGGGCTGGCGGGCGAGCGCACGCCGCAGGAAACGCTGGACCGGCTGCTGCCGACCATCCGCTATGACGTGGTGTTCGAAAGCGACCGCATCCGGGATGCCGATTTTCCGCATTTCTATCACATCCAGGAACAGGCGAGCGTGGATGAAAACGCCATTCCGCTGTCGGAATTCCTGAACATCCCTCCCGACAAGGCGCGCGAGATCGCGGCGACCGAGTATCTTTACGTTGATTGAGGACCCCATGGCCTACACATACG
Organism: Actibacterium sp. D185-2; assembly: GCF_054954595.1. NCBI lineage: Bacteria > Pseudomonadati > Pseudomonadota > Alphaproteobacteria > Rhodobacterales > Roseobacteraceae > Actibacterium > Actibacterium sp. D185-2. Next base: position 18,746 of record NZ_JBPWNX010000003.1, read on the forward strand.
ACCCTCAGAACATCTTCGCCAAAATCCTGCGCGGCGAGATCCCCAATGACACCGTGCTGGAAACCGAGCATTGCCTGGCCTTTCGGGACATCGCCCCGCAGGCGCCGCAGCATGTGCTGGTGATCCCCAAGGGGCCCTATGTCAGCTATGACCACTTCGCGCTGGACGCCTCCGAGGCCGAGATTGTCGATTTCACCCGCACCATCGGCGCGGTGTGCAAGATGCTGAACGTGCAGCCGGGCGAGGGCGGGGCGGGGTACAGGTTGCTGTCCAATGCCGGCCGCGACGGGGTGCAGGAGGTCCCGCATCTGCATGTGCATATCGTGGCCGGGCGCGGCCTGGGCCGGATGCTGTTGCCGGCCTGATCGGCGCCGCACCGCATTGCACAGCTTCCGGGTCGGTCCGGCGCGGCAAAGGCCGTAGCCTGAACCGCGAAAGGAGCCTGCCATGTCTGTAAGCTATCATCCCCTTCCCACCGAATCCGTGCGCGCGCTGCAACGGGGTGCGCGCGATGCCTATGGCCTGCCGCCCGAACGGGGCGTGTCGGATGGCGCGGGGACCCCGTGCCGCCACTGTCTGTGCGATGTGCCCGCGGGCCGGGACATGCTGATCCTGGCCTATCGCCCGTTTCCGGCGTTGCAGCCCTATGCCGAGAACGGGCCGATCTTTCTGTGTGCGGATGCCTGCGCCGCCCATGATCCGGCCAGCGGGCGGCCGCAGATCCTGCAGACATCGCCGGACTATCTGATCAAGGGGTATTGCGGGGCCGACCGGATCGTCTATGGCACCGGGCAGATCGTCCCCGCAGGTGCGCTTGATCCCGCCTGCGCGGCGGTGTTTCAGGACCCGCGCGTGGCCTATATCCATGTGCGTTCGGCCCGCAACAACTGTTATCAGGCGCGGGTGGAACGGGCGGGTTAGGCCGCCGCGTTTTTTGAGGAGGTCAGCGAGACGAACACATCCTCCAGGTCGGGTTCCCGGGTGGCCACGTCGCGCAGGATGATCCCGGCATCGCGCACTGCCTCCAGTACCGCGCCGGCAGAGGTCTGCCCGCGGCGATACCGGAACTCCAGCGTGCCATCCTTGTGGCGCTGCATCTCGACGCCCGGCGGAACGGCGATGGTGGCGGGGGCGTCGCCCTCGGGCACCACGACCAGCGTTTTCGCATCCATCCGGTCCAGCAGATTGGCGGTGCTGTCGCGGGCAATCACCGCGCCGTGGTTGATGATGGCGATCTCGTCGCACATCTGCTGGGCCTCTTCCAGATAGTGGGTGGTCAGGATGATGGTCATCCCGTCTTCCTCGTTCAGGCGGCGCACGTTCTGCCACAGCATCTGGCGCAGTTCGATATCCACACCGGCGGTGGGTTCGTCCAGCACCAGGATCTGCGGCTGATGGACCAGCGCCTTGCCCAGCAGCAATCGCCGCCGCATTCCGCCCGACAGGCTGCGGGCATAGGCTTCGGCCTTGTCTTCCAGCCCGATCAGGCGCAGAATTTCGTCGGTGCGGCGCTGGGCCTTGGGCACACCGTAAAGGCCGGCCTGCACCTCCAGCGCGCCGCGCGGGGTAAAGAACGGATCGAGGTTCAGCTCCTGCGGCATCACCCCGATCGAGGCGCGCGACTGGCGCGGGTTCACATCCTGATCGAAGCCCCAGATATTCACCCGGCCCTCGGTTTTCAGCACCAGCCCGGCCAGAATGTTGATCAGCGTGGACTTGCCGGCGCCGTTCGGTCCCAGCAGGCCGAAGATCGCCCCGGCCGGGATCGCCAGATCGATCCCTTTCAGCGCCTGTTTCGGCGGCTGGCCCGCGCTGGCGGCATAGGTCTTTTTCAGCCCTTCGATCTCGATCGCATTTTCGCCCATGTTGCCCGTCCTTCCGGTCTTGCCCGTACGCGGGCAATCGCTATCATGCCTGCTGACTTAAGGCGATCCTGTCGCCCCCGCAAGGAACGGAGCCCCGCCGATGACCATCGAAGCCCCCGAAACCGAGATTGTCAGCAAATGGCGCGTGGCCTGCGACGGTGGCGAGGGTGCGCTGGGCCATCCGCGGGTCTGGCTGCAAATCCCGCAGGACGAAGGCTTCGTCGAATGCGGTTATTGCGACAAGAAATTCATCCATGAAAGTTTCGCCGACACGGTGAAGTGAGGCGGGCGCCTCATCGCTCCCTTCCGGGCGCTCTTCGACCCGGGCGATGAGCAGAGCGAAGAGCCGCCCCCTGGGAAGGGAGCACCCCCAATGGCATTCGGCAAAGGCTGCCATCTGCATCTGATCGACGGTTCGGCCTTCATCTTCCGCGCCTTCCACGCGCTGCCGCCGCTGACGCGCAAATCCGACGGGCTGCCGATTGGCGCCGTGGCCGGATTTTGCAACATGATCTTCAAATATGTCGAGGACAACAAAGGCCCCGATGCGCCCACCCATGTGGCGGTGATCTTCGACAAGGGCAGCCACACCTTCCGCAACGATCTTTATGATCTTTACAAAGCCAACCGCGAAGACATGCCCGCGGACCTGCGCCCGCAGATGCCACTGACGCGCGAAGCCACGCGCGCCTTCAACATCGCCTGTATCGAAAAGGAAGGGTACGAGGCCGACGATATCATCGCCACCCTGTCCGTGCAGGCGCGCGATGCGGGTGGGCGGGTGACGATCATCAGCTCCGACAAGGACCTGATGCAGCTTGTCGGCGGCGGGGTCGAGATGCTGGACGCGATGAAGAACAAGCGCATCGGCGTCGAGGAGGTAGAGGAGAAGTTCGGCGTCGGCCCCGACCGTGTGGTGGATGTGCAGGCGCTGGCCGGCGACAGTGTCGACAACATCCCCGGCGCGCCCGGCATCGGGATCAAGACCGCGGCGCTGCTGATCAACGAATATGGCGATCTGGACAGCCTGCTGGCCCGGGCCGAAGAGGTCAAACAGCCCAAGCGGCGCCAGACCCTGATCGACAAGGCCGATCAGATCCGCCTGTCGCGGCAGCTTGTGCAGCTCGATGCGCAGACGCCGCTTGATTTCACGCTGGACACGCTTGAGGTGCAGGAACCGGACCCCGACACGCTGCTGGGGTTTCTGGGGCAGATGGAATTTCGCACGCTCAGCAAACGGGTGGCCGACAATCTGGGTGTCGCCCCGCCCGCGATCCCCGACACCAATCCGGCGGGCGCCAATCCGAGCGATGAGCCCGACGCGCCGGAAAACCTGCCTTTCATGCCCGAAGGCTATGAATGCGTCCGCGATGCGGCGGCGCTGGACGTGTGGATTGAGCGCGCCAATGCGCGCGGCTGGGTGGCGGTCGATACCGAAACCACCAGCCTGGACGAAATGCGCGCCGATCTGGTGGGGATCTCGCTGTCGGTCGAGCCGGGGCAGGCGTGTTACATTCCCCTGGGCCACAAGGATGGCTCGGACGATCTGTTCGGCTCTGACAATCTGGCCGAAGGGCAGATGCCGCTGAACGCTGCGCTGGATCTGCTGAAACCGCTGTTGGAAGACCCGGCGGTGATGAAGATTGGCCAGAACATGAAATACGATGCCAAGATGTTTGCGCGCTACGGGGTTCAGGTCGCGCCGGTCGACGACACGATGCTGATGTCCTATGCGCTGAATTCCGGGCTGCACGGGCATGGCATGGATGCGCTGTCGGAACGCTATCTGGATCATGTGCCGATCCCGATCAAATCGCTGCTGGGCAGCGGCAAATCGGCGATCACCTTCGACCGGGTGCCGATTGATGATGCGGTGAAATACGCGGCCGAGGATGCAGACATCACCCTGCGCCTGTCGCAACTGTTCAAGCCGCAGTTGCATCAGCGGCGGGTGACCACGGTTTACGAGACGCTGGAACGCCCGCTGGTGCCGGTGCTGGCCGACATGGAAATGGCCGGCATCAAGGTGGACCGTGACACGCTGAGCCGGATGTCCAACGCCTTTGCCCAGAAGATGGCCGGGCTGGAGGCCGAGATCCACGACCTGGCCGGGCAAAGCTTCAACGTGGGGTCGCCCAAGCAACTGGGCGAGATCCTGTTCGACAAGATGGGTCTGCCGGGGGGCAAGAAGGGCAAGACCGGCGCCTATGCCACCGGCGCCGATGTGCTGGAGGATCTGGCGGCCGAGGGGCACGACCTGCCCGCGCGGGTGCTGGACTGGCGTCAGCTGTCGAAGCTGAAATCGACCTATACCGATGCGTTGCAGGATCATATCAACCCCGAGACGGGGCGGGTGCATACCTCCTACATTCAGTCGGGGGCGAATACCGGGCGGCTGGCCTCGACCGATCCGAACCTGCAGAACATCCCTGTGCGGTCGGAGGAAGGCCGCCGCATCCGCGAGGCGTTTGTGGCCGAGCCGGACAAGGTGATCGTGTCGCTCGACTACAGCCAGATCGAGCTGCGCATTCTGGCCCATGTCGCCGGGATCGAGGCGCTGAAACAGGCGTTCCGCGAGGGGCAGGACATTCATGCCCTGACCGCGTCCGAGATGTTCGACGTGCCGCTGGATCAGATGACGCCGGACATCCGCCGCCAGGCCAAGGCGATCAACTTCGGGGTGATCTACGGCATTTCGGGCTTCGGCCTGGCGCGCAATCTGCGTATCCCGCGCAGCGAGGCGCAAGGCTTTATCGATCGATATTTCGAGCGCTTTCCCGGGATCAAGGAATATATGGATCAGACCGTGGCCTTCGCCAAGGAGCATGGCTATGTCGAGACCCTGTTCGGACGTAAAATCCACACGCCCGAGATCAACGCCAAGGGCCCCGGCGCGGGCTTTGCCAAGCGCGCGGCGATCAACGCACCGATCCAGGGTACGGCGGCGGATGTGATCCGCCGGGCGATGATCCGGATGCCCGATGCAACCCGCGGTCTGCCCGCCAAGATGTTGCTGCAGGTGCATGACGAATTGCTGTTCGAGGTCGCGGAGGGCGCGGTGGACGATACCATCGCCGTTGTACGCAAGGTGATGGAGGGCGCGGCGATGCCTGCGGTGAAGCTGGACGTGCCGCTGACGGTGGATGCGGGGCAGGGCGCCAACTGGGCCGAGGCGCATTGAGCGGCGGAACTGTTCGAAAATGCGGCCCGTTCCGGGCCATTGCTTTTGCCTCGGCCCCTGTGGGGCCTCAGGTTTGCCTCCGGCGGGAGTATTTGTGCCGAGAAGAAGTGAGGGCGGCTGTGGGGGCTTGTGCAACCCCGCTGGGAGGGCGTTAGTGTGAGGGCAGACCGGAACCGGGGTGTCGCTGATGCCGCATGATCATCACCACCATCACATAGATCCCGGGGCGGGCGACCGGCGGGTGGCCTGGGCGGTTGCGGTGAACATGCTGCTGACGCTAGCGCAGATCGTGGGCGGGGTGCTGTCGGGATCTTTGGCGCTGATCGCCGATGCGATCCACAATTTTTCGGACGCGGTATCGCTGATCGTCGCGCTGGTGGCGCGCCGGATTTCGCGCCGTCCCCGCGACCGGAACATGACCTTCGGCTATGGCCGGGCCGAGGTGGTGGCGGCGTTGATCAATTACACCACATTGTTTGTGATTGCCTTCTATCTGATCGCCGAGGCCATCGCCCGGCTGTTGGACCCGCCCGGTGTCGAGGGCTGGATCGTGGTCGCTGTGGCCGGGGTTGCCTTGTTGGTCGATGTGGTGACGGCGATTTTGACCTATGCGATGGCGAAGGACAGCATGAATATTCGCGCGGCGTTTTTGCATAACGTGGCCGATGCGCTGGGATCGGTCGCGGTGATCTTTGCCGGTACGCTGATCCTGCTTTACGACTGGCGGCTGGTCGATCCGCTGGTGACGCTGGGGATCGCCGTCTATATCCTGTGGCACGCGGGCCGCGAGGTGATGCCGGTGATCCGCATCCTGATGCTGGGCAGCCCCGGCGCCCCGGATCTGGACGCGCTGAGCGACAGCATCCGGGCCGAAGATGGGGTCGACGGCCTGCATCACATTCATCTGTGGCAGATCGATGAGCACCGCACCGCGTTCGAAGCGCATCTTGTTATTGGCGAGGATGCGGATTTCGCGGGGGTGACGGATCGGGTCAAGGAAATGCTGGCCGAGCGGTTCGGCCTGTACCACGTCACGCTGGAGCTGGAGACCACGCGCTCGGGCTGTGCCGACCGGGCCCGGGCCTAGCAGTCGGGCGGATCGGTTTGCGGGGACTGTGGCGCCACGAGTGGCACGGTGGAAATACCCGCCCATGAGGCCAGCGGCCGGGCGGCATATCAGCGCAAAGAGAGTCGGCCCGCAACGGCGCTGATCATGCGGGCAGGCGCATTTGCCCAATATCTTGGCGGTCCGGTCCGGCCCGGGCAAGGAAGACGGTGGAGCGGGACATTTTTCAGCGCAGTTCCGCCGACGGGATCAGCGGAAAGAACTGTCCGCCGGACCACAGGCCGAACCAGCTTTGGCCATCGTGATCGGCATGGCTGCCCAGATCGACCAGCCGGTAAAAGCTTTTGCGGTCGATCAGCGCCTCCAGGTTGGCGCGGATGTTGACATAGGGCGCGGGTTCGCCGGTTTGCGGGTCGCGCGTCACACGGATCGGGTGATCGGGCCCTGCGGCGGCGCTGTCGCCCACATGGGTGAAAAAGGTGATAATCTGTTGCTTTCCAGCGCCTTCTACCTCGAAATCCTGCGCCACGAAGGGGGCGTCATCCACCGTGATGCCGACCTTTTCGACCGGGGTGACCAGAAAGTAGTCGTCGCCGTCGCGGCGCAGGATCGACGAAAACAGCCGCACCAGGCCGGGCCGGCCGATCGGCGTGCCCAGATAGAACCAGGTACCGTCGCGCGCGATGCGCATGTCCAGATCGCCGCAAAACGGCGGGTTCCACAGATGCACCGGCGGCGGGCCCTTCTTGCTGGCCGCGCGTGCGGCGGAGGCGAGGTTTTCAACGTCTGGTTTCACGATCATTTGTGCCATGCTGCTTTTTGCCATTTGTGCCGGGCGGAATAGTTCCCTTTAATGGGAGCATATATGACCGACAGGAGAAATGTCATGACCGATGACGCGCAACTGCTGGCGCAGATCGAGGCGCTGGGCGTCCGGCTGGCCGAGGCGAAGACCAGCATCTCGCGCCGGTTCATCGGTCAGCCCCGGGTGGTCGAACTGACCCTGAGCGCGCTTTTATGCGGCGGTCACGGGTTGCTGATCGGTTTGCCGGGGCTGGGCAAGACCCGGCTTGTGGATACGCTGTCGACGGTGATGGGGCTGCACGGGGCGCGCATTCAGTTCACCCCCGATCTGATGCCGGCGGATATTCTGGGGTCGGAGGTGCTGGAAACCGCCGCCGATGGCAGCCGCGCGTTCCGCTTCATCGAAGGGCCGATCTTTTGCCAGCTTCTGATGGCGGACGAGATCAACCGCGCCAGCCCGCGCACCCAGTCGGCACTGTTGCAGGCGATGCAGGAAAAATCGGTGACCATCGCGGGCCGGGAACATGCGCTTGCGCCGCCCTTCCATGTCCTGGCGACCCAGAATCCGATTGAGCAGGAAGGCACTTATCCGCTGCCCGAGGCGCAGCTTGACCGCTTTCTGGTGCAGATCGACGTGCCCTATCCGGACCGCAAGACCGAGCACGAGATTCTGATGGCCACCACCGGCATGGCCGAGGAAACCGCCCATGCGGTGTTCACCGCGCAGCAGTTGATCGACGCGCAGGCCACCGTGCGCCGGATGCCGGTGGGCGAGGCCGTGGTCGAGCTGATCCTCGATCTGGTTCGTGCCTGCCGCCCCGGCGATGCGGGGGCGCCGCAGATGGTGCGCGACAATGTGGCCTGGGGGCCCGGCCCGCGCGCGGCGCAGGCGCTGATGCTGACGGTGCGGGCGCAGGCGCTGCTGGACGGGCGGCTTGTGCCCTCGGCCGAGGATGTGCTGGCAATGGCCGGGCCGGTTTTGAAACACCGCATGGCGCTGTCCTTTGCGGCCCGTGCGCGCGGCGAGGATCTGGACGATATCATCGCCGCCGTGTCCGAAAGCGTGACCCGGGCCGAGGCCGCCGCGTGACCCGACCCGCCGCCCTCCGCGCCCATGCCGAAAGCCTTGCCGCGCCATTGCCGCCGCTGCTGGCCGAGGCCGAGCATTTGGCCGCCACGGTGCTGCTGGGCGAACACGGGCGCCGGCGGGCGGGCATGGGCGAGGAGTTCTGGCAATACCGCCCCGCGACGCCGGGGGACGAGGCGCGCAGCATCGATTGGCGCCGCTCGGGTCGGTCGGATGTGCATTTTGTGCGCGAAAAGGAATGGCAGGCGGCGCAGTCGGTGTTGCTTTGGGTCGATGATGCGCAATCGATGCGCTTTGCCGGCGATGGCAGTCATGGCGCCAAGGCGGCGCGCGCGCGGCTTTTGGCGCTGGCGGTGTCGGTGCTGCTGATCCGCGGCGGCGAGCGGGTGGGCCTGTCGGGCTTTGCCCTGCCGCCGCGCCGGGGCGAGTTGCAATTGCTGCGTCTGGCCGAGGCGTTTGCCGCCGAAGGTGCAGCACCCGATTACGGTGTGCCCGAAGCGCGCGGGATGCTGCCCTATTCGCGCGCGCTGTTCATCTCCGATTTTCTGGGCGACATGGCCCCGGTCGAGGCGGCACTTGCCAAGGCCGCCGATCGCGGCGTGAAAGGTGCGCTGCTGCAGGTGCTCGACCCGCAGGAAGAGGCGTTTCCCTTCGACGGGCGCACGATTTTCGAAAGCATGTCAGGCAGCCTGCGCCACGAGACGCTGAAGGCCGGCGATCTGCGCGACCGCTATCTGGCCCGGCTGGCCGCACGCAAGGACCGGCTGGCCTATCTGGCCCGGCTCAGCGGCTGGCATTACACCTGTCACCACACCGGCGAAAGCGCGCAAGCCGCGCTGCTGTGGCTGTTTCGCGCGCTGGAACGGGTGCGCTGATGTTCATTCTGGGACCCATCGGCTTTACCGCCCCCGCGCTGCTGCTGGGCCTGATCGCCCTGCCGGTGCTGTGGCTGCTGTTGCGCGCGGTGCCGCCCGCGCCGATCCGCAGGCGGTTTCCCGGTGTGGCGTTGCTGCTGGGGCTGGCCGATGACGAAAGCCAGACGGACAAGACCCCGTGGTGGCTGCTGTTGCTGCGGATGCTGGCGGTGGCCGCCGTGATCACCGGCTTTGCCGGTCCGGTTCTGAACCCGCAGGTGGAACGCGCCGGGTCAGGCCCGCTTCTGGTGCTGATCGACGGAACATGGGCCGATGCCCGCGACTGGCCGCGCCGGATTGACCGGGTTGACGCGCTGTTGGACGAAGCCGCCCGTGCCGCCCGCCCGGTGGCCGTGGTGCTGACCACCGATCTGCCCGAGGCGGGGATGCCGTTTCAGGCTGCCGATCTGTGGCAGGCGCGGCTGCCCGGTCTGACCCCGCAGGCGTGGGAGCCCGACGCCGATGCGCTGGCGCGCTGGGTCGGGGGGCTGTCGGGTGGGTTCGATACATTCTGGCTGTCCGATGGGGTGGCCCGGGACGCGCGCGCGCCGCTGCTGGATGGGCTGGAGCGCCACGGCGCCGTCACCGTGTTCGAAAGCCCGCGCCCGGTCTATGCCCTGCGCCCCGCCCGGTTCGAGGATGGCAGGATCGCCTTGACCGCCCTGCGCGCCCACACCGGCCAGGTTGACGAGATTACCGTCACCGCGCGCGGTCTGGACCCGGTCGGGGTAGAGCGCGATCTGGCCCGCGCCACGCTGGAATTCGAGCCCGGCGCGACCGAGGCCGGGGCCGATCTGACCCTGCCGCCCGAGCTGCGCAACCGGATCACCCGGTTTTCGGTGGCGGGTGTGCGGTCTGCCGGTGCGGTCAGCCTGACCGATGACAGCCTGAAACGCCGCGAGGTGGCGCTTCTGGCGGGCCGTGAAGACCGCGAAGGGCTGGAGCTGCTGTCGCCGTTGCATTACCTGCATCAGGCGCTGGAACCCACCGCCGATCTGATCGGCGGCACCGTGCAGGACGTGCTGCTGGCCAATCCCGATGCGATCGTTCTGGCCGATGTCGCCCGCGTGACCGAACTGGAAGAAGACGCGCTGCTGGACTGGTTGATCGAGGGCGGGCTGCTGGTGCGCTTTTCCGGGCCGCGCCTGGCGGCCAGCGATGTCAGCCGCGACGCCGAGGATCCGCTGATGCCGGTGCGGCTGCGCGCTGGTGGGCGCACGGTCGGCGGTGCCATGAGCTGGGGCGAACCCAAGGCGCTGCACCCCTTCCCCGACGGTTCGCCGTTTTTCGGGCTGCCGATCCCCGCCGATGTGCGGGTCAGCGCCCAGGTGATGGCGCAGCCCGATCCCGACCTTGCCGAACGCACCATCGCGGCGCTGGCCGATGGCACGCCGCTGGTCACGCGCAAGCGGATCGGGCAGGGGCAGGTGGTGCTGTTTCACGTCACCGCCAATGCCGAATGGTCCACCCTGCCGCTGTCGGGCCTTTTTGTGCAGATGCTGGAACGGCTGGCGATCTCGACCCGCCCGGCGCAGCCCTCGGCCGAGGATCTGACCGGCACGACCTGGGTGCCCGAGGACGTGCTGGACGCCTTTGGCGAGGTGCGAAGCGCCGGCACCATGCCGGGCGTTCCGGGCGCGGCGCTGGCGCGCGGTCGGCCTTCGGCCACACAGCCGCCGGGGCTGTATGCGGGCGCGGATCGGCGCATCGCGCTGAATGTGTTCAGCGATGACACGCCGCTTGCGGCCACGCTGTGGCCCGCGCGCATCCCGCTGGAAGGTATGACCGTGCTCCGTGAAACCCTGCTGAAAGGTGCGTTTCTGGCGGCGGCGCTGGCGCTGCTGGGGCTGGATATTCTGGCCTCGCTCTGGTTGTCGGGCCGTTTGCGCGGCCCGCGTGCCGGGCTGGCGGCGGCGCTGGCGCTGGCGCTGCTGGGGCTTCCGGTGCCGCAGGCCCGTGCGCAGGGCGCCGACGACGCGCTGGCGCTGGCCGCGACCTCCGAGGTGGTGCTGGCCCATGTGGTGACCGGCGATGCGCAGGTGGACCGGATCGCGCTGGCGGGGATGCAGGGCCTGTCGAACAAGCTGTTCCAGCGCACATCGGTGGAACCCGCCGCGCCAATCTCGGTCAATCTGGAAACCGACGCGCTGTCGTTCTTTCCGTTCCTCTATTGGCCGGTCACGGTGGACCAGCCGCAGCCGTCGGATGCGGCCTATGCCAAGCTGAACCGCTATCTGCGCACCGGCGGCATGATCCTGTTCGACACGCGCGATGCCGATGTGGCCCGGTTCGGCGGCGGCTCGCCCACCGGCCGCAAGTTGCAGGCGCTGGCCCGGCCGCTGGACATTCCGCCGCTGGAGCCGATCCCGCAGGATCATGTGCTGACCCGCACCTTCTATCTGCTGCAGGCGTTTCCGGGCCGCTTCGACAGCCGCGATGTCTGGGTCGAGGCCGCCCCCCCCGACGCCGAACTGGCCGAGGGTATGCCGTTTCGCAACCTCAACGATGGCGTGACTCCGGTGGTGATCGGCGGCAATGACTGGGCCGCGGCCTGGGCGGTGGAGACGCGCGGCGGGCAGATGTTTCCGGTCGGGCGCGGCTATGCCGGCGAGCGTCAGCGCGAGATTTCCTATCGCTTCGGCATCAACCTGATCATGCATGTGCTGACCGGCAACTATAAGTCCGATCAGGTGCATGTGCCGGCGTTGCTGGACAGGCTGGGCCAATGAACGGGGCGGTGATCTTCGATCCGCTGCTGCCCTGGCCGGTGATCTGGGGCGCGGTGGCGCTGGCGGCGGCGTTCGTTGTATTGGCGACTTGGCGGCGCCTGTCGGGCTGGTGGCTGCGCGCGCTGGCGGCGCTGGTGCTGCTGATCGCCATCGCCAACCCGTCGCTGCAGCGCGAAGAGCGCGCGCCGCTGTCCGATATCGTGGTGCTGATCGTCGACGAAAGCGCCAGCCAGCGGCTGTCGGACCGTGCCGATCAGACCGCGGCGGCAATCGCGCGGATCCGGGCCGAGGTCGCGGCCATGGCCGATACCGAATTGCGCGTGGTCCCGCTGGGCGATGCCGAAGGCGACGGCGGCACGCTGCTGATGACCGCCCTGTCCGAAGCTTTGGCCGAAGTGCCGCGCGCCCGGCTGGCCGGGGCCATTCTGCTGACCGACGGGCAGTTGCACGATATCGAACACGCCCCCGATCTGCCTGCGCCGCTGCACACGCTGCTGACCGGGCGTGACACCGACTGGGATCGCCGCCTGATCGTCAAGAACGCCCCGGCCTTCGCCATTCTGGACGAAGAGGTGACGCTGACCCTGCGGATCGACGATCAGGGCGCGGTGCCCGGTGGCGACAGCGGAGAGGCCGAACTGTCGATCGCCGTCGACGGCGAAGCGCCGGAGGTTTTCACCGTGCCCGTGGGCCGCGATCTGGAACTGCCGGTGACGCTGTCGCATGGCGGCATGAACGTGATCCAGTTCAGCACACCGCTGGCCGGGGACGAACTGACCGACCGCAACAATGCCGCCGTGGTGCAGATCAACGGGGTGCGCGACCGGCTGCGGGTGCTGCTGGTCTCGGGCGAGCCGCACCCGGGCGAGCGCACCTGGCGCAATTTGCTGAAATCCGACAGCTCGGTCGATCTGGTGCATTTCACCATCCTGCGCCCGCCCGAAAAGCAGGATGGCGTGCCGGTGACCGAACTGTCGCTGATCGCCTTCCCGACGCGCGAGTTGTTCCTGGAAAAGGTCGATGAGTTTGACCTGATCATTTTTGACCGCTACAAGCGGCGCGGCATCCTGCCCACGGTCTATCTGGAAAACGTCCGCGATTATGTGAAAAAGGGCGGCGCGGTGCTGATCGCGGCGGGGCCGGATTTCGCCAGCGCCGACAGCATCTATCGCTCGCCCCTGTCCGAAATCCTGCCCGCCGAGCCCACCGCCCGGGTGCTGGAGGAAGGGTTCCGCCCGCAGGTCAGCGAGATGGGCCAGCGCCATCCGGTGACCGAAGGATTGCAGCAGGGCTGGAACGGCGGCGCGGACTGGGGCCGTTGGTTCCGTCTGGTCGAGTTGAACGCCACCGGCGGGCAGGTGGTCATGACCGGGGTGGGCGACCGCCCGCTTCTGGTCCTCGACCGGGTGGGCGAGGGGCGGGTGGCGCTGCTGGCCTCGGATCACGCCTGGCTTTGGAACCGCGGCTTTGAGGGGGGTGGCCCGCAGCTGGAACTGCTGCGCCGACTGGCCCACTGGATGATGCGCGAACCCGAGCTGGAGGAGGAGGCCCTGACCGCCACCGCCGACGGCCAGACCGTCACCATCACCCGCCGCTCGCTGTCCCAAACCGCGCGCGAGGTCGAAATCACCGGCCCCGATGGCACCGTGACCGTGCTGCCGCTGGCGGAAACCGCGCCGGGCCGCTTTACCGGCAGTTTCGAGGGCCCCGAGATCGGGCTTTACCGGCTGAGCGACGGCGAACTGGACGCGGTCGTCGCCCTTGGCCCCGCCGCCCCGCGCGAGTTCGAGGAAACCATCGCCAGCGGCGACAAGCTGGCCCCGGTGGTAGGGGCCACCCGCGGCGGCATTCTGGCGCTGGAACGCGGGATGCCCGATATCCGCCAGATCCGGCCGGGTCGCGCCGCCGCCGGGCGCGGCTGGATCGGGATCATCCCGCGCGCGGCCTATCTGACCGCCGATGTCACGATCACGCCGCTGGCCCCGGCCTGGCTGTTCCTGCTGATCGCGGCGGGTTTGAGCATTGGCGCCTGGCTGCGCGAAGGCCGACGTTAATCCGGCAAGGGCAGGGCAAAACCCTGATCCGGTCAGCCATCGGCGGAATGGTCCCAGCCGGTGTCGGGGGGGCGCAGGGTCACGATGGCGGGAGGTCGCGCAGCGCTGCGCGGGCTTTTGATCCGAATTCGCGCCGGGCCAGCACCAGCAGGGTGATCAGGCTGGCGACCATCAGCGGCACCGCCCCCAACAGCCAACTCAGCCCGCCAAGGGCGAAGTAAAGCGACCGCATCCCGCGGTTGAAGCTGCGCGCGGCGCTGATGTTGATCTCGGCCGCCTGGGCGGCCCGTTTCGCGGCGTTCGGGTGTTCGGGGTCGTTCGGCACGGCGGCCATCACCACGGCGCAATATCCGAACAGGCGGTGCGCCCATACGAATTTCAGAAATGCATTGGTCACGAACAGCAGCACGACAAGGATTTTCAACTCCCACACCACCGCCGGGGCGATGTCCAGCGTCAGGTCGTGGGCAACGCCCAGCAGGCGTTCGGTATTGCCGATCAGCGCCAGACCGCCGCCGATCGACAGCATTGCCGCCGAGGCGAAGAAGGTCGTGCCCTGGCGCAGCGTCGACAGGATGCTTGAATCGAACAGGCGTGGCTGGCGGGTAAGCATTTCGTGCATCCAGTCGCGCCGGTACTGGATCATCAGCGCCGAAACCGAGGGGCGCTTGCCCGGTGCCCGCTCGATCGCGATGTCGATGCTGACCCAGGCCACGATCCACAGCGTCAGCGCGACCGCGTCCAGCGGCCCGAACAGGGTGATCCGGTTGAGTATTTCCATGTGGCAAAGACTACAGCGGGGAAACCGTCTTGCCAGCCATAAAAATTGGTTATAAAAAGTTACCAATACTGCATGGGAGGACGCGATGGACATGCCAGTTCCCGATCCCGGGATTCTGTCGAGAAAGGCGCGGATCGTGGCGCGGCTGTCGGCGGTCCTGCCCCGGGACGCGGTGATTCATGACCCGGCTGAGACGCGCGCCTATGAATGCGATGCGCTGACCGCCTATCGGTGCCCGCCGCTGTGCGCGGTGTTGCCCGGCTCGACCGAACAGGTCGCCGCCGTTTTGCGCATCTGCCACGAAGAGGGCGTGCCGGTCGTTCCGCGCGGCTCGGGCACCTCGCTGGCCGGGGGCGCGCTGCCGACCGCCGATAGTGTGATCCTGGGGGTGGCGCGTCTGAACGATGTGCTGGAAACCGATTACGACAACCGCGTCATCCGGGTGCAATCGGGCCGCACCAACCTGTCGGTCTCGGGTGCGGTGGAGGCGGCGGATTTCTTTTATGCCCCTGACCCGTCGTCGCAACTGGCCTGCGCCATCGCCGGCAATATCGCGATGAATTCGGGCGGTGCGCATTGCCTGAAATACGGGGTGACCACCAACAACCTGCTGGGGGTCACGATGGTATTGATGGATGGCACCGTGGTCGAGATCGGCGGCGCGCATCTGGATGCGGGCGGGCTGGACCTGTTGGGCGTCATCTGCGGATCCGAGGGCCAGCTGGGCGTGGTGACAGAGGCGACCCTGCGCATCCTGCGCAAGCCCGAAGGCGCGCGCCCGGTGCTGATCGGCTTCGACAGTTCCGAGGTGGCGGGCGAATGCGTGTCCGACATCATCAAGGCCGGTGTGTTGCCCGTGGCGATCGAGTTCATGGACCGCCCCTGCATCCGCGCGACCGAGGCGTTTGCCAAGGCGGGCTATCCCGATTGCGAGGCATTGTTGATCGTCGAGGTTGAGGGGTCCGACGCCGAGATCGACGCCCAGCTTGGGCTGATCACCGCAATCGCGCGGGGCCACAACCCGGTGGAGCTGCGCGAAAGCAAATCGGCCGAGGAAAGCGCGCGGATCTGGCTGGGCCGCAAGTCGGCCTTTGGCGCCATGGGCCAGATCAACGATTACATGTGTCTGGACGGCACGATCCCGGTGTCGTCGCTGCCCCATGTGCTGAAGCGGATCGGCGAGATGTCCGCCGAATACGGGCTGGGCGTGGGCAATGTGTTTCATGCGGGCGACGGCAACATGCACCCGCTGATCCTGTTCGATGCCAACAGGCCGGGCGATCTGGAACGGTGCGAGGCATTCGGCGCCGATATCCTGAAGCTTTGCGTCGAGGTGGGCGGCTGCCTGACCGGCGAGCATGGCGTGGGGGTCGAAAAGCGCGACCTGATGGGGGTGCAGTTCAGCGATACCGATCTGGAGGCGCAGCTGCGGGTGAAGGACGTGTTCGATCCGGCCTGGCTGTTGAACCCGGCCAAGGTGTTCCCCCTGCATGTGACCGAAGGGCGGCGGGCGGCGTAAGGGGGCTGTCTGCCCCCTCTTGCCTGCGGCAATTCACCCCCGAGAGTAGTTGGACCGAGAAGAATGATGCATCCTATGACAGAGACCGAACTGGCCGAGGCCGTGGCGGGGGCTGATGGGCCCTTGCGCATCATTGGCGGCGGAACACGGCCGGCGGGCGCGCCGGTGGCGGGTGAGGATCTGTCGGTGGCGGGGTTGAGCGGTATCGAGCTGTATGAGCCCGGCGCGCTGACCATCGTGGTACGGGCGGGCACGCCGCTGGCCGAGGTCGAGGCCGCGCTGGCGGGAGAGGGCCAGCGCCTGCCGTTCGAGCCGATGGACCACCGCGCGTTGCTGGGCACCGCGGGCGAGCCGACGATCGGCGGGACGGTGGCGGCCAATGTGTCGGGACCGCGCCGGATTCAGGCCGGGGCCTGTCGCGACAGCCTGATCGGGGTGCGGTTCGTCGACGGGCGCGGCGCGGTGATCAAGAATGGCGGGCGGGTCATGAAGAACGTCACCGGCTATGATCTGGTGAAGCTGCTGGCGGGCAGCCACGGTACGTTGGGGGTGCTGACCGAGGTGGCGTTCAAGGTGCTTCCGGTGCCCGAAACCGCGGCCAGCCTGCGGATCGCGGGCCTGAGCGACGCCGACGCGGTGCGGGCGTTGTCGATGGCGCTGGGGTCGCCCTATGAGGTGTCGGGTGCTGCGCATCTGCCGGGCGAGGCGACGCGGATCCGGATCGAGGGGTTCGGCGCATCGGTGGACTATCGCGCAGGCGCGCTCTGCAAGTTGCTGGCCGGGTTTGGCGCGGTCGCGGTGGACCGCGATCCGGCGCAGGTGGCGGATCAGTGGCGCGCGGTGCGCGATGTGGCGGCGTTTGCGGATCAGCCCGGCGATGTGTGGCGCATCTCGGTCAAGCCCGGCGACGGGCCTGCGCTGGGGGCGCGACTGGCCGCCGAGGCGCTGATCTATGATTGGGGCGGCGGGCAGATCTGGGCGCGGGTGGCGGCGGGGCGGGATATTCGTCCGGCTTTGGCTGGAACCCCGGGCCATGCCACGCTGGTGCGTGCCAGCGCGGCGACCCGCACCGCGATCCCGGTGTTTCATCCAGACCCCGCGCCGCTGGCCGCGATCAGTGCCGGGCTGCGCGCGCAGTTCGATCCGCGTGGCATTCTGAACCCCGGATTGATGGGCTGAGCCATGCAAACCACCTTTACCCCCGAACAACTGGCCGACCCGGCCACCGCGCGGTCCAACGAGATTTTGCGCGCCTGTGTGCATTGCGGGTTCTGCACCGCGACCTGCCCCACCTATCAGGTGCTGGGCGACGAGTTGGACAGCCCGCGCGGCCGGATCTATCTGATCAAGGAAATGCTGGAAAGCGGCCGCCCCGCCGACGAAAAGACCGTCAAGCACATCGACCGCTGCCTGAGCTGTCTGGCCTGCATGACAACCTGTCCGTCGGGGGTGCATTACATGCATCTGGTCGATCACGCCCGCGACCATATCGAAAAGACCTATCGCCGGCCGTTCCGCGACCGCGCCCTGCGCTGGTTGCTGGCGCGGGTTCTGCCCTATCCGGGACGGTTCCGGCTGGCGCTGCTGGGGGCGAAGATCGGGCGGCCCTTTGCGTTTCTGATGCCTGACGCACGGCTGAAGGCGATGCTGGCGATGGCGCCGAAGCGGATCCCGCCGGTCAGCCGCAATGACGCCCCGCAGGTGTTTGCGGCCATCGGTGCGCGCAAGATGCGGGTGGCGCTGATGACGGGCTGTGCGCAGCGGGCGCTGAACACCGATATCAACGATGCCACGATCCGCCTGTTGCGGCGGCTGGGCTGCGAGGTTGTGATCGCGCGCGGCATGGGCTGTTGCGGGGCGCTGACCCATCACATGGGCAAGACTGGCGAAAGCCATGCATCGGCGGCGCGCAATATCCGTGCCTGGGGGGCGGAAATGGCCGCCGGGGGGCTGGACGCGATCGTGATCAACACCTCTGGCTGCGGCACCACGGTCAAGGATTACGGTCATATGTTCCGTAACGGTCCCCTGGCGCAGAAGGCGGCGGCGGTGTCGGGGCTTGCGATGGATATATCGGAACTGCTGATGAAGCTGGACCTGGCGCCGGGGGCCGACAAAGGGCTGAAGGTCGCCTATCACGCCGCATGCTCGTTGCAGCATGGCCAGCAGATCAAGACCTATCCGAAGGAACTTCTTAAACGGGCCGGTTTCACGGTGGTCGAACCCGCTGACAGCCATCTGTGCTGTGGCTCGGCCGGGACCTACAGCCTGATGCAGCCCGAGATTTCGGCGCAGTTGAAACAGCGCAAGATCGGCGCGCTGGAGGCCAGGCAGCCCGATGTGATCGCGGCCGGGAATATCGGCTGCATGATCCAGATCGGGTCGGGCACCGAGGTGCCGATTGTGCATACGGTCGAGCTGATCGATTGGGCCACCGGCGGGCCGCAACCTCGTACGATTAAAGGGTTGCGGTCATAATCCTGCCCTATCCCGCTGCTATCAGACCTTAGCGATGCAGGAGACGGGATGCGGCGGTTTCAGACACTTTGTATGGCAGTTGCGCTGCTGTGCGGCCCTTTGGCCGCCGTGCGCGCCGAATCGCCGCTGCGCGCCCTGTCCTCCACCGATGACGGCAAGGGCTGGCAGGGGGTGGGGCGGCTGAACCTGGGCATCCACGGGTTTTGTACCGGGGCGCTGATTGCCCCCGATATGGTTCTGACCGCCGCCCATTGCATGTATGACAAGGACACCGGGCGCCCCTATGACATGGGCGAGATCGAGTTTCTGGCAGGTTGGCGCAATGGCCGCGCCGAGGCCTATCGCGGCATCCGCCGCGGCGTGGTGCACCCGCGCTATAACTATGTCGATTCCGACCGGGTCAGCCGCGTGGCCTATGATCTGGCGCTGCTGAAACTGGACCGCTCGATCCGCCTGCCGGGGGTGCAGCCCTTCGCCACCGCCACGCGCCCGCGCAAGGGCGAAGAGGTGGGCGTGGTGTCCTATGCGCAGGACCGGTCCGAGGCGCCGTCGCTGCAAGAGGTATGTCATGTGCTGGCCGGGCGGCCGGGCATCCTGATGTTGTCGTGCAGTGTCGATTTCGGATCGTCCGGCGCGCCTGTCTTCACCTTTCGCGATGGCGTGCCGGAAATTGTATCGGTCGTGTCGTCGAAAGCGGATGTCGAGGGCAAGCCGGTCTCGCTGGGCGTGTCGCTGGGGCACTCGCTGGAACTGCTTCAGGGGCGTCTGGATGCCGGAGAGACGGTTTTCAGCAATACACAGCCGGCTGTGCGGCGGTTCGGCCTGGAAGGCGCGAGAGGCAGCGGCGGGGCAAAGTTCCTCCGGCCGTAAAAGGCTTGAAACCCGCATTTTTCCACCCCACATCCAACGAACGCGGGCGCCACGACGGGCCTGCGGTCAACAGATGCCCGTCCTTCGGGAGGGCTGAACACAGACATCGCTCAATGGAGGATGACATGCGAAACTTTGATCTTTCGCCGCTTTACCGGGCCACCGTGGGTTTCGACCGCGTGGCCGATCTGATGGATCGGGCTTTGACCAGTGAGGTCGCCCAACCCACCTATCCGCCTTATAATATCGAGAAGACCTCGGAGAACGGCTATCGTATCTCGGTGGCCGTGGCCGGGTTCACCGCCGACGAGCTGTCGGTCGATGTGAAGGAAAACGCGCTGGTGATTTCGGCCCGCAAGGCCGCGGATGAGACCGAGCGCACCTATCTGC
Organism: Actibacterium sp. D185-2; assembly: GCF_054954595.1. NCBI lineage: Bacteria > Pseudomonadati > Pseudomonadota > Alphaproteobacteria > Rhodobacterales > Roseobacteraceae > Actibacterium > Actibacterium sp. D185-2. The sequence goes on from NZ_JBPWNX010000003.1 coordinate 38,484, forward strand.
ATCGTGGCATCGCCACCCGCGCCTTCGAGCGCCGGTTCCAGCTGGCCGACCATGTCAAGGTGACGGGCGCCACCCATGCCGACGGGATGCTGCACATCGATCTTGTGCGCGAAATGCCCGAGGCGCTGAAGCCCCGCCGGATCGAGATCGCCCGTGGCGATCAGGTCGAGGCGAAAGCGGTGGAAACCGCCGAGGTCTGAGCCGGGAAACCGTCAGACGAATACGGCGCGCGGCCTGTATGGTCGCGCGCCTTTTTCATGCGCGCCACAGGCCGCCAAGCATGCGGCGCTGCCGCAAAGTCACGTCGAGGTGGCGGTGTTGGAATACGAGGGTTTCAGCACAATTCGGAAGAGGGGGTGACCTGAGACCCGACTCTCCTCCAGATTTTGGGAGAGTCCGCAGTTTGATTTCTGAGGCTACGCTGCGCGCATTGCCAGGCCTTTCTTTGCCACGACCTCGACGGGCGGGATGTTCCCCAGACCTGAGTGAGGCCGGTGGTGATTGTAGTCGTGCTGCCATGCCCGGATTTGCTCGCGGGCATCGGCCAGAGACGAGAACAGCGTCTCGTTTAGAAGCTCGTCCCGGAAGCGTCCGTTGAAGCTTTCGACGAAGCCGTTCTGCATCGGCTTGCCGGGGGCTATGTAGTGCCACTCGATGCCGGTGCGCTGGCACCAGCTCAAGGCAGCCATTGAGGTCAGTTCCGTCCCGTTGTCCGAGACCACCATCGCAGGCCGGCCGCGTCGAGCGAGCAGAGCATCAAGCTCGCGCACGACACGCAGGCCGGAGAGTGACGTGTCTGCCACCAGCGCCAGGCATTCCCGGCTGTAGTCATCGACCACGGCCAGAACCCGGAAACGGCGGCCATCCGTCAGAGCGTCGCTCACGAAGTCCAGGCTCCGGCGCTGGTTGGTGGCATCCGGCACCAGCATCGGTCTCCGTGCCCCCAGAGCCCGCTTCCGGCCGCCCCGGCGGCGCTGCTGGAGCTTCTCCTCGCGATAGAGCCGCCTGAGCTTCTTCATGTTCATCATGATCCCTTGCCGTTCCAGCATCACGTGGATCCGGCGATAACCGAACCGCCGCCTCTCGGCCGCGACAGCCTTCATCGCGGCCCTCGCGTCGGCATCGTCCGGTCGCACGCTGCGATAGCGCACGCTGGACCGATCCACCGCCAGTGCCTTGCACGCCCGTCGCTGGCTCACGCCGTGGATCGCCACGACATGTGCCACCGCTTCCCGCCTTACGCCGGGCGCTACCACTTTCGCGACGCGACATCCTTCAGGATCGCGTTGTCCAGCATGGCTTCGGCAAGCAGCTTCTTCAGCTTGGCATTCTCGTCCTCGAGCGCCTTAAGACGTCGGGCATCAGACACCTCAAGCCCGCCGAACCGAGCCTTGTATTTGTAGAACGTCGCCGTGCTGACCCCATGCTTGCGGCAGACATTGGCCGTCGTCATTCCGGCCTCCTGCTCCTTCAGCATCCCGATGATCTGCTCTTCCGTGAACCTTGATCGCTTCATTGTCCGTCTCCTGGTTGGAGCGGACTCTACCTCAAAATGGAGGAAGAAACGGGTCTCAGGTCAAATGTGGAATGTTGGCTATCGGCCGCTTGTAGCAAGGCGTGTCTTTTTGACCCGAACGAAGTGCGGCTTTTCGGGCAACTCGCTGTTGCGCCACTGTGCTACGCTGCAAACGCCCCGAATGGCCGGTTTCGCGCCGCACTCGGCGGGGGTGGACGGGTCTGCAAAGGGCTCGAAGCGGTTCTTGACCGCCGCCAGCGAAGCAGACGTGGGACTGCTTCATTCATTGCAAAGGGAGGGGCCCGGCCCCTCCCTTTCCGTTTCGCGTGGGATCCGGTGTTACTCGGCTTTTCCGATCGACCAGAAGAAGGTCTCGCCCGAGCTGTCGTCGACGCCGTCATTGTCGGTGGACATCCAGATCGTGCCATCGGGCATGATTGCCATGCCTTCGACCTTGTCCACCACATAGCCGCCATACGACGCCAGATCGGGGATCAGGTCGTGAACCTCTTCCTTGCTGACCACCGGAAGTTCGCCACCCAGCGCGGCGGGCACCATATCTGCGGCGGGGATGCGGTACACCTTCTTGGTCACCGCAGCCTCGCCGATCTGGTTGTCACGCTCGATGACATAGAACCAGTCGCCATGTGCCACGATTTCCGACAGGCCGGTCCAGCCCTTGGCGGGCTCGGCCTTGGGGTAAAGGACAGCGCCCCATTCCTTGGTGTCGGTGTTGTAGGCGACCAGCTTCACGTGGTTCGCCGGGTCGTCTTTCCATTCGCGCTGAACCGCCATCCACAGTGTGTCGCCGACCATGGTGACACCTTCGAAGCCAAAGCGTTTCTCGACCGCCATCAACTCGGCCGGCAGGCCGATCTCTTTCTTGATCTCGCCCTTGGCGTTCACGTTATAAAGGGCGTGCGGCACAACCCGGTCGGTGCGCCCTTCCGAGGCGACCCAGAAGCCGCCGTTGCCGTCCAGCGTGATGCCTTCCATGTCCAGCTTCTGCGCGGGCATGCCGGCGCGGGTAACATAGATGGCGTCGGTGATGCGGGCCGGGGTGGCGCTGACGTCGATCTTGAAGATCGTCGGCTGATAGCCATAGAAGCTGTCGTTCACCGCCCAGACCGTGCTGTCGCCATCGGCGACCATGCTCGAAATCGCGCCCCAGCCGATCAGCCTGTCGGCGCCGGCCGAGGTCAGCTGCGGATAGGCCGCCGGTGCATTCTGATATTCATAAAGCATGACGTGGCTGCGTACGCCGCCGTCTTCGATCAGGTCGGCCTCGTTGGCGGACACCATCAGGTTGCGCGACGGGATCGCCACATAGCCTTCGGGCGCAATGCCCGAGGGCAGGAGTTGCTTCAGAACCGGGGCGGCGGGATCGGTCACGTCATAGACACCGACGACCGAGGCGCGCTCGGCCCCCACAAAGACCAGCGGGGTGCCGCCGAATGTACCCACCTCGATCGATTCAGGCTCGATGCCTTTCGCGTCCGACCGCTTGTCGGGGTAGTGGCCGATCTGGATCACGGCCTGCTCGAACGAGGTGCCGGATTCGTAAACCACGGTGCCGTCCTTGGCGAAGATCGTCCAGCCGCGCGAGCCGCCTTCGTAATCGCCTTCGTTCGCGATGGCGAAATGGTTATCGTCGATCCACTTTACCGCGTCGGGTTCGCGTTTGCGGCCCGGCTGGCTTTCGGTGAAGATCAGCGCGCCGCGCTCGTCGGTGGCGTCGATGCCTTCCAGATCGACCGTGCCGGCCGGGAAATGCGCGATGACGGTGCCGTCTTTCGCGACAACCGCCAGATGGTTGTTTTCCTGCATCGTGACGACGGTTTCGCCCAGGCTGTTGACGTCCACGAATTCGGGCTCGGGGTCCGATGGGGCGATCTCGGCCAGGCCGGTCATGTCGGCGACTTTCAGCGTGCCGCAGTCCAGCGCGCCGTCCTTGACACCGACCATCACCAGCGTGCCGGCAGGCATCTGCGGAATGACGCCATCGTTCAGGTCTTCGTCACGCTCGTTTTCAATCGCAACGGTAATAAAGCTGCCGTCCTTGGCCTTGGCCACCGAATCCGGCTGGCCGCCCAGATCGCAGGCACCCAGTTCGGTCTTGGTGGTCAGGTCGATGGCTTTCAGCACGCCCGACGGGGCCACATAGCTTTCCGAGGTGTTCACGCCGACGAAAGCCACCTTGCCGATGATCGCGACCGAGGTCGGCTCGCCGCCCAGATCGATATTGCCCAGCGGCTTCGGCGCCTTGGGGTCGGTGATGTCGACCAGGCCCAGAACGCCCAGCGGGCTGTCGGTATAGGCCAGCATCATGCCGTCATCGGTGGCGGCGATGATCTCGGCCGAGGTTTCGCGGCCCGTGTCCTCGCCCGCGGCCATGTTGGCGATGGTCGGGAAAGAGGCGATGCGGTTGAAATTCATCTCGGCAGTAGCGGCGCCAGCAGTTAGCGCCAGAACCGAGGTGAGGCCCAGAAGGCGTGCGGTCATGGAATATGTCCCCCAAATGCAGGATTTTGCCTGCTCGGAGTGACGATTTTCCATGACCGTCCGGTAACGACCCTGTGTCTGTTTTGTAAAAACGACCGGCGTCAGACCGACATGCAGATGTATTTCATCTCCAGGTAGTCTTCGATCCCGTGGCGCGACCCTTCGCGGCCCAGGCCCGACTGTTTGACCCCGCCGAACGGTGCCACCTCGGTCGAGATGATGCCGGTGTTCACGCCCACGATTCCGTATTCCAGTGCCTCGGCCACCTTGTAGACGCGGCTCAGATCCTTTGCGTAGAAATAGGAGGCGAGGCCGAAGATCGTGTCATTGGCCATGGTGATCACCTCGTCCTCGTCCTCGAACTTGAACAAGGGCGCCAGCGGGCCGAAGGTTTCTTCCTGTGCGAACACCATGTCCGGGGTGGCGCCGGTGACGATGGTGGGTTCAAAGAACGTGCCGTCATTGCCCAGCCGCTTGCCGCCCTGCAGCACAGTGGCCCCGCGGGCGGTGGCGTCGGCGATGTGTTCCTCGACCTTCTCGACCGCCTTGGGCGTGATCAGCGGCCCCAGATCGGTGCCGTCCTCCAGCCCGTCGCCCACCTTCAGGGCGGCCACGGCGCGCGACAGTTTCGCGGCGAAGGCATCGTAGACGCCGGCCTGTACATAGATGCGGTTGGCACAGACGCAGGTCTGGCCGTTATTGCGGAACTTGCAGGCAATCGCGCCGATCACCGCCTCGTCCAGGTCGGCGTCGTCGAATACGATGAAGGGCGCGTTGCCGCCCAGCTCCATGCTGCATTTCATCACCTGCGGCGCGGCCTGCTGCAGCAGGATCCGCCCGACATTGGTCGAGCCGGTGAAGGTCAGCTTGCGCACTGTGGGGTTTTCGCAGAATTCCTGACCGATGCCCGAAGCGTCGGTCGAGGGGATGATCGACAGCAGCCCCTTGGGCAGGCCCGCGCGGCCGGCCAGCACCCCCAGCGCCAGCGCCGACAGCGGCGTTTCGGCGGCGGGTCTGGCGACGAAGGCACAGCCCGCGGCCAGCGCCGGGGCGGCCTTTCGGGTGATCATCGCGTTGGGAAAGTTCCACGGCGTGATCGAGCCGACCACGCCGATCGGCTGTTTGATCACCATCAGGCGCTTGTCGGGCTGATGGCCGGGGATGGTCTCGCCATAGATGCGCTTGGCCTCTTCGGCGAACCACTCGATGAACGAGGCGCCATAGGCGATCTCGCCCTTCGCCTCGGCCAGCGGTTTGCCCATTTCGGCGGTCAGGATCGTGGCCAGATCGTCCTGATGCCGCATCATCAGGTCATACCAGCGGCGCAGGATATTGGCGCGCTCCTTGGCGGTGCGGGCGGCCCAGTCTTTTTGCGCTACCTGCGCGGCTGCGATTGCGCGGGCGGTCTCGGCGCGGCCCAGATCGGGGACGGTGCAGATCACATCGCCGCGCGCCGGGTTGGTCACTTCGAATGTGGCGCCATTATCGGCCGCCACCCAGTCACCGGCAAGATAGGCCTGCGTGGCCAGCAGATCGGGGTCGTTCAGAAGTGTGCGCAGATCGGTCGCGGGCATTGGTCTTTCTCCGTTCGGTTTTCCATGGCAGATCATGGGATGCGGCCCATGTCCAGCCATGGGCGCCTTGCCTTGGGGAGATGTAGGATGGATTACGACGACGCCTATGCCAATGGCCGCCATATCGACGGGGCCGGCGCCTATCCGCCGCGCTGGGCGGTCCGCGCGCAGGCGTTCCGAGATACCGTTGCCACGGCGCGGCTGGATATCCCGTATGGCGCGCACCCGCGCCAGCGCTTCGATCTGTTCGCGCCCGGGGGCGCGCCGCGCGGGTTGGTGATGTTCGTCCACGGCGGATACTGGCTGCGGTTCGACAAATCCTTCTGGTCGCATCTGGCCGCCGGGCCGCTGGCGGCGGGCTGGGCGGTGGCGATGCCGTCCTACCGGCTGGCGCCCGAGGTGCGGGTCGCGCAGATCACCTGCGACATTCGCGCGGCGCTGGAGGCTGCGGCCGGGCTGGTCGCCGGGCCGATCCGCCTGACCGGGCATTCGGCGGGCGGACATCTGGTGGCGCGGATGCTGTGTGCCGATGTGGGGCTGCGCGACGCGGTCGCGGCCCGGCTGGCGCGCGTGGTGCCGATTTCGGCGCTGTCGGATCTGCGGCCGCTGCTGCACACCGCGATGAACGCCAATTTTCGCATGGATCTGATCGCGGCCGAGGCGGAAAGCCCGATCTTCCGCCACCGGGTGCTGCCGGTGCCGGTGACAGCCTGGGTCGGCGGTGCCGAATTGCCCGCCTTTCTGGATCAGTCCCGCTGGCTGGCCGACGCCTGGCCGCAGGCCGCGCTGCACATCGCGCCCGGCCTGCACCATTTCAACGTGATCGACGGGTTGGAACAGGCCGACAGTCCGCTGACCGCCGCCGTGCTGGCGGGCGGGGAATCGTGATGTGCCGGTCGCTGTCGGAATAGTGGGCCTGGACCCCGCACCGCGCACTAAGCCGGATCAGCCGAATTTCCCGGCCCAGCAGGGCAAGGTGTCGCCGGGTGCGGGGCTTGCGTGATAGACGCCGCGGGCGATGGCGCGGGCCAGACAAACAGCCGCCGCATGGCCCAGATACAGCGCGTCGGCCACGGGATCGGCCAGCGGTTTCGCCCCGGTCGCGGCGGCGAAGACCAGATCGCCATCCAGCAGCGTATGGCTGGGCAGAATGGCGCGGGCCATGCCGTCATGCCCGGCCACCGCCAGCCGCGCGGCCTGGGCCTGGGTCAGTGCGGCATCGGTGGCGATAATGGCGATGGTCGTGTTGCCGCCATGACCCTTGAGGCGGGGCAGGGCGTGCGGGTCATGCCGCCCGGTGCCGCGCCCGCCGAATTCGCGGCCCATCTCGAACGGCGCGGCCCAGAATTCGGGCCCGTCGCCCATGGTGACCGATCCCAGCGCATTGACCGCCACCAGCGCACCCACGGTGATCCCGCCCGTCAGCATCAGCGAGGCCGATCCAAGCCCGCCCTTTAGCCCGGCCACCGTGGCCCCGGTGCCAGCGCCCTTGGTGCCAAGCGCGAAAACCTCGCTGGCCTGGGCCAATGCCTCGGCCCCCAGGGCCTTATAGGGGTTCTCGGCCCAGTCCTTGGTCCCGCCGTTCATCAGATCGAACAGGATCGCGCCGGGTACGATCGGCACACGCTGATCGCCCACGACAAAACCGCGCCCCTGCGCGCGCAGCCCATCCGCCACCCCCGAGGCCGCATCCAACCCGAAGGCCGATCCACCCGACAGCACCAGCGCGTCCACCTGCTGCACCAGCCTGTCGGGATGCAGAAGATCGGTTTCGCGCGTGCCGGGCGCGCCGCCCATCACATGTACGGCGGCGGTAAAGGGCGCGTCGCCCAACAACACGGTGCTGCCGGTCTTGATGGTGTGATCCTCGGCATTGCCGACGCGCAGGCCGGGGACGTCGGTGATCAGGTTGCGGGGGCCGGGTTTCATGGCGTCCTCGTTTCGTCTGCCGTTGCCGGCCAGTCTGCCGGAAGGGCGGGGGCTGCGGCAATCAGTTCTTGGGTATAGGGATGCGCCGGGCGGGTGAAGACCTGCTCGGTTTCGCCCTGCTCGACGATCTCGCCCCTACGCATCACCAGAACCCGGTCCGTGATGCTGCGAACAACGTTCAGATCATGACTGATGAACAAATAGGACAGGCCCAGCCGCGCCCGTAAATCGGCCAACAGATCAAGGATCTGGGCGCGCACCCGAACGTCGAGGGCAGACACGGCCTCGTCCAGCACGATCAGGTCGGGATGGGTGATCAGCGCGCGGGCGATGGCGATGCGCTGGCGCTGACCGCCGGAAAACTCGTGGATATACTTGTCCATATCCGCCGGTTCCAGCCCGACGCTTTGCAGCGCCTGCGCCACCCGTTCGCGCCGGTCCGCCGGGGGCCCGGGCATCAGGTGGAACGGTTCCGCCACCAGCCGGGCCACTTTCCAGCGCGGGTTGAAACTGCCGTAGGGATCCTGAAACACCACCTGAACGTCCGCGCGCAGGGCATTGGGCATGTCGGGGCCGACCGGCTGGCCGAACAGCCGGATTTCACCGCCCTGCAACGGTTCCAGCCCCAGAATGGCGCGGGCGAGGGTGGATTTGCCGCAGCCGGATTCACCCACCAGCCCGACGCTTTCGCCCTTCGCGACCTGAAAGCTGACCCCGTTCACGGCGCGGTAGGGGGACGGGCGGCGAAACACCCCGCGGCGCGGCGCGGGATAGTCGCGCACGGCGTCCGTGACCGCCAGCACCGGGTCGGGCACCGGTTGGCCGGCCTGCGCGGGATGATGGGTCGAGGCTTCGAACAACTGGCGCGTATAGGGGTGGCGCATGTGGCGGAACACGTCACCGGTGGCACCCTGTTCGACGATCTCGCCCTTGCGCATCACGGCCAGACGGTCCGCCATACCGGCGACCACAGCCAGATCATGGGTAATCAGCAGCAGGCCCATCTCCTCTTCCTCGACCAGCCCTTTCAGCAGATCGAGGATTTGCGTCTGGGTAGTGACATCCAGCGCGGTTGTGGGTTCATCCGCGATCAGCAGCTCGGGGCGCAGGGCGACGGCCATGGCGATGCAGACCCGCTGACGCTGTCCGCCCGACAGTTGATGCGGATAGCGCGACAGCGGAAAGCGGGCCTCGGGCAGACCGACGCGATCCAGCTTTTGCCGCGCCAGGCGCCGTGCCTCGCCCCGGTTGGCGCGGCCATGGATCAGCAGGGTTTCGGCGACCTGATCGCCGATGGTCTGAACCGGGTTCAGGGCGGTCATCGGTTCCTGAAAGATCATGCCGATACGGTTGCCGCGAATGGCGCACAGGGCCGGTTCCGGCTGGGTCAGCAGATCGGTGCCGTCCAACCGCGCGTGGCCTGCCGTCACACTGCCCTGCGGCAGCAGCCCCATCAGCGCCAGCGCGGTCAGCGATTTGCCCGAGCCGCTTTCGCCGACCAGGCCGAAGACCTCGCCCCGGCGCACGGCAAAGGACAGATCGCGCAGGATCGGTGTGCCGTGGATCGACAGCGACAGCCCTTCGACCCCGATCATGACCGCACCCGTCGCAGTCGCGGATCCAGCAGATCGCGCAGCCCGTCGCCCATCAGGTTCAGTCCCAGCACCATCAGCACGATCGCCAGCCCGGGCAGGATCGCAAGGCGCGGCGCGGTGTAGATCATCGTTTGCGCATCGGCCAGCATCCGGCCCCAACTGGGTGTCGGCGGCTGTGCGCCAAGGCCGACATAGGACAGGCCCGCCTCGGCCAGAATACCCAGGCTGAACTGAATCGTGCCCTGCACGATCAACAGGTTCGCGATATTGGGCAGGATATGCTCGGCACTGATACGCAGCGCCTTTTTGCCTGCCACCCGCGCCGCCAGGATGTAATCCAGCGTCCAGATCGACAGCGCCCCGCCGCGGGTGACGCGGGCAAAGACGGGGATGTTGAAAATGCCGATCGCCAGGATCGCGTTCAGCGCCGAGGGGCCGAACACGGCGGTGATCAGGATCGCGATCACCAGCGACGGAAAGGCAAAGATCAGGTCATTGCCGCGCATGATGACCTCGTCCAGCAGGCTGCCCCTGCGTGCCGCCGCCATCAGGCCCAGCGGCACCCCCAGCGTCACGCCGATGCCCACCGCCACCAGCGCCACCGCAATCGAGGTGCGCGCACCGACCATCAGCATCGACAACAGATCGCGCCCGAAATGATCGGTGCCCAGCGGATAGGCGGCCGAGGGTGGCTTTAGCCGGTTCGCGATGGTCAGCGTGGTCACGTCATGCGGCACCCAGATAAAGGACAGCACCGCCGCCAGCACGATCACCGCCGTCAGCACTGTCCCCAGGATCAGCTGCACCGGGATCCTCATCGCCGGTGCCTCAGCCGGGGGTCGGCCAGCGCATAGGCCATGTCGACAAGGAAGGTCACTAGGATCACCGCGAAGACCAGCAGCATCACCACCGATTCCACCACGATCAGGTCACGCTGGGTGATGCCCTGAAAGATCAGCCGCCCCAGACCGGGCAGGAAGTACACGTTCTCGATGATGATCGCACCGGCCAGCAGGAACGAGAATTGCAGCCCGATGATCGTCAGCACCGGGATCAGCGCGTTGCGCAGCGCGTGGCGGGTCAGTGCCTGACGTTGGCTGAGCCCCTTGGCCCGCGCGGTGCGGATATAATCCTGCCCCAGCGTGTCGATCAGGGCCGAGCGCATGACCCGCGCCAGGATCGACGCCTGCGGCAGCGCCAGCGCCACGGCGGGAAGGGTCAGCGCCTTGAGCGCGGGCAATGGCCCGGCCTGCCACCCCGGAAAGCCGCCTGCGGAAAACCAGCGCAGGTTTACCGCAAAAACCAGCACCAGCAGCATTGCGAACCAGAAATTCGGCACCGCGATGCCCAGTTGCGTGGCGCCCATGATGCCGTAATCCACCGGCGTGCCGCGCCGCGCTGCTGCGATCAACCCGACGGGAAAGGCGATCAGTGTGGACAGCGCCAGCGCGAACACCGCCAGCGGCAGCGACACCCACAACCGCTGTGCCACCAGTTCGGCCACCGGCACGCGGTAGGTATAGGAGTGCCCGAAATCGCCATGCAGCATCCCGCCGACCCAGGCCAGATAGCGTGCCCAGACCGTGCCGTTCAGCCCCAGTTCGTCGCGCAGCGCGGCCACGGTTTCGGGCTGCGCGTTCAGCCCCAGCATATAGGCCGCCGGGTCGCCGGGAATCACCTCGATCACCGCGAAGATCACAAGGCTTGCGGCGATCAGGCTGAGCGTCAGAGAGGCAAGGCGCGTGGCGGCATAATGAAGCATGAACGAAGGTTAAGGCCGCTTTGCCCCCCGCGCCAGAGGCTTTGCGATTACAGGGGCTTGCCAAAGATGCCGCGATGCGGAAATCTGACGTCGAGCCGTGGCGATGGCGTCGTCACAGGGGCCGCGCGCCCCGCGCTTGGCGGTATCCCCGCCTGTCGTCCTGAACGCCGGGACCTTCTCGAAGGCCCGGCGCAAGCTTCGGGCCTGTTTGCTGGAGCAGGCAATGGCCGATACCGAACGCCCGGATTTCTTTCGGTTTCACAATGGGGAAAAGGGCGTGCCGCCGTTTTCGGCAATGGAATACGACACCCGCCTGATGGGGCTGCGCACGGCGATGGATGCCGCAGGGGTCGAGGTGGTGGTGCTGACCTCGATGCAGAATATCGCGTATTATTCCGGGTTTCTCTATTGCAGCTTCGGGCGGCCTTATGGGCTTGTCGTGACCGCGTCCGAGGCGGTGACGATCAGTGCCGGGATCGACGCGGGCCAGCCTTGGCGGCGCTGTCACGGGGACAACATCACCTATACCGACTGGAGGCGCGACAATTTCTGGCGCGCGGTGGCGTCGGTCACCGGCACCGGGCGCATCGTGGGGTACGAGGGCGATCATCTGACGCTGGTGCAGTCGGATCAGCTTGATGCGTTCCTGGAACCCGCCCGGCGGATGGATATCGCCTCGGCCACGATGCGGCAGCGGATGCGCAAATCCGAGGCCGAGATCGCCCTGATCCGCGCGGGCGCGGCGGTGGCCGATCTGGGCGGCTATGCGATCCGCGACGCGGTAAAGGCGGGCCTGCGCGAGATCGATGTGGCCATGGCCGGGCGCGACGCGATGGAGGCAGAGATCGCCCGCCGTTTCCCTAATGCCGAATATCGCGACACCTGGGTCTGGTTTCAGTCCGGGCTCAACACCGACGGCGCGCATAATCCGGTGACGGGCCGGGTGCTGGCGCGGGGCGATATTCTGTCGCTCAACACCTTTCCGATGATTTCGGGCTATTACACCGCGCTGGAACGCACGATGTTCGTGGCGCAGGTCGATCCGGCCTCGCTGGCAATCTGGCAGGCCAATGTGGCCGCGCATGAATACGGCATGTCGCTGCTGAAGCCCGGCGTCAGCTGTGCCGAGGTGACCCACGGGGTCAACGATTTCCTGGCCGAGCGCGATTTGCTGCAATACCGCAGCTTCGGCTATGGCCATTCCTTTGGGGTACTGTCGCACTACTATGGCCGCGAGGCGGGGCTGGAACTGCGCGAGGATATCGACACCGTGCTGGAACCCGGCATGGTCATCTCGATGGAACCGATGCTGACCATCCCGCAGGGCCGGCCCGGCGCCGGTGGCTATCGCGAGCATGACATCCTGATCATTACCGAAAACGGGGCCGAGGACATCACCGGCTATCCCTACGGGCCGGATTTCAACGTGGTGGGATAGGGCAGGGTGAAAAATCTTCACGAAGATTTTTCCCAGAAGAAAATTCGTGAATTTTCTTCCTGAACATGAATAAGAGAGTGCCGGTTTTCGGCGCCCTCCTGTTCATGCGCAATCCGTTCATTCGGCCCAGCTGACCCCGGTCAGGTCATTGGCCTGGGTCGGCGCGTTTTTCCACAGGCCCTTGATCTTTGCGTTGGCCACGCCGGTCTTGGCCAGCTGAAACAGATAGCCGTTGACGTAATCCATCGCGATCTTGCCCTGCGCCGCCTTCAGCAGGTCGGACCGCGCCGCCGGGGCGGTGGTTTTGTCAAGCAGCCCCATCAGCGCCTGAAAGCCCGGATCGTCATACTGGAAATAGTAAGCGGGCCGGGCATAGATGTTGATATCGGCGGGTTCGGTATGGCTGACGATGGTCAGGTCGAAATCCTTGCCCTTGAACACCTGTTCCAGCCACTGGGCCCATTCCATATTGGTGATCTCGGTCTCGATGCCCACATCGCGCAGCTGGGCCGCGATGATTTCGCCCCCGCGGCGGGCATAGCTGGGCGGCGGCAGGGCCAGCCGCAGTTTCAGCCCGGTCGCGCCCGCAGCGGCCAGCAGGGCCTTGGACGCCTCGGGGTCATAGGCCGAGATTCCGGTCAAATCGACATAATCGGGGTTGTGCGGTGCGAAATGGGTGCCGATGGGCGTGCCGTAGCCGAACATCGCGCCGTCGATGATATCCTGCTTGTTGATCGCATGGGCCACGGCGGCGCGGACCCGCACGTCATTCAGCGGGGGCTGTTTGTTGTTCATCGCCAGAATCGTCTCGCCCTCGGTCGAGCCGACGATGACGGCAAAGCGCGGGTCGGATTTGAACTGTTCCAGTGTCTCGGGCGCGGGGAAGTTCGGGAAGGCATCGACATCGCCCGCCATCATCGCGGCAAAGGCGGCGTTGGGGTCCGAGATGAACTTGAACGTCGCCGTGGCCAGCGCCGGGGCCGGGCCCCAATATTCGGGGTTGCGGGCGATTTCCACCCGGTCGCCCTGCACCCAGCGGGTCAGCTTGAATGGCCCGGTGCCGACCGGCGCGGTGGCGGCGGTGTCGGCGGATTCGGGCGCCAAGATCACCGCGTCGCCCCAGGCCATCTTGAACGGAAAGCTGCCATCGGGGGCGGTCAGGGTGACGGTGACGGTGGCGGGATCCACCACATCGACGCGGCCGATGCCGGCGAACAGTGCCTTTTGCGCATTGGTGCTGTCCTCGGCCCGGGCGCGATCCAGGCTGAATTTCACATCTTCGCCGTCCATCGTCGTGCCGTCATGGAAGGTGACGCCGGGGGCCAGATGAAAGGTATAGGTCAGCCCGTCTTCGCTGATGTCCCAGCTTCGGGCCAGACCGGGGATGACCGAACCGTCGGCCGCGAAGCGGGTCAGCCCCTCGAAAATATTGGAATAGACCACCTCGTCGATCGCGGCGGCGGCGCCGGCGGTGGGGTCGAGGTTGGGGGGCTCCAGCACCATGCCGATGGTGATGCTGTCGGGCGCGGCGAAGGCGGCCCCGGTGCAAAGGGCAAGGGCGGCGGCGGTCAGCCGGAAAAGGCGCATGGATCGTTCTCCCTGTTCGGTTCGGGGCGGCGTCGGGGACATCAAACGCCGCGACGGGCCGCAAGGCAAGGCCGATGCGCGGCCAATTGCCCGGCGCTTTTGCGCGAAAGGCTGGCCTTCCGGCGCTGTAACGCTATAAGGCGCCCCACATCTTTGTTGCCCAGGGAGGAAAGTCTTGAGCGCATCGGCACAGCAGCGGGCCCCGAGCCCGCAGGATATTCTGGCCCGCAAGGGCGGCACACCGCTGGTGTGTCTGACCGCCTATACCACGCCCGTGGCGCAACTGACCGATCCGCATTGCGATATCGTTCTGGTCGGCGACAGCGTCGGCATGGTGCTGCACGGGCTGCCCTCGACCCTGGGCGTGACGATGGAGATGATGATCCTGCACGGGCAGGCGGTGGCGCGTGGGATGTCGCAGGCGATGATGGTCGTCGACATGCCGTTCGGGTCGTATGAGGAAAACCCGCAACAGGCGTTCCGCAACGCCGCCCGGATCATGGGCGAAACCGGCGCTGCGGCGGTCAAGCTGGAAGGCGGGGTCGAGATGGCCCCGACGATCCGCTTTCTGGTGGCGCGCGGCATTCCGGTGATGGCGCATATCGGGCTGACCCCGCAGGCGATCAACACGCTGGGCGGCTACAAGGTGCAGGGCCGGGGCGCGGATGCGGCACGGATCGTGGCCGATGCCGATGCAGTGGCCGCGGCCGGGGCCTTTGCCGTAGTGCTGGAAAAGGTGCCCGAGGTTCTGGCCGACCGGATTACCGCGCAGGTGGCAATCCCGACGATCGGCATTGGCGCCTCGGCGGCCTGTGACGGGCAGATCCTGGTGGTCGACGATATGCTGGGCCTGTTCACCGCGTTCAAGCCGAAATTCGCCAAGCGCTATGCCACGCTGGGCACCGATGCCGATGCGGCGATCGCGGCCTATGCGGCCGAGGTTCGCGCGCGCGCCTTTCCCGCGCCCGAGCATGTGTTCGGCGACACCGCGCCGGCCCCCAAACCATGAGGCTGATTCGCACCCTGCCCGAGCTGCGGGCGGCCACCGGCGTCTGGCACAAGGCGGGCGAAACCGTGGCCGTGGTGCCCACGATGGGCGCGTTGCACGCGGGACATCTGAGTCTTGTGAAGGCCGCCAAGGCGGGCGCCGACCGGGTGATCGTGACGATCTTCGTCAATCCCAGACAGTTCAACAATGCCGACGATCTGGCGAAATATCCGCGCACCGAACAGGACGACGCGGCAAAGCTGACGCCGTTCGCGGTGGATGCGCTGTATGTGCCCGATGTCGATCAGATTTATCCCGACGGCTTTGCCACCAACATATCGGTTTCGGCGGTCAGCGCGGGGTTGTGCGGCGCAAACCGGCCCGGCCATTTCGATGGGGTGGCCACGGTTGTGGCCAAGCTGTTCCTGCAAACCGGCGCCGATCGGGCCTATTTCGGCCAGAAGGATTTTCAGCAGTTGCAGGTGGTGAAACGCCTGGTGACCGATCTCAACATTCCGGTTGAAATCACCGGCTGCCCCACCGTGCGCGAGGCGGACGGGCTGGCGCTGTCGTCGCGCAACGTGCGCCTGTCGCCGCAGGTACGGGCCGCGGCCCCCGCGCTTTATGCCGCGATGCAGGCGGCGGCGGGCCGGATCGTGGCCGGGGCGCATGTGGGGGAAAGCCTAGCCCAGGCGCGCGCGGCGATCCTTGCCGCCGGCTATACCGAGGTCGAGTATCTGGAACTGCGGGCCGAGGACGGGCTGGCCCCGATGGCGGCGCTGAACGCCCCGGCGCGGTTGCTGGCAGCGGCGTGGCTGGACGGGGTGCGCCTGATCGACAACACCCCGGTTGTGCCTGCAGCGTAAGCGCCGGTTATTTGCGCGGCTTGCCCCCGAACGTGCCCAGCCAGGCGGTGAACCGGCCCCAGGTGCTGCGCGCCTTCTTGCGGGTGGCATCGGCATGTTCGTCGATGTCGATCAGCGTATCCTCGACATCTTCCAGCAGCGGGTCGATCGTGCGTTCACGGAACTGCGCCCAGACCCGCCACAGAAAGATCACCAGCAACGCCAGCAGCGTCAGGATGATGATATTCGTCCACGGGATCAGCCGCATGTCCGGTCCATCCACCCGCTTTACCCCGACCGCGTTGGGATAGATCGTCAGAAACTCGTTGCGCCAGCCGTAATGCCGCAATGCCACCCATTTCGGAGTGTCCGAGGTCGAGACCAGATCGCGCGCTTCGGCCTGAAGGTTCGAGCTGTCGAGCTTGAAATAGGGCGGCCAGCCCCAGCCGGTATCCTCGTTGCGATAGACCATCGGCTTGCCGTTGGGGCGGATCGCTTCGATGAAGCGCACGTCGCGGTTCGTCGCCGTGCTGTTCGTGCCGACATCGGGCGAGGCCCAGAAGATCGAGTTTTCGCCGAAATCGATTCGCCGCACATCGGTATTCACGATCCGCACGATATCGCGCTGCGGCAGCGTGTAATGCAGGAAACCGAACAGCAGCAGCGCGATCAGCGAAAGAAGGGTCCATTTAACGTAACGCATCGGTTCCTCACATGAAATTCATGACATAGACGAGTATCACAACCCCGACCACCGGCACCACGATGACCCCGGCGATCAGCTTGCGGCGCAGCGACGTTTCATAGGCGCGCATCCCGTCCTCGATATAGGCATCGCGCCCGGCGGCATCGAGGTCGCCCCCGGCGATCAGTTCGTCGGCGCGGTTCTCCAGTTTTTCACGGCGGACCGAGCGCGAATAGACCGAGACCAGAAGATACAGGATCATCAGGCCGATCAGCCCGAAAACCCCCAATCGGATCAGTCCCAACATCTATCGCGCCCTCCTGACAGCGCCCCAGGGGCCGACGCGATCGACGATCCGATCGCGCACCGGGGTCGGCTGGGGCTCTGCCATGCCCGGCTCTGTGCCGAACAGTGCCGTCCGCGCCCCGGCCTTGTCCACCTGATATTCCCGTTCCAGAAAATTGGCGACGAATTCCTTCTTGTCCTCGGGCCAGGTGGCATAAAGCCGGTAGAACAGTTGTTTGTGACAGATGAACACCTGCCGCACGTCCAGCGGCGTCAGTTCCGACAAAAGCTGATTCACCAGATCGCGGTCGGGGCCGGGGGCGGCGCGCAGCGTATAGAAATAGGCCGGGTGTTCGGATGTGATGCGCGGCCAGTCGCCGCCGCCTTCGACCCAGCGCAACAGATCGGCCAACCCCTGAAACGCCTCGGGCAGTGCCGCGCCCAGCCGTTGGGCCAGCTTGCGCAGATCGTGGCGCGACGCCCCGCCCAGGTCATAGCCCAGGGTCGCTGCGGCCTCGACCAGGATGAAATCCATTTTCTGACGCAGGATCGCGGCGGCATCCACGTTGCGCGCCTTCACGATTGGTTCGGCCAGCGCGTTGAGCTCCAGAAACCGGGCGATCTTGTTGCGTTCGGTCAGATCGAACAGCCGCTCGATCGGCAGAGGGCCCAGCGTGGCCTTGTCGCCCGCCGCGATCGCCGCCGGGTGGTTCAGATCGCGAAACACATACAGCCCGCCGAAATGATCGGTCCAGAAATTGCCCTGTTCAACGCTGACCTCGCGCAGCGAGATCGGGTTGCGGGTCACATCACCGGTTTCACGGGCCAGCCCGATCATGTCCGCGATCAGAACGTCATCCCACCAGGCATCCTCTTCCTCGCGAAAGCGGGTGATCAGCCCGGCCAGCTTGCCCGCATTCGCGACATGGCTGCGGGTGGTGTCGGCCTCGACCGTGATCTTGCGGATGTCGAACAGACGCGCGGGTGAGCCAAGTTCATAAACCGAATTCGCCAATTCGCCGGCCACCGCATCCTGCGCGGTGAGGGCGAAAAGCTGGGGCTCGTTTTCCGTGATGAACCGGCGTAGCAGCGCGCGCGAGGTGGAAAATTTCGCCCCCAGCAGCGGCGCGGTCTTCTGTTCGGTGGTCAGCAGGATGAACTGCCGGTTCACCCCGTTGGGGTTCAGGTACAGATGATCGCCCAACTCGTCGCCCACCTCGGGGGAATAGCCCGAGATGTCGATATGGAAATCGGGCAGGGCGGTGGTTTTACCCGTCAGATGCTGCAGCGCGCGGTTGTAGCGGGCGACAAGGGCCGGGCTGGACACCTCGATCAGGTTGCCGAACATCAGACCCTTTTGGATGAGGCGCTTCATGGCTTTGCCCCCTTCGCGGCATACCTTCTGCGCGCCTCTTCCATCCGGCCCATCTCGCGCACCGCGGTCTCGATGGCCACCTCGTCGGACTTATCGGCATAACGGAACTCGCTATCCGCGTAGCGGTTGATCTCCTGCACCACCATCTCCACCGTGATCGGCGTGGTCATTTCGCCGATCATGCCCAGCTTTTCGTCATAGGGTTTGAACAGGAACAGTTCGGGCTCTTCCATCCATTCGTCGGGCAACTCGAAATCCATCGCACGCACCTTCACCGCGTCGGTAATGTTCTTGATCGCCCGTCCGGTGAAGCGCGGGTCGGCCTGCTGGATCGCCTTCAGATAGCTGCCCAGCTTGGCGATCGTATCCAGCGGGCCAAGGTCGCGTGCCATTCCTTCCCACACCCGCAGCAAGCCTTCTTCCTGCGGGCGGCCGTGGGATTCGAAGCTGGCCGCCACCGCCCGCTTGATTTCCTGCGCGGCATAAAGGTCGTGATCGCCCAGCGGGATGGAATGGTTCTTTCCCATCAGCAGATGCAGGATGTCGATGTAATCCTCGCGCGTTTGCGGGCCGTCCACCAGAAACCGTGCGCCCGCACGCTGGCGCAGGGCGTCGTCGACGTTTTCGGGGAAGTTCGAGAACATCCCGAAGGTGCAGTTGCCGCGCACCACGGTATTCGCGCCGGCAAACGCCGCCATGAACACGGCGGTGACCTCCTGCTGACCTGCGCTGGACTGCCGGTCGCCGCGCTTGCCCGCGATCTGGTCTATATCGTCGATGGTGCCGAAGCCGATCACATTGGGATCAAGAACGTTGTTCACAAACGCCTTGGCATTTTGCCCCGACTTGCCCTGATAACTGTCGATCTGGTCGATGCCGAAATTCTGATAGCGGAACGGATAGCCCGCGTTCCGGCAATAGTCGTGGATCAGCCCGGCCATCATCTGGATCAGCGTGGTCTTGCCGGTGCCCGGCGCGCCGTCGCCCATGAAGGTGAAGATGAAGCCGCCCAGTTCGGCAAACGGGTTCAGCTTGCGCCCGAAATCATAGGCCATCAGCATCTTGGCCAGCCGCAGCGCCTGATACTTGGCGATGTGGTTGCCGACCACCTGATGCGGCGTCTTGAACGCCATGGTCACGGGGGCGCCCCCGGCCGCGCGCGCCGGGGTAAAGCCGCGGATGGTGAAATCATCCGCCTCGACCCGGTAGGAGGCCCCGGTGAACGGCCCCAGATGCGGTGCGGTCTGGGCGCGCAGGCCGACCTGTTCCATCAACTGCTCGGCAAAGGCGGCGACGGTGGCCACCAGCCGGGCCTCGTCGCTGGCGAAGGCGGCAAGGTTCTGATCCAGTTCCCACAGCGCGCCGTGCAGGGCCAGTTGCGCGTTGTCGGTCAGCACCTCCTCGACGCTGCCGATCTCGACCGTCGCTTCGCTCAGATGTGGCGCCAGAAGGAATGCGGCGGCATTGGCAAAGGTGCCCAGCGTCACCAGCGCCTCGGCGCTCAGAAGCTCGGAAAACCCGGTGCGGCGGGCGGCGGGCAGACTGCCGGCCAGGTTCTGTTTCTTCAGCTCGGTCAGACCGGTCTGCCCGGCATAGGTGTCGCCCATGGCCAGCGCGATCGCCAGCGCCCGGCGCAGCGCATGCAGCACCGTGGCCTGCATCGGCGATACCAGCGGATCATCGCCATCGGCGGCCTCGACCCGTTCGATCAGCCGCACCCCTTCGGGCCGCGCGGTCGGGCGGGTGACAAGGCCGGGCGTGGTGGACCGGAACCGCCGTGTCCGCGCCACGCCCGGCGAACGTTCCACCGGCGCGGCCTCCTTGCCACGGGCGATGCGCGGTGTGTGATCGACACCTTCCAGCATCGCCACGGCGGCGGGATAGTGCTTGACGATCTCGTCTTCGCGCAGCTCCATCGCGTCGGTGGGAAGGCTCATGCCAGTGTCCCTTTCCTCTTTCCCAAAATATCCCCGCCGAAGGCATGGAAACATGTGTCGCCCCGATCAGCGAAGTGGGCTGACAGGCCCGATAAGCGGCGCGCGGAGGGAAGAGACATCGACATCCCCCTACCTGTAGCTCAACACGCGCCCGCCCGGGCTGACCACGAATTTGCGCACATCGTGAAAGCCCGGCGGGTTGCGCTCGGCCAGTACCTGAAACGGACGCTGGGGCAGGATGATGCTGCGTTCGGTCCGGGTGGCGCCAGTATCCACCCCGCGCCCCGTGAACGGGTCCAGCGCGAAAACCTCGCGCTCTACCGTGCCGAACCAGCCCTGGCGCTCCGAAGTCACGCGCGCGCTTTGCAGTTCTTCCAGGGTCCAGGCCAGCGCCCAGTCTTCGCCCTGCGGCGCATTCGCCTGATCCAGCACATCGTGCAGCGGGCCGGACTGGCGGGTATAGGCCGACGAATACATCGGCCCGACATGGATGCGGCGCAGCCGTTTGGGGTGCAGATCGCCGAAATCGGTGTCGAACCCCTTGGCGATGGTCACCAGCTTCAGCGCGCCCAGCGATTGCGCCATCAGATGGGTCTGCACCTCGGGCCAGCGGCGTTCATCCTGCGGCAGGGCGCGGCGGCCGGTATCTTCGAGTTCCATCAGATAGATCGTGGGCAGGTTGATCTGGCTGTCATAGATCGCCCAATGCAGCAGGAACCGGCGCCGCTTGCCGTTTTCGAGGTCCGACAGGAACAGCGCCTCGGGGTCGTTTTGCGCCCAGAACAGCGCGCCGCCCTGAAGTGCCTCATAATACAGCCGCTGCGACAGGGCGAATTGCAGCCGGGTCGGGATCGTCTGCTCGCCCATGATCTGGCGGATCATTTGGTCCTTCAGCTCGCCCGGCGTGGGCAACTCGTTCAGATGCCGCCGCGCCTGAGCTGCGTCATTGGCCATGGTCAGCAACTCGCGAAACACCGGAAAGCCGCTTTCGTGGCTGTCGAAGGACAAGGAGCCGAAGAATTGCCCGGTATCGCGCCCGGTCATCAGATATTTCAGCGACAGCGCACGGAACGTGCCGGCGATGCCGGTGATATAGCGGCCCAGCACCGCCATGTCGGTGCGGTCCAGCGCGCCGTCGGCCTCCATTTCCAGCGCGACGCGGGCCAGATGCCGGATAATGCCATCGAACTTGGCGAAATAGCGCCGCGCGGCGAAGGTGTCTTTCAACGCGGCGTGGTCGCGGGTCAGGTTGATATCGCTCACACAATCCGCCTTTCGCGGGGCTCAGGCCCCATAAAGGTTCTTGTCGTGCTTCTCGACAATGGCCTGAAACCGGCGGGCGAAGCGTTCGTCCGACTTGGCCTTCTGTTCCAGCACCTTGCGGGCAAAGACCATGTGGTCTTCGTGCGCTTCCATCATCTCGGCCATGCGGCTGTTGGTGGCGCTGCCGATCGCGGCCATGGCGGTCTGGGCTTCCTTGTCGGTCTGCACGCCGATCTCGTTGATCCGGTGGGCCACGTCCTGCTGCTGTGCGGTTTTCAGCGATTTGGTCAGCGCGTCATACAGCACCACACGCTGCTTGGTGTCCGTCTGCAGCTTGTTGATCAGCACCATCTGCGTGGCGGCCTGATTTTGCAGGCTGTCGACCCAGGTCTTGCCCTTTTCGATGTACCGCTCCAGCGTCTGGGACTTGGCCAGCTTGACCTGCTCGTCCTGCACCAATTCGTTATAGCGGCTGTTCAGCCCGGCCAGTTCGGTTTCCAGCCGTGTGCGGGCGGCGGCGTCCTGTTCGACGCTGATCTTGTTCTCCAACGTGATGATCTGCGGATCCATGCCGGAAATCTCGGCGCGGACCTGCTCCAGTGTGCCCACTGTCGCCTCGCGCTCGTCCAGGGTTTCGGTCAGGTTGACCTCGACCCTGTCCTTTTGCTGGTTGAGCATATCGAGCTGGCCTTGCAGCAATTGCACGATCACGTCCGACTTGCCGATCAGATCCTGCAGCTTGTCGTCGATCGAGGCGCTGCGCAGCCGTTCCTGACGCATCGCTTCGGATTTGCCGCGGGCAAACACGCCGACAAAGCTTTCCCAGCCCGATTTGGTTCGCATCGCGTCGAAATCTTTCGAAAATGCGGCGGTGACGTCATCAAGCCCCATGATCAGCTCGGCGATATTGGCGTTCATCGCGTCCGTATGGGCATGCACATCGTCCAGCGTGGCGTTTTCGATGTCGATGCCGATATCGTCGCCGGCGGCCAGCTTGGAGCGGGCGGTTTCAATGCGGCCGGTCAGATCGGAGATCTTGGCCTGCGCCTGCGCCACCTGCTCTTGGGATTCGCGGATTTGCGCGTCGAAATCGGCCATCTGTGTCCCTCGTCTGAGATTGAATTGAGACTTATATGGGCAATGTTAACGCGATTTGCATCACCGCGTCATCCGATTTTCGGGTCGATTGACGGATTGCCCGGGCCAAGGGCGGGGGCTAGGGTCAGGGGATGAAAGATGCCACCGAAACCCGATTGTGCCAGCAGGTCGACAGCCGCCGCGACGACCTGATCGCGCTGTGTCAGGATCTGATCCGGATCCCCACGCTGAACCCGCCCGGCCTGAATTATCGCGAGATTTGCGGCTATCTGGCCGAGCGGCTGGCGAAATCGGGCTTTGCGGTGGAACTGGTGCGCGCCGAGGGGGCGCCCGCAGACAGCGTCAAGCATCCGCGCTGGAATATCGTTGCCCGGCACGAAGGCGCGAAACCGGGCGACTGTGTGCATTTCAACAGCCATCACGACGTGGTCGAGGTCGGCCATGGCTGGACCGTCGATCCCTTCGGTGGTGTGGTGCGGGACGGGCGCGTTTACGGACGCGGGGCCTGCGACATGAAAGGTGGGCTGGCGGCAAGCATCGTCGCGGCCGAGGCGTTCATTGCAACCTGCCCCGGTTACGCCGGCGCAATCGAAATCTCGGCCACGGCGGATGAGGAATCGGGTGGCTATGGCGGTGTCGCCTATCTGGCCGAAAAAGGGTATTTCAGCCCCGAGCGCGTGCAGCATGTCATCATCCCCGAACCGTTGAACAAGGATCGCATCTGTCTGGGCCATCGCGGCGTCTGGTGGGCCGAAATCGAGACCCAGGGCCGCATCGCCCATGGTTCGATGCCGTTTCTGGGCGATTGCGCGGTGCGGCACATGGGGGCGGTTCTGGACGAGATGGAGGCCACGCTGTTCCCGCTGCTGGCCACCAAGCGCACGGCCATGCCGGTGGTGCCCGAGGGCGCGAAGCAATCGACGCTGAACATCAATTCCATCCATGGCGGCGAGGCGGAGCAGGAGCCCGATTATACCGGTCTGCCAGCGCCCTGTGTGCCTGACCGCTGCCGCATCGTGCTGGACCGCCGCTTTCTGATCGAAGAGGATCTGGCCGAGGTCAAGCGCGAGGTGCGCGCGATGATGGAGCGTGTGAAGGCGCGGCGCCCGAGCTTTGAGTATGAGATCCGCGATTTGTTCGAAGTGCAGCCCACGATGACCGATCGGGACGCGCCGGTGGTCAAGACCGTGGCGCAGGCGATCGAAAAGGTGCTGGCGAAGGCGCCCGATTTCGTGGTGTCGCCCGGCACCTATGACCAGAAACATATCGACCGGATCGGCCGGCTGAAGAATTGCATCGCTTACGGCCCCGGCATACTGGATTTGGCGCATCAGCCCGATGAATGGGTCGGCATCGACGACATGGCGGACAGCGCCAAGGTGATGGCGCTGACCCTGGCGGAATTATTGCTGCGTTAGGGGCTGTTCATCCGGCCTGACGGTCCTCTTCGCGGGGGGCGATGAAGCCTGAGAGGGCTGAAAAGCGGCGGGCGCGTCGGAGATTTCATGCCTCCGGCGGGGATATTTGCACGAAAAAGAAGTCTGCGGTTCTATTCGCCATAGGGGACCCAGATGTTTTTCACCTCGGTGGCGGCGCGCAGGAAGTCGCGGCCTTCGCCTTCGGGCGCCAGCCAGTCGCGGGCGCGGGCATTGTTGACCCAGGTGCGTTTCAGGTTGCCGGCGGCGGCGCGTTCGACCGCGCCGGACAGGTCCGACGATGAAAAGCACCAGACCGCATCCACATCCATGTGGCCCGCCAGCGCGGGGGCCAGGGTGGCGTGGCTGCCGGTGACGATATTGACCACGCCGCCGGGCAGATCGGAGGTATCGAGGACCTGATAGAAATCGGTGGCGGCCAGCGGGTAGGGCTCGGACGGGACCAGCACGCAGGTATTGCCCATGGCGATGGCGGGCGCCATGAGGGATATGAGCCCGAGCAGCGGCGCCTCGTCGGGGCACAGCGCGCCGATCACGCCCACGGGGCTGTTCATCGCCAGCGCCACGCCGCGGATCGGCACCGAATGTACCGCGCCGTCGTATTTGTCGGCCCAGGCGGCGTAGGTGAACAGGCGCGCGATGGCCGCGTCCACCTCGGCCCGTGCAGTTTTTTCGTGCTGGCCGGTCAGGCCGCGTAGCCGTTCGGTGAATTCACCGTCGCGGGCCGACAGGTTTTCGGCGATGTAATAAAGGATCTGCGCACGCAGATGGCCGGTGGTCCTGGCCCAGCTTTTGGCGCTGTGGGCGGCCTCGACCGCGTTGCGGATATCCTTGCCGCTGCCCAGGCCGATATGGCCCAGAAGCCGGCCGCGCGGGCTGTGGACGACGCGCGAATAGCCGCTGTCGGGGCGGCTCTGTTTGCCGCCGACATAAAGCTTGGCAGTACGGTCGAGCGGATCGGCGACCTCTGGCTCCTCGGGGCGGGCTTCGGGGGCGATCTGTTTCAGGGGCCTGGTGGCATGGGCGGGTTTGAGATAGGCGTGGATGCCTTCCCAGCCGCCTTCGCGGCCGAACCCGCTTTCACGCATCCCGCCAAAGCCGGCGGCGGCGTCGAACAGGTTGGTGGCATTCACCCAGATCACGCCCGCCACCAGTTTCGGTGCGATATCGAGGGCGAGGTTCACGTTTTCGGTCCAGACTGACGCGGCCAGCCCGTAGCGGGTGTTGTTGGCCAACTCCACCGCTTCGGCCGGGGTGCGGAAGGTGCAGCCGACAAGGACGGGGCCGAAGATTTCCTCCTGCATCAGCCGGGCGGCGGGCGACAGGCCGGTGATCAGCGTCGGCGGATAGAAACAGCCCTGTTCGGGCAGGGCGCATCTGGCCTGATAGACCTCGCCCTCGGCCCCGCCTTCGTTGACCAGACGGGTGACCGTGTCCAACTGCACCGGATCGACCAGCGCGCCCACGTCGATGCATTTGTCCAGCGGATCACCGATGCGAAGCCCGTCCATCCGGGCCTTGAGCTTGTCATAGAACCGCTCGGCGATGCCTTCCTGCACCAAAAGGCGCGAACCCGCGCAGCAGACCTGACCCTGATTGAACCAGATCGCATCGACCAGCCCTTCGACCGCGCTGTCGAGATCGGCATCCTCGAACACGATATAGGGCGACTTGCCGCCCAGCTCCAGCGTCAGGGCCTTGCCGCTGCCTGCCGTGGCTTCGCGGATTTTGCGGCCGACCTCGGTCGAGCCGGTGAAGGCGATCTTGTCGATGCCGGGATGGGCCACGATCATCTCGCCCACGGCGCCGTCGCCGGTAACGATATTGACCACGCCCTTGGGCAGGCCAGCCTCGCGGCAGATATCGGCGAACAGAAGCGCGGTGAGCGAGGTGTATTCGGCCGGTTTCAGCACCACCGTATTGCCCGCGGCCAGCGCCGGGGCCACCTTCCACGCCAGCATCAGCAGCGGAAAGTTCCACGGGATGATCTGACCGCAGACACCCAGCGGGGCCTGATCGGGCAGTTCACTGTCCATCAACTGGGCCAGTCCCGCGTGGTAATAGAAGTGACGGTGCACCAGCGGCACGTCGATATCGCGGCTTTCGCGGATCGGTTTGCCGTTGTCCAGGGTTTCCAGCACGGCAAACAGGCGCGCGTGTTTCTGGATCAGACGGGCAAGGGCATAGAGATATTTGGCACGGGCATGGCCGGGCAGCTTGCCCCATTTGGCCTGCGCGCGGCGGGCCGCGTCAACGGCGGCGTCTATATCGGCCCGGGTGGCTTGTGTCAGGGTGGCCAGCACCTCGCCGGTTGCGGGGTTTTTGCTTTCGAATCCGTCGCCGGGTGCGGTGAATTTACCGTCGATGAAATGGCCGAAGCGATCGCCGCCATCCACCAGCCAGGCCAGCGCCTCGGCGGCACTTTCGGGGGCGGGGCCGTAGTCCATGCTGTCGAAGATTTCGGAAACGGTCATGGCGTTATCCCATCGGATGGCGGTAGGCGGCCGAGTATCGGCCAGTCACATGATGCTCCAACTGGCGCTCGATATCGCCCAGCAGGGACGAGGCGCCAAAGCGGAACAGATCGGGCTGAAGCCAGCGGGTGCCCAACTCGTCTTTCAGCAGCGCCAGATAGACCAGCGCGTCCTTGGCCCTGGAAATTCCCCCGGCGGGTTTATAGCCCACCCGGTGGCCGGTGCGGCTGTGATAGTCGCGGATCGCGCGCATCATCACCAGGCTGACCGGCAGGGTGGCGTTGACGGCCTCTTTCCCGGTCGAGGTCTTGATGAAATCGGCGCCCGCCATCATGCAGACCAGGCTGGCGCGGGCGACGTTGCGCAGGGTGCCCAACTCGCCTGTGGCCAGAATGGCCTTGATATGGGCCGCGCCGCAGGCTTCGCGGAAAATACGCATTTCGTCATACAGCGCCTGCCAGTTGCCGGTCAGGACGTGGCGGCGTGAAATCACGATGTCGATCTCGGCGGCGCCGGCCTTCACGCTTTCGTGGATTTCCTGCACCCGCAGGTGGAACGGCGACAGGCCGGCGGGAAAGCCGGTGGAAACCGCGGCGACCGGTATGTCGGTGCCCCGAAGTGCTGCGACGGCGGTTTCGACCATGTCGTGATAGACGCAGACCGCGCCGGTATGGATCCCGTCCATGCCAAGCGCGTCCAGAATGTCGGCGCGCACCGGCTGACGCGCCTTGGCGCACAGACGCCGCACGCGGCCGGGGGTGTCGTCGCCGGCTAGGGTGGTGAGGTCGATCAGCGTGACCGCCTTCAGCAGCCAGGCGGCCTGATAGTCCTTCTTGACCGATCGGCGGCCGGGCAGGCTGGCGGTGCGGCGTTCGATCGCCGAGGTATTGGCCTGAACGCTTTTGACCCAGTCCATGTCCAGGGCCATACCGGGATTACGTCCATGGCTGACCTGTGGCAGCGACGCGGCACCGGAATCTGCCGGGATGTCCTGGGATGTTGTCTGATCGGTCTGCACGGGTATCGGGCCTCCCCTCCGTTGCGGTGTGAAACTGGCACGGGGGGGCGGGATTGGCAAGCGGGGCCGCCGCGTCAGAGCATCAGGAAGTAATCGTCATGCGTGTACCAATAGGCCCGCAGATCGGCGGCGGTGGTGCGGGGCAGGGCCAGCGCCTCCATTGCGTAAAGATCGGTGCCGATCAGGGCGGCCAGCCGCATGGCGCGATCCGCGGCGGGGCGCGAGGGGCTGCCGGGGGTAAAGAACCCCTCGATCGTCGAGGCCGCGGACACCAGCGCGAAGATCAGTTCCAGTGGGCTGGCCTGCGGGGATTCGCAGGTCATGTCGCGTACCACCCGGCGCCAGCCATCCGAAGAGGCCAGCATGGTTTCAAGCGCGAATCTGGTCAGCTGGTCGGAAATGGAATCGGGCATAAACAACAAGGCACTTTGGCAACGTCCAGCGAAAAGGCTGGCTTACCCGGCAGCTATACACCGCTGCGGTGCGGCGCGTCGAGTGTGGGAACCCAGTCCAGCCAGCCGCAATAGGGATCTTTGCGGACCTGCCCAAGAAGGGCGCGCAGTTGTGTCAGCGGGGTTTCGCTGTGATCAATGCGCAGGGTCAGCGGCGCGATGTCGGTGCCGACGATCAGCAGCGCCGCCGACAGCAGGCCGCGGCTGTCCGAGCCGGCGGCCTCGCCTGCGTCAAGCGCGCATAACAGGCGTTCGGCGAAATCGCCGCTGGCCGACAGATAGCCCGCCAGTACCGCATCCAGCACCGACGCTGATGTCAGCATATTGCCGGTCACGATTACCCCTGGCGCCCGGTGTTCGCCGCAGGCGGGCAGGCTTTGCGCGCCGGTAAAGGCGGCGGTGCCCCCGGCCGGGTCCAGGGCGGCAAGTTGGCGGAAGTCGCGGCCGGTATCGGGACGCACCGTGGCCGCGACCGCCTCCGGCGCGCTGTGCCCGCGCTGCATCCGCTCCAGCACCGCCTCGCCCCACAGGGTCGAGGGCGACGTGCCCTGCGAGGCGGACATACCCGCGCGCGCGTCGCCGCGCAGCACCCAGCCGCCCACACACAGGCTGCCGGTGGCGGCCGCGCCGCCCAATCTGCCTGTTTCTTGATCAATTGCGAGGATTGAGTAGGTCATTTCACCTTCCGGGTCGGGGTTTGCATCCCATTTATCATGAAAAATTCGACCGAGCCAATTTATCATGATAATTTTTCCGGGACTCACAAAAACATAATCCGTCCAACAGAGAGGTTTGACCATGAAACTGATGCAATGGACCCGCCGGTCTGTGCTGGGGGCCGCCGCCGGGGCCGCACTGGCGCTGAGTATGGCCCACCCCGCCGCCGCGCAGACCCCGCCCGGCGTGCTGGTCGTGGGCCAGATCGCCGAACCCAAGGCGCTGGACCCCGCCGCCGTCACGGCCGTCAACGATTTCCGCATTCTGATGAATGTCTATGACGGGCTGGTGCGCTACAAATCCGGTACGCTAGAGGTGGAACCGGCGCTGGCCACAAGCTGGACGATCAGCGCGGACGGCACCGAATACACCTTTGCCCTGCGCGACGGCGTGACCTTCCATGACGGGTCCGCCTTCGACGCCGAGGCGGTGAAGTTCAATTTCGACCGGATGCTGAAAGAGGATCACCCCTATCACAGCACCGGGCCGTTCCCGCTGGCTTTCTTCTTTTCGGCGGTCGAGGAGGTCACGGTGCTGGACCCGCTGACCGTCAGGTTCAAGCTTGGCGCACCCTATGCGCCGTTCCTGTCGAACCTGGCCTATCCGACCGGGCTGATCGTCTCGCCCACCGCCGTGGCGCAACATGGCGCGGATTTCGGGCGTAACCCGTCGGGCACCGGCCCGTTCAAATTTGCCGAATGGCGCAGCAACGAGGCGGTGGTCGTCGAGGCGAACGCCGGGTACTGGGACGGCGCGCCGTCGCTTCAGGCCGTGGTCTTTCGCCCGATTACCGACGCCAACACCCGCACCGCCGAAATGCTGGCCGGTGGCATCGACCTGATGGTCGAGGTGCCCCCGGTGGCACTGTCGCAGTTTCAGGGCGATGTGTTCAGCGTGGTCGAACAGGCCGGTCCGCATGTCTGGTTCCTGATCCTGAATGCCAAGGAAGGCCCCTTTGCCGACAAGCGCGTGCGCCAGGCCGCCAATTACGCGATCAACAAGACCGCGTTGGTGAACGATGTTCTGGAGGGCACCGCCGCCGTCGCCGCCGGGCCGACGCCGCCAGCCTTTGCCTGGGCCTATAACGAGGCGCTGGCACCCTATCCGTATGATCCCGAAAAAGCCAAGGCGCTGCTGGCCGAGGCGGGCGCCGAAGGGGCCGAGCTGACGTTCTATGTGACCGAGGGTGGCTCGGGCATGCTGGACCCGATTGCCATGGGCACCGCGATTCAGGCCGATCTGGAGGCCGTGGGGCTGAAGGTGAAGATCGAAACCTATGAGTGGAACACGTTCCTGGGACAGGTGAACCCCGGTCTGGAAGGCAAGGCCGACATGGCCGAAATGGCCTGGATGACCAACGACCCCGATACGCTGCCCTATCTGGCGCTGCGGACCGAGGCCTGGCCCGACAAGGGCGGGTTCAATTCGGGCTATTATTCCAACCCGAAGGTGGACACCTTGCTGGACGCGGCGCGGGTGTCCACCGATCAGCACGAGCGTGCGAAGCTGTATAAGGAAATGCAGCAGATCGTGCAGGAGGATGCGCCTTGGGTGTTCGTCGCCAACTGGAAGCAGAACGCGGTGACCAGCGACAAGGTGGACGGGTTCGCGCTGGAGCCCTCGTTCTTCTTGCTGCTGAAAGACGTGGTCAAGAACTGATCCCGGGTTTCGGGCCGGGCGATGCCCGGCCCGATCCGCCGCTGCGCGGCACTTTGAGTGCCTCCGGCGGGAGTATTTTCACCGAGAAGAAGGGGCGGCATGGGCGGCTATATCCTGAAACGGCTGATTTCCGCGATTCCGGTTTTGCTGGGGATCACGGTGATCGTGTTCGCGATCATGGCGCTGATCCCGGGTGATCCGGCCACCGCCATTCTGGGCAGCTATGCCACGCCCGAGAATGTGGAAAAGCTGAACCGCGATCTGGGCCTCGATAAGCCGGCGGTGCTGCGCTATTTCATCTGGCTGGGCAATATGATGCAGGGCGATTTCGGACGCTCCTTTGCGTTGAACCGCCCGGTGATCGACGAGGTGCTGGACAGGTTCAGCGCCACGCTGGTTCTGGCCGGAACGGCCTTTGTTCTATGTGCGTTTCTGGGCATTCTGGCCGGGGTGGTGTCGGCGGCGCGGCAATATGGCTGGGCCGACAAGGCGATCACACTGGCGGTGCTGCTGGGTATTTCGGTGCCGTCCTTCTTTTTGGGCATGATGATGATCCTGATCTTCGCGGTGCGGCTGAAATGGCTGCCGGTGTCGGGCATGTATGCGATCTATGGCGGCGGCGACCTGCCGGACCTGATCCGCCATCTGATCATGCCGGCCAGCGCGCTGGCGGTGGTGGCCACCGGCGTGATCGCGCGGCTGTCGCGGTCGGCCATGCTGGAGGTGTTGCGCCAGGATTTCATCCGCACCGCGCGGGCCAAGGGCGTGCCGGAACGTCGCGTGATCTGGGGGCATGCGCTGCGCGCGGCGATGGTCGGCATCATCCCGGTTCTGGGTATTCAGGCCGGGTTCGTGCTGTCGGGTGCGGTTTATATCGAGATGGTCTTCCAGTGGCCGGGCGTGGGGCGGATGCTGGTCGACGCGATCCTGAAACGCGATATCCTGCTGGTGCAGGGCGGCGTGGTTTTCGTTGCCACCTGTTATGTGTTGTTCAATATCGCGGTCGATGTGGCGCAGAGCCTGCTGGACCCGAGGATCAGGACATGAAGGCGTTTTTCGTCCTGCTGCTGCGCAATCGGCTGGCCGCTTTGGGCGGTGTGCTGCTGCTGATCGTCGGGATGCTGGCATTGCTGGCGCCGGTATTGCCGATGCAGCCGCCCAATGTGACCGATCTTGGCCACCGCTTTCTTGCGCCCCTGTCCGAGGGGCATCTGCTGGGCACCGACCATCTGGGCCGCGATCTGCTGTCGCGGCTGCTGTGGGGCACGCGGCTGTCGCTGGCGGTGGGGGTGTCGGCGGCGATCATCGCGGCGACGATCGGGGCTGCGATCGGGGTGATTGCCGGCTATTTCGGCGGGCGCACCGACAATATCATCATGCGCGGCGTCGATGTGCTGATGGCGTTTCCGTATATCCTGCTGGCGCTGGCGATTGTTGCGGCACTGGGCCCCGGGTTGATGAATGCGCTGATCGCGGTGGCGGCGGTGAATGTACCGTTTTTTGCGCGCAACATCCGCGGCATCACCGTGGGCATCGCCAACAAGGAATTCGTCGATGCGGCACGGCTGGCGGGGATGGGGCACTGGCGCATCATCTGGTCTGAAATCCTGCCCAATGTCCTGCCGGTGATCGTGATTGCCATGTCCACCACCATTGGCTGGATGATTCTGGAAACTGCCGGTCTGTCCTTTCTTGGTCTGGGCAGCCAGCCGCCGCAGGCCGATCTGGGGTCGATGCTGGGCGAGGCGCGGTCGGCGCTGATCGCGTCGCCGCATACCTCGGTCGTGCCGGGGGCGATGATCCTGCTGATCGTCATGGGGATCAACCTGCTGGGCGACGGGGTGCGCGATGCGCTGGATCCGCGGCTGCGCTCGGGCGCGTTGACCCGGCCGATGCCCGCCACCACGGTGCGGCGCGCACAGGTTCCGCAGGCCGAAGGCGACGGCATTCTGAACCTGACCGGGCTGGAGACGCAGTTTCATATCGGGCAGCGCATTTACCGCGCGGTGAACAAGGTCAGCCTGAGCGTGGCGCCGGGCGAATGTCTGGGCGTGATCGGCGAAAGCGGGTCGGGTAAATCCGTCACCGCGTTGTCGATCATGGGGCTGGTCGCGTCACCCCCCGGCGTGATCACCGGCGGTGTGGCGGATTACCGGGGTGCGGATCTGATCGGCGCGCCTTATGAACGCCTGCGGCATCTGCGCGGCGACCGCATCGCTTATATCTTTCAGGATCCGCTGGCCACGCTGCACCCCCTGTACCGCGTCGGCGATCAACTGGCCGAGGCGATCCGGGTGCATCACCCGGTCCCGAAGCGAGAGGCCTGGGCACGGGCGGTGGCGCTGTTGGCCGCCGTCCGGATCCCCAACGCCGAAAGCCGCGCGAAATCCTATCCGCATGAGATGTCCGGCGGGATGCGGCAACGGGTCGGCATCGCCATGGCGCTGGCCAATGACCCCGACGTGATCATCGCGGACGAGCCCACCACCGCGCTGGACGTGACCGTGCAGGCGCAAATCCTGTCGCTGCTGGACGATCTGCGGCGTGAACGGGGGCTGGCGATCATCTTCATCACCCATGACTTCGGGGTGGTGGGACAGCTGTGCGACCGGGTGGCGGTGATGTATGCGGGCCGGATCGTCGAACAGGGGCCAACAGCGGCGGTGCTGGCCGCGCCCGCGCATCCCTATACCCGACGCCTGATCGCCTGTGTGCCCGAGCTGGGGCAGGGCCGCCGCCGGCTGGCGTCGATCCCCGGCCTGCCGCCGGCGATGGACATGCTGCCGACGGGCTGCGCCTTTGCGCCGCGCTGCGACAAGGCGCAGGATGCCTGCCGCCTGGGCGAGATCGCGTTGCACGGCACCGGTCCCCGCGCCGTGCGCTGCCTGTTTCCCGAGGAGGCGCTGTCATGAGCATCGCGCTGAAACTGACCAACCTGTCCAAGTCGTTTCCGGCGGGCAAGCCGCTGTTTGGCAAGCCAAAGGCGCTGGTGCGCGCGGTGCGGCCGGTCGATCTGGTGGTGCAAACCGGCGAGACGCTGGGCATTGTCGGCGAATCCGGCTGCGGCAAGTCCACCCTGGCGCGGATGCTGGTGGGGCTGATTCCGCCCTCGACCGGGTCGATCGAGATCGAGGGGGCCGCGCTGGATACGACCGACCCGGCGGCCTTTGGCAGGCGCATCCAGTATGTGTTTCAGGATCCGATTTCGTCGCTGAACCCGCGCAAGACCATCCGCCAGATCGTCGAAGTGCCGCTGAGGCGGCTGCACGGCATGGACCGGGCCGCGCGGGCGGCACGTATCAGTGAAATCTTCGCCGCCGTGAACCTGCGTGAAGAGTTTCTGACCCGCTATCCGCATGAGTTTTCCGGCGGGCAGGCACAGCGTATCGGCATTGCCCGCGCCCTGGCCGCGAATGCGCGTATCCTGATTTTGGACGAACCGGTGTCGGCGTTGGATGTGTCGGTGCAGGCACAGGTGCTGAACCTGCTGGCTGATCTGAAGGCGCAGCTTGGTCTGACCTATCTGTTCATCAGCCACGATCTGGCCGTGGTCGAGGCGGTCAGCGACCGGATCGCGGTGCTGTATTTCGGATCGGTGGTCGAACTTGGCCGGGCCGAGCGTATTTTCAACGCGCCCAAACATCCCTATACCCAACTGCTGGCGGGGTCGGCCCCGGTGGTGGGCCGCCCGCTGAGCGCACCCGAGGGCCGGGAAACCGAATTGCCCGACCCGCTGAACCCGCCGCCGGGTTGCGCCTTTGCCGCGCGGTGCCCGCGTGTCACCGATCTGTGCCGGCGCGAAACGCCCGCGCTGACCCAACAGGGAGAAGACCAGTTTGCCGCCTGTCATCACCCGCTTGACGTCTGAGCCCGGCCCACGCCAAAGCCGCCCCGTTCAGGTGGCCGAGGCAATCAAGGCCTGGGTGATGGAGGAGGGGCTGCAAAGCGGCGACCGCCTGCCCGGCGAGGCCGAACTGATCGAACGCTTCGGCATGTCCAAGGGCACGATCCGCGAAGCCACCCGCATCCTGGAGGCGCAGGGGTTGGTGCGCACCCGCACCGGCCCCGGCGGCGGCACATTCCTGCATGAGATGTCGGTCGAGCGGGCACAGGCGCTGTTGTCGAATTATTTCTACTTTCGCAATCTGACCATCGCCGACATTTATCAGTTGCGCCGGGTGCTGGAGCCTGAAATGGCGGCGTCGCTGGCCGGCAAGCTGTCCGCCGATGATCTGGCGCGGCTAGAAGCGACGATGACGGCCTATGCCGAACCGGCCACCTCGCCCGAGGAAGAGCGCGAACAGCATATCGCGTCGCTTGGGTTTCACGCATTGCTGGCCGAGATGTCGGAAAATCCCCTGCTGGGATTTTTGATCGGCTTCATTGCCACGACCCTTAGCGATCTGACGGTCTATCGCCGCCTGTACGATCCCCCCAATCACGAACTTTGGGCCAAGGGGATCGGTTTTCAGAAGGATCTGCTGGCAGCACTGGGCCGGGGGGATGCGGCGGCGGCGCGGGCGATCATGACCGCGCATATGGACACCGCCCAATCGCTGATGACGCAGCAACAGGCCGAGGTTCTGCGCCGCTTCATGCGCGCGGCGCCCTGAGCGGTTTCAGCCGGCTAGACACATTCCCACTATTGAATATATAAGCGCGCGATGCGTGCGTGCGGGTTTGGCTTGTCTGACACAGGGATCCCGCCGCATGATCTGACCCAAGGGCAAGTCCCGGACCCGGAGGAGGTCACAGATGCTGAAAACCGTTCTTCCCATCGCCGCCTTTCTGGCCGGCATCGCCGCCCATGCCGAGGTGATCGAGTTGCAGCCGACCCCCGTGACCGACTGGAAAGCGGTCTACGGCGAGGTGGAGCCGCGCGATCTGGTCCCCGCCCGCGCCCGGATCGGCGGCACCCTGATGGTGCTGGACGTGGCCGAGGGCGACAGGATCGAAGCGGGCGCGCGTATCGCGTTGGCCGAGGATGACAAGCTGGCCTTCCGGCTGGATGCGATCGACGCGCAGCTGGGCGCGCTGCAAACCCAGCTTGCCACGGCGCAGACCGATCTGACCCGGGGGGAATCGCTGCGCGAGCGTGGCGTGATCACCGTTCAGAACCTCGATCAGCTGCGCACCGCGGTGGATGTCCTGCAAAACCAGATCAAAAGCGCGCAGGCGGACCGCCTGGGGGTGCAACAGCAGGTGGCCGAGGGTGCTGTGCTGTCGCCGGTCAGCGGTGTCGTGCTGAACGTGCCGGTGGCGCGCGGGTCGGTGATCACGCCGGGCGATCAGGTGGCGCAGATCGGCGGCGGCGGCGTGTTCCTGCGGCTGGCGCTGCCGGAGCGGCATGCCGAACGGCTGGTGGTGGGGGATGCGATCGCCATCGGCACCGACGGCGATGGCGGGACCGGCACCTTGGTCAAGGTTTATCCGCTGATCGAGGGCGGCCGCGTGCTGGCCGATGTCGAGGTGGCGGGCCTGGACGACCGCTTTATCGGGCGCCGGGTGCCGGTGCGCCTGCCGGTGGGCGCGCATGACGCGCTGCTGGTGCCCAGCGGTGCCGTGGCCCGGCTGGACGGGCTGGATTTCGTTACGGTGCAGACCGATGCGGGCGCGGTGCGGCGCACCGTCGTGCCGGGCCGCGACGTGATGCGCGACGGCCAGCTTTGGGTCGAAATCCTCAGCGGTCTGCGCGCGGGCGACATGGTGGTGACGCCCGATGCGTGACGCACCGAACGCTGGCCCGTTGGGCATCGCCGGGCGGTTGACGCGGGGCTTCATCGCGTCGCCGCTGACGCCACTGTTTCTGTTGGCCGCACTTGCGGTAGGGCTGATCGCACTGATGGCGCTGCCGCGCGAGGAAGAGCCGCAAATCTCTGTCCCGCTGGTGGATATCCATGTCGAGGCCGCCGGGCTGCGGGCCGAGGATGCGGTCAAGCTGATCACCGAGCCGCTGGAAACCATCGTGCGTGGCATCGACGATGTGGAGCATGTCTATTCCTCGACCGCCGATGACCGGGTGATGGTGACCGCGCGATTTACGGTCGGCCTGTCCTCGGACACCGCCATCCTGCGGGTGCGTGACAAGATCCTGTCGAACCTGGACCGGATCCCCACCGGCATTCCCGAACCTTTGGTGGTCGGGCGCGGGATCAACGACGTGGCCATCGTCGCGCTGACGTTTTCGCCCGCGCCGGGGCAGGTGGGCGTGTCGGCGGCCGATCTGACCCGCATCGCGCGCGAGGTCGAGGTCGAGCTGGTCAAGATTGACGATGTCGGCCTGACCTATCTGGTAGGCGGGACCGAACAGGCGCTGCGCATCGCCCCCGACCCCGAAAAGCTGGCGCTGTACGGGGTGACGCTGCAGGCGCTGGCCGGCAAGGTCGAAGGCGCGAATTTCGCCGCCCCCGCCGGAATGGTGCGCGATGCGGGCCAGCAGATCGGGCTGGTGCTGGGCGGCACGCTGAAAACCCCCGAAGAGATCGGCAATCTGGAAATCACCACCCGCGACGGGCGCACCGTCTATGTCCGCGATCTGGCCGAGGTGGCGTTCGTGTCCGATCTGGACGAGCGGCACGTGGCCAGCCTGCACCGCGACGATCAGGGCCATATTCACCGCGCCCCCGCTGTGACCCTGGCCCTGGCCAAGCGGGCCGGGTCGAACGCCGTTCTGGTGGCCGAGCAGATCCTGCACCGGGTGCACGCGCTGGAGGGCGGTCTGATCCCCGACAGCATCCATGTCGAGGTGACCCGCGATTACGGCGAAACCGCCAATGAAAAGGCCAACGAGCTGCTGTTCCATCTGGGTTTGGCGACCGTTTCCATCGTGGCGCTGGTGCTGCTGACCATCGGCTGGCGCGAGGCGGTCGTGGTGGCGGTGGTGATCCCGGTGACGATCCTGCTGACGCTGTTTGCGGCCTATGTCATGGGCTATACGCTGAACCGGGTGTCGCTGTTCGCGCTGATCTTCTCCATCGGCATTCTGGTGGACGACGCCATCGTGGTGATCGAGAATATCGCGCGCCACTGGGCCATGGACGCGGCCAAACCACGCCTGACCGCCGCGGTCGAGGCCGTGGCCGAGGTCGGGAACCCGACCATCGTCGCCACGCTGACCGTGGTGGTGGCACTGCTGCCGATGCTGTTCGTGTCGGGCATGATGGGCCCCTACATGAGTCCGATTCCGGCCAATGCCTCGGCCGCGATGATCTTTTCCTTCTTCGTGGCGGTGATCATCACACCCTGGCTGATGCTGAAGGTCGCGGGCCGCGCCCCGGCGCACCACGACGACTCCGCGATGCCCGGCGGCCGGCTGGGCCGGTTCTATGCCGCCGTCGCGCGCCCGGTTTTGCGGCGCAAATCCATCAGCGGGCTGTTCCTGCTGGCGGTGGTCGTGGCCTCGTTCGGGTCGCTTGGCGCGCTTTATACCAAGCATGTGACGGTCAAGCTGCTGCCCTTCGACAACAAGTCGGAACTGGCGATCATGATCGACCTGCCCGAAGGCGCGTCGGTCGAGGCGACCGATGCCGTGGCGCAGGACGCCGCCCGCATCGCCCTGCAACTGCCCGAGGTCGTATCGGCCCAGACCCATGCCGGCACGGCGGCGGCGTTCAACTTCAACGGGCTGGTGCGGCATTACTTTCAGCGCCAGACGCCCGAACTGGGCGAAGTGCAGCTGAACCTGACCCCCAAGGGCGATCGCGAGCGTGCCAGCCACCAGATCGCGCTGGTGCTGCGCGGGATGCTGGCCGATCTGGATTTGCCGCCGGGCACGCGGGTGAAAGTGATCGAACCGCCCCCCGGCCCGCCGGTCATTTCCACCCTTCTGGCCGAAATCTATGGCCCCGACCCGGACACGCGGCGCGCGGTGGCGACACGGGTGCGGCAGGTGTTCGAAGAGGTGCCCTTCATCGTCGATGTCGATGACAGTTTCGGCACCCAGCCCCGGCGCCTGCGCGCACAGCTCAGCC
Source organism: Actibacterium sp. D185-2 (assembly GCF_054954595.1). Lineage (NCBI taxonomy): Bacteria > Pseudomonadati > Pseudomonadota > Alphaproteobacteria > Rhodobacterales > Roseobacteraceae > Actibacterium > Actibacterium sp. D185-2. The sequence continues at coordinate 76,589 of NZ_JBPWNX010000003.1, forward strand.
CCGGCGATCTGGACTTCTATCTGGTGCAGGAGGCCGACGCGCTGCAAACGCTGCAATTGCTGAACGGCGAAACCACGGTGGGCTATTCGCATCGCGGCGATGGGGCGCGCGCCGATCCCGATCGTGGTGGCGCGCGATCGCGCCGACCGGGTGATGGACGAACGCGCGCTGGCCACGCCGGTGCCGGCCAATGCCCTGCCGGGCGGGCACGGCGTGGTCGAATTGGGCGATGTGGTCACCTTGCGCGCAGAGCGCGCCTCGTTCCCGATCTTTCGCCATAACGGCCGCTATGCCGAAATGGTCACGGCCGAGCTGGCCGGGGAATTCGAGGCCCCGCTTTACGGCATGATCGCGGTGCAGGAACGGTTGGACGCGATGGATTGGGGCGATCTGCCCAAGCCCGAAATCAGCCTGCATGGCCAACCCATGAGCGAGGCGCAGGTAACGCTGCTGTGGGATGGCGAATGGGAGGTGACCTGGGTCACCTTCCGCGACATGGGCGCGGCCTTCGGCGTGGCGCTGATCGGGATTTATATTCTGGTGGTGGCGCAGTTCGGGTCGTTCCGCCTGCCGCTGGTGATCCTGACGCCGGTGCCGCTGACCTTTCTCGGAATCATGCTGGGCCACTGGCTGTTTCACGCGCCGTTCTCGGCCACGTCGATGATCGGCTTCATCGCGTTGGCGGGGATCATCGTGCGCAATTCGATCCTGCTGGTGGATTTCATTCGCCACGCGGACCCCGAGGGCAAGGTGACCGTGGACATCCTGATCGAGGCCGGCGCCACGCGGTTCAAGCCGATCCTGCTGACCGCGATCGCGGCGATGATCGGGGCAGGGGTGATCCTGACCGACCCGATCTTTCAGGGGCTGGCGATTTCGCTGCTGTTCGGGCTGGCGTCTTCGACCGCGCTGACGGTGCTGGTGATTCCGGCGATCTATCGGCTGTTCAAGACCTGAACGTCAGTCCGCCGCGCGGTTCCAGGCAAAGCGTTCGGGCGGTTGCTGCGGGTGGCGGTCGAAGAAGTTTTCGTGATGCACCACCACCCCGTCCGGGCCGGCCAGCACCACGCCCATCTGCCCCGGCCCTTCGAGCCGCGGAATACTGTCGAGGGGCCCGTGCAACTGTGGGAAGATGTTGTAGTGGCTGCCGGCGATCGTGGTGAAGGGGATGCCGCGATAGCTGCCCGCCGTGGACATGTGCACATGGCCCGAAATCACCATCCGCACGTCGCCATGCGCGGTCAGGGCCGCGGCAAGGCGTGGCTTGTCGGTCAGGTTGATGAAATCGGTGGGCACACCCAGATCGGCGATGGCGTGGTGCAGCACCACGATCACCGGGCGTTCCGCCGCATCGGCCAGTTGCGCGGCCAGCCAGTCATGCTGGCTGTCGGCCAGTGCGCCCTCGGTCGCGCCGTCCAGCAAGGTGTCGAGGATGAGGATGCGGTAGTCCCCGGCGTCCACCACGCAGTCCAGAAATCCGGTGGGCGTGGCCAGATCCGTGCCGAATACATCCAGAAACGCGGTGCGGTCATCGTGATTGCCAAGTGTCATGTAACAGGGCAGGGGGAATCCGGTCAGCATCGCCGCCAGCCGGTCATAGGCGCCGCGTTCGCCATGGTCGGCCAGATCGCCGGCGAAGATGCAGAACGCCGCATCGCTATGGCGGGCCGCGATATGCGTGATCGCCTGATCCAGCCGGGCGGCGGTATCCATGCCATGGCTCAGCCTGCCTTCGGGCACGAGATGCAGATCGGACAGAACAAGAAATTTCAGCATACCGATCCCCCGTGTGGCCGAGTCGCCTGCATGGTACGCAACCGGGTCGGGCCCGCCAAGGGCGCAATGCCCGGATCACAGGCACCGGGATCAGGCGTGGCTGACCATGGCCTGCTCTGCCGCGACGGCGGCGGGGATCGTGAACGTGAACTGCGTGCCCTTGCCCATCTCGCTGTTCAGCGACACCTTACCGCCATGCAGTTCCACAAGCCGCTTGGTGATTGCCAGGCCCAGCCCGGTTCCCCCGGCCTTGCGGGTCGAACTACTGTCGACCTGACGGAAATCCTCGAACACCGTGCCGTGCTTTTCGCTCGGAATCCCGCAGCCGGTATCCGCGACATGCATATGGATGAAGCCGCCCCTCTCCTCTGCCCAGACGCGGATATGGCCGCTATCGGTGAACTTGATCGCATTGCCGATGATATTAGTCAGAATCTGGCGCAGCCGGGTGGGATCGGCCAGCGCGGTGCCGTCGCATGGCCCAAGCTGCAGTTCGAGACCCTTGTCCGCGGCGGCTTCGGCGAACTGTTCAAGCGTCGCGGACACGAACCCCTCTACCTCGACCGGTTCCAGATCCAGATCCATTTTCTGGGCTTCGATCTTGGAAAAATCCAGCATGTCGTTGATGAGCGTCAGAAGATGATCGCCTGACATGGTCATTTTCCGCGACAGGCCGGTCAGATCCGTGATCAACTCGTTCACACGGGTGGTGATTTCGCTGTCTTCAAGGTGGTGCGCAGACAGTTCGGCCCGCAGTGCCTTGGCCGAGGGCAAGGCCTCCATCCCAGCCAGCAAACGGGCATAGCCCAGAATGATCGTCAGCGGGGTCCGGAGTTCGTGGCTCAGGACATTCACGAATTCGGACTTGGCCCTGCTGGCCTCTTCGGCGGCTTCCTGGGCCTGCTTCAACTCGGTGATATCGACGCGGAATCCGACGGTGCTGCCGTCGCGCATCTTGCGCTCGGATACTTTCAGCCATGTGCCATCGGCCAGTTTCTGGATATTGACCGAATCGCCTGCACGATGCGTGGCGAGGCGATTCTCGATCCATTCCTGTTCGTGGCCGACGGCATCGGGATACTGCCCGCGCCGGACGCCTTCGCGGATAATGTATTCGAAGCTGTTGTTCGGTTCGAAGAGATCGGTCGAAAGACTGTAAAGTTCTCTGTAGGTCTTGTTGCTGGTTACGAAGTTATCGTCGGCGTCGTAGATTGCGAAACCGTCGTCGATCGCCTCGATCGCGCTGGTCAGCCGTTCTTCGGCGCGGCGCCGCTCTTCCAGAACGTGGGCGCCGTAAACGGCAAGAAACATGATGAAACCGCCGGACACCAAAAGCAGAATGCCCAACTCTATGATGTTGTCGGGTTTTTCGGGCACCCCGCCCTTCGGCCCGGTTGCCAGCTCCCACGCGCCATAGGGCAACTGAATCTCGGCCAATACCGGGTTGCTTTCGAAGATTTGCGGATCGCCGAAGATCGTGTTGCGCGGAATACCCCACTGGTCAATGCGCCGGATCGCGACATCCATGATTTGCTGTGCGTCATATACGCCGGTATTTTTCAGGAATTCTTCCAGCCCGAACACGATGGAGACGATCCCCCAGAATTCGTCCTGATCGGACCCATCGACCGACGCGTAGATCGGTGTTCTGCTGATGAACCCCTTGCCGCCCTGCACTAGGTCGATAGGGCCCGTCAGGATCGTCGTCCCGGCCAGAACCGCGTTCTGCACCCCACGAAGCTGGCCCGGATTGCTGCGGTAGTCCAGGCCCAGAACGCCTATGTTCGCTTCATACGGGTAGACGAACTGCACAACGAGGTCGGGTGCCGCCGCAACGTTCAGGATTGTCGGATCGTCCCCGGCCAGCCGTTCCGCAAGAGCGGCAAAGCGTTTTTCGGAAATTTGCGGATCTGCGGCGATCGATGCGGCCAATCCGCGGGCCAGAAGGGATTTGTTGACCACCTCGCCTTCGATCTTGGCGCGCAGGGTGTTGGTTTTTTCGGTCAGTGAAACGCGCGACTGGGCGACAAACTGATTGGTGTTCAGGCGAAAGATGATAGCGGCAGTGAAACACACCACAATCGCAAGGATCAGGAACAGCAGATATTGCAGACCCTTCCGAGGCGGTCTGGCTGCTGTGCTATGCTCAGACGTATGTCCCAAAGTGAAGATATACCGTGGTTGTTTCAGGGTAACTGGTAAAAACGACAGCGCCTTTGCGGATCGTCTCCGCGTTACGTTGAAGATCAGCTTACCCCTGAGGTTGTGCGAATGCACGAAAAACTGTCTGTTTGGGAACTATTTGGTATTCGACGCGGCGCCACGACAGGAAAACGCCTGTACCGGCACGGTCCATTTGGCCACTGTCGCCATTTGCAAATGGCATGATCGAATTCAGCCGGGAAGCGGCGGTTGCCTTTGGGTCGGAGGACCGCCTTGATCCCGGCACCGGCCAGGATATCACGGCACCGGTCGAGAGCGCCCGATCTTCCGTGTATGTATTCGAAGATCGCTATCTCAGCCTGTCTGCGTGTTTCCCACGATCTGTGCGAAATCAACTCGGCCTTTCAGCCCGCTGGTCAGGGCGGTACGCACCGCAGCATTGCGGAATTCATCCGCCCGTGGTCACGCGCGCGCCCGGGGGGCTGACGCCCTTCTCAGACCTTCTTCACCAGCTTGATCAGCACCAGCAGGATCACCGCCCCGATTGTGGAATGCACGATCGCGTCGAAAATCCCGCCCTCCAGTTTCAGTCCGATCCGGGGGAACAGGAACCCTGCGACGACCGCGCCGACGATGCCGATGGCGATGTTGCCCAGCAGGCCAAAGCCATAGCCCTTGACGATCAGCCCGGCCAGCCAGCCGGCAATCGCGCCGACGAACAGCATTGCTATGACGCTTTCGATACCCATGCTCTCGACACCCATGATGACCTCCGAAGGGTTGATATTCCGGCCCGCTGCCGCCGCCCCGATGCTAGAGGTGTGCCAGTGTTCTGCAAGCCGTTTTTCGAATTTGCAGACCGGGGTCAGCCCCGGATCGCCTCCAGCATCACATGCACATTGTCGGGATCCGCATCCGGCGTGATCCCGTGACCGAGGTTGAAGATATGCGGCTCCCCGGAAAACGCCCGCACGATCCGCTTGGTTTCGGCGACCAGCGCCGGGCCGCCGGTCACCATGTGGCCGGGCGCCAGATTGCCCTGTACGCAGCCATCCACCTGCACATGCTCGGCCGCCCAGTCCGCCGAAACTGAATTGTCCAGCGCCACGCAATCAGCCCCGGTCGCGCGGGCGAACCCGATGTAATTCTCGCCCGCCTCGCGCGGGAAGGCGATGACCGGAATGCCGGGGTGGCGGGCCTTCAGCGCGGCGATGATTTCCTTTGCCGGTTCCAGCGCATAGCGGTGAAAGGCATCGCCTTTCAGCGACCCGGCCCAGCTGTCGAACAGCTTGACCACCTCGGCCCCGGCTGTGATCTGGGCGGACAGATACTCGATGGTCGCCGCCGTGATCCGCGCCAGCAGCCCCTCGAACGTGGCGCGGTCCTCTTGCATCAGTTTATGCGCGGGGCCCTGATCGGGGGTGCCGCGCCCGGCGATCATATAGGTGGCCACGGTCCAGGGCGCGCCGGCAAAGCCGATCAGCGCGGTCTCGGGCGGCAGCGCGCCGGTCAGGATGCGCAGGGTTTCATAGATCGGCGACAGGGTTTCGTGGATGCCCTCGACCGGCTTCAGCGCGGCCAGATCGGCGGCGCTGGTGATGGTGGACAGGCGCGGCCCCTCGCCGGTGACGAACCACAGATCGGCGCCAAGGGCCTGCGGCACCAGCAGGATATCAGCAAACAGGATCGCGGCGTCGAAGCCGTAGCGGCGGATCGGCTGCAGCGTGACCTCGGCCGCCAGCTCGGGATTGTAGCACAGCGACAGGAAATCCCCGGCCTGCGCCCGGGTGGCGCGATACTCGGGCAGATAGCGCCCCGCCTGCCGCATCATCCAGACCGGCGGCACCGCCTGCGTTTCCCCAGCCAGCGCGCGCATCAGTTTTTTGGTTTCCGCCATCGTCTTCCCCGTTTATTGGTGCCCGCGGTCGTCCCCCGCCTGCGCGCTCATGTCAAGGGCGGCGCACGTTGTCAGGACGACGTGACGCGATTAAAGGTAGGCCCATGGCAGTTCAACTCCCTTCCCCCGCTTCGCCGCTGAAGATCGGCACCCGCGGCTCGCCGCTGGCGCTGGCCCAGGCCCACGAGACGCGCGACCGGCTGGCCGCCGCGTTTGATCTGCCGGAGGCTGCGTTCGAGATCGTGGTGATCAAGACCACCGGCGACAAGGTGCAGGACCGCGCGCTGAAAGAGATCGGCGGCAAGGGCCTGTTCACGAAAGAGATCGAGGAGGACATGCTGTCGGGCGCCATCGACATCGCGGTGCATTCGATGAAGGACATGCCGGTCGACCAGCCGGCCGGGCTGCTGCTGGACTGCTACCTGCCGCGCGAGGATGTGCGCGATGCGTTCGTGTCGCCCTCGGTGGCGAAGCTGGCCGATCTGGCACCGGGCGCGGTGGTCGGCACCTCCAGCCTGCGCCGCCGTGCGCAGCTGCTGACCTATCGCCCCGATCTGCAGGTGGTCGAGTTTCGCGGCAATGTGCAGACAAGGCTGAAAAAGCTGGCCGACGGCGTTGCCGTGGCCACCTTTCTGGCGATGGCCGGGCTGAACCGGTTGGGCCGGGCGGATGTGGCGCAATCGGCGATCGAGCCCGAAGAGATGCTGCCCGCAGTGGCCCAGGGCGCCATCGGGATCGAGCGCCGGGCGGATGACAACCGCGCCGCGGCGATGCTGGAGGCAATCCACGACACCGCCACCGGACAGCGGCTGGCCGCCGAGCGGGCGTTCCTGGCGGCACTGGACGGATCGTGCGAGACGCCCATCGGCGGGCTGGCCGAACTGGACGGCGGCAGCTTGCGCCTGCGCGGCGAAATCCTGCGCCCGGATGGCAGCGAGCGGCTGGCCGATAGTGCGACCGGCGCAATCGCGGACGGCGCCGAGATGGGTCGCGCCTTGGCCGAGGCGCTGAAGGCGCGGGCGGGTGCCGGTTTTTTCGACTGGTAACCGTTTCCAAATAGCGGCCCGTTCCGGGCCATTCCTTTGGTTGGCGCCCTGACGGGCGCGGCCTCCGGCGGGGATATTTTCGCGAAAAAGAAGCCCTGATCTTCTTCTCGGTCCAAATACTCAAAATTGCGCGACCTCAGCGGGGCCGCAGCGTTCCGGGATGAGCGGACGCCTGTTCGATCGATCGTGTCGGAGCGATTGAAATCACCGGTTTGTCGGCGCACCATCGGGCAAATGCCGCTTTTGGGCCAGAGCGGGCGCAGGTCTGCCCTAAGCTGGCCGGAAACACCGGAAACAGGAGTATGGCCGATGTCGAACGACCCGCTGTTGCAGCCGTATCAGTTGAAGCACCTGACCCTGAAGAACCGGGTCATGTCGACGGCGCATGAGCCCGCCTATTCCGAAAACGGGATGCCGACGGACCGGTATCGCCGCTATCATGTCGAAAAGGCCAGGGGCGGCATTGCGCTGACCATGACGGCGGGCTCTGCGGTGGTGTCGCCCGACAGCCCCGAGGCCTTCGGCAATCTTCTGGCCTATAAGGACGAAATCGTGCCCTGGCTGCGCGCGCTGAGCGACGAGTGCCACGAATACGACACGGCGGTGATGATTCAGCTGACCCATCTGGGATGGCGCACAAACTGGAACAAGGGCGACTGGCTGCCGGTTCTGGCGCCCTCGGCGATGCGCGAGCCCGCCCACCGCGCCTTTGCCAAGGAGATGGAGGCGTGGGATTTCACCCGCATCGTCGCCGATTTCGCCGCCGCCGCGCAGCGGATGCAGGCCGCCGGGCTGGACGGGATCGAGTTGGAGGCCTACGGCCATCTGCTGGATGCGTTCTGGTCGCCCTATCAGAACCGGCGCGACGATGTCTGGGGCGGATCGCTGGACAACCGGCTGCGCTTTACCTGGGCGGTGATCGATGCGGTGCGCGCGGCGGTGGGTCCCGATTTCATCGTCGGCTTGCGGATGGTTGCGGACGAGCAGTTCGACAAGGGGATCAGCCGGGACGAGGGCGTCGAGATCGCCAGGCGCATCGCGGACAGCGGCAAGGTCGATTTCATCAACCTGATCCGGGGGCGCATTGCCACGGATGCCGAACTGACCGGCGTGATCCCGGTACAGGGCATGGCCAGCGCGCCGCATCTGGATTTCGCGGGGCAGGTGCGGGCGGCCACGGGGCTGCCGATGTTCCATGCGGCCAAAATCCCGGATGTGGCGACGGCACGCCATGCGGTGGCCGCGGGCAAGCTGGACATGGTCGGCATGACCCGGGCCCATATCGCCGATCCGCATATCGTGCGAAAGGTTGCGGCGGGTCACGAGGACCGCATTCGCCCCTGTGTCGGTGCCACCTATTGTCTGGACCGCATCTATGAGGGCGGCGAGGCGCTGTGCATCCACAACGCCGCCACCGGGCGCGAGGCCCGGTTGCCCCATGAGATCCCGCGCAGCGACGCATCGAAAAAGGTGGTTGTGGTGGGGGCCGGGCCGGCGGGGCTGGAGGCGGCGCGCGTCGCCGCCGAGCGCGGGCATGAGGTGCTGGTGATGGAAGCGGCCGACCGCGCCGGCGGGCAGGTGACGCTGCTGGCCGCCAACACCCGGCGGCGCGAGATGATCGGCATCGTCGACTGGCGCCTGGCCGAACTGGCGCGGCTGGGCGTCGGGGTCCGTTATAACCTTTATGCCGAAGAGGGGGACGTACTGGCCGAAAATCCCGATATGGTGGTGATCGCCACAGGCGGGCTGCCGCAGCCGCCCGAGATGGCCGGGCATGACCTGACCGTATCAAGTTGGGACATCCTGTCGGGCGCGGTGAAACCGGCGGGGCGGGTTCTGGTCTATGACGACAATGGCGGCCATCCCGGGATGAGTGCGGCCGAGGTGATCGCCCGCGCCGGGGCCGGGCTGGAACTGATCAGCCCGGAACGTTTTCTGGCCCCCGAAATGGGCGGCATGAACCATGCGCCCTATATGAAAGCGCTTCAGGAGGCGGGCGCGCGGATCACCATCAACACCCGGGTCACCGCCGTGCGGCGCGCGGGCAACGCGCTGGTGGTGACCCTTGGATCGGATTTCGCACCGGGCTGGTCGGACGAGCGGCGGGTGGACCAGCTGGTGGTCGAACATGGCACCCTTGCGCTGGACGAGCTGTATCACGCGCTCAAGCCGCACAGCCGCAATCTTGGTGCGGTGTCTTACGGGGCACTGGTCGGCGACGGGCCCCTGTTTCCGCAGGTCAATCCGGCCGGGGCGTTCACCCTGTACCGGATCGGTGACGCGGTGGCCTCGCGCAATATCCATGCGGGGATTTATGACGCGCTGCGGTTCGGAATGCGCTGGTAGCGCGTCCGGGGCGTCAGTCGGCGCGGTCGATCAGGTCCAGCACGAAGGGGCCCATATCCGCGACAATCAGCGAAACGCCGCGGGCGCTGGGGTGGATGCCGTCGGGCTGCATATAGGTCTGCATCGTGCCCTCACGTTCGGCCTTGTCAGTGATTGCCGACAGGAAGCTGATATAATGCAGTGTGCCATATTCCTGTGCCAGTTCCGGGAAGATCGCGTCGAATGCCTGCTGATAATCCGGCCCGTAATTGCCCGGCGCGGCGATACCGACCAGCAATATCGGCACGCCCTTGTCCTGTGCCGCGCGCAGGATCCCTTCCAGGTTGGCGCGGCTGACCGCGGGGTCGATGCCGCGCAGCACGTCATTGCCGCCCAGCGCCACGATCAGCGCGTCCACATCGTCGGTCAGGGTCCAGCCGATGCGCGACAGCCCGCCCGCCGTGGTGTCACCCGACACGCCCGCGTTGACCAGCACCGCATCGGCGCCGTGGTCGGTCAGCCAGGTCTCCAGCTGCGGGACGAAGCCGTCCTCCTGCGGCAGGCCATAGCCCTGGGTCAGGCTGTCGCCCAGCGCGGCGATGGTCACCGGATCGGCAAGGGCCGGGGAAGACAGCAAAATCACTGCGGCAAAGGCCTGTGCAAGCTTGCACAGCCCGGCCCGTGCCCCATATCCAAAGGACGTGCCCACAGACAGAAAGCCCGCCATGGATGCGCCGATCCTTTCCCTGAGTGACGTGAGCCTGACCTTGCGCGGCAATGCCGGTGCGGTTGAAATCCTGCACGGGGTCACGCTGAATGTGGCGCGGGGGGAAACGCTGGGGCTGATCGGGCCGTCCGGGTCGGGCAAGTCTTCTCTCCTCATGCTCATGGGCGGGCTGGAGCGCGCAAGTTCCGGCAAGGTGCTGGCGCTGGGCCATGACCTTACTGATATGAACGAAGATGCGCTGGCAAGGTTCCGCAGAAATCATATGGGTGTGGTGTTTCAGTCTTTCCACCTGATCCCGACCATGACCGCGCTGGAAAATGTCGCCACGCCGCTGGAACTGGCCGGGGCGCGCGATGCGTTCGACCGCGCCGCCGATGAATTGCGGGCGGTCGGGCTGGGCGCGCGGATGGATCACTATCCCAGCCAGATGTCGGGCGGCGAGCAGCAGCGTGTGGCCCTGGCCCGCGCCGCCGCGCCGCGCCCGGATATCCTGCTGGCCGACGAACCCACAGGCAATCTGGACGGAGCCAATGGCGCGGCGATCATGGATCTGCTGTTCGGGCTGCGCGACCGCCATGGCGCGACGCTGGTTCTGGTCACCCATGCCGCCGATCTGGCGGCGCGCTGCGACCGGGTGGTGCGGCTGCGCGACGGACGTGTGGACCGCGCGCAATGGGCGGCGGAATGAGCCTGCCCATTGCCGCCCGCATCGCCCGGCGCGAGTTGCGCGGCGGCCTGCGCGGGTTCCGCGTCTTTCTGGCCTGTCTGGCGCTGGGCGTGGCGGCGATTGCGGCGGTGGGGTCGGTGCGCGTCGGAATCGAAGAGGGGCTGCGCGCCAATGGCGCGGTGCTGCTGGGCGGCGATGCGCAGATGTCCTTTACCTATCGCTATGCCAGCGCCGGTGAAAAGGCGTGGATGGCGCAGCGGGCCACACAGGTGTCCGAACTGGTCGATTTCCGCTCGATGGCGGTGGTGCCCCGCGACGGCGGGGTCGAGCGCGCGCTGACCCAGGTCAAGGGGGTGGATGACCTTTACCCGCTTTACGGCAGGGTCGAGCTGGACCCGGCGATGCCGCTGGACCGGGCGCTGGCCGGGGACGGCATCGTGATGGCGCGGGTGCTGGCCGACCGGCTGGGCCTTGCGCCCGGCGATGCGGTGCGGCTGGGCACCAAGGATTTCATCTTGTCGGCCCTGCTGATCCGCGCGCCCGACGATGCGGCGGGGGGCTTTGGCCTTGGCCCGCCCAGCATCGTGCGCACCGCCGCGCTGGCGGGGGCGGGGCTGCTGGCGCCGGGCACACTGTTCGACACCCAATACCGCATGGCCCTGCCCGCCGGTGCCGATCTGGCCGCGCTGGAGCGCGAGGCCGAACAGATGTTCCGCGACAGCGGGATGCGCTGGCTGGACAGCCGCAATGCGGCCCCCGGCATGACCCGGTTCGTGGACCGGATCGGGGCGTTTCTGGTGCTGGTCGGGCTGGCCGGGCTGGCGGTGGGCGGCATCGGCGTGTCATCGGCGGTGCGGGCCTATCTGGACGGCAAGACCGGGGTCATCGCCACGCTGAAGACATTGGGTGCCGAGGGGCGGACCATCTTTGCCGCCTATCTGATCCAGATCGGGGCGCTGGCCGCGCTGGGCATCGCGATCGGGCTGGTGCTGGGCGCGCTGGCGCCGCTGGTTCTGGCACCGCTGATCCAGGCGAAACTGCCGCTTCCGGCCGAACTGGGCCTGCGCGCGGGTCCGCTGGCCGAGGCCGCGCTTTATGGCGCGTTGACCGCGCTTTTGTTCACGCTCTGGCCGCTGGCGCGCACCGGCCATGTGCGCGCAGCCGCGCTGTTTCGCGATGTCGCCGGGGCGCAACGGGTCTGGCCGGGCTGGCGCGTGGTGCTGGCCACCGGGGGGCTGGCGGCGGCGCTGATCGGGGCGGCGGCGCTGTTGTCGGGGGTGCCGAAGCTGGCGCTGTGGGCGGCGGCAGGCATCATCGCGGCGCTGCTGGTTCTGGCGTTGGCGGCGCAGGCGGTGCGCTGGCTGGCGCGGCGCGGCGCGCGGGCGCGCTGGGTGCGCGGGCACACCGCGCTGCGGCTGTCGCTGGGCGCGGTCGGCGGGCCGGGGGGCGAGGCGCGGTCGGTCGTGCTGTCGCTGGGGCTGGGCCTGTCGGTGCTGGCGGCGGTCGGTCAGATCGACGCCAATCTGAAAAACGCGATTGCGGATGAGCTGCCGCAGGTCGCGCCGTCGTATTTCGTGGTCGATATCCAGCCCGACCAGTTGTCGGGTTTTCTGGACCGGGTGCAAAACGATCCGGGCGTCAGCCGGGTGCAGACCGCACCGATGCTGCGCGGCATCATCACCCGGATCAATGGCCGCCCCGCGCGCGAGGTGGCGGGCGATCACTGGGTACTGAGCAGCGACCGGGGCGTGACCGCCTCGGCCACACCGCCCGCCGATACGGTGATCACCGAAGGCCAGTGGTGGCCCGAGGATTACGCAGGTCCGCCGCAGGTCAGCTTTGCCGATGAAGAGGCGCGCGAGATGGGGCTGGTGCTGGGCGACGAGATCACCGTGAATATCCTGGGCCGCGACATTGCGGCCACCATCACCAGTTTCCGGGTGGTGGATTTTTCCACCGCCGGGATCGGCTTTGTGATGTCGATGGATCCCGCCGCGCTGCAAGGCGCGCCTTATACCTCGATCGCCACGATCTATGCCGACGAGGCGGCCGAGGCGCCGCTGCTGCGCGATCTGGCGGCGGCCTATCCCAATATCACCGCAATCCGGGTGCGCGATGCGATCGACCGGGTGGCCGCGGTGTTGGGCGGGCTGGCCGCCGCGATCACATACGGCGCGATGGCGACGCTGGTCACCGGCCTGTTCGTGCTGATCGGCGCGGCGGCGGCAGGGGAACGCGCGCGGGTGTTCGAGGCGGCGGTGCTGAAAACCGTCGGCGCGGTGCGCGGGCAGGTGCTGGCCTATTTCGCGCTGCGCTCGGCCATGCTGGGGGCGGCGGCGGGGGTGGTGGCGGTGTTCGCGGGCGGCGTGGCGGGCTGGGCGGTGATGCGCTTCGTGATGGAGGGCGACTATGTGTTCGAGCCGGTCTCGGCGGCGCTGATCGTCCTTGGCGGAGTGCTGGCGACGTTACTGGCCGGGCTGGGCTTTGCCTGGCGGCCTCTGTCGTCGCGCCCGGCGCGGGTGCTGCGCGCACGGGAATGACAGTTCAGCCCCGGGCGCGGGTGCGGGCCACGATCAGGGGCAGGATCAGGCTCAGGAACAGCAGGCGGAATACATGATGCGCGGCCACATAGGCCGGGTTGGCATCCAGCAGCGCCGACATCGCCATCATCGTTTCCAGCCCGCCCGGCGCGAAAGCGATCAGTGCGGTGACGATCGGCAGACCGAACACGCGCGCGACCAGCATCGCGGCGGCCAGCGCGATCAGGGCGGAAAACCCCGTCAGAACCGATGTCGCCCCGAGCGAGCGCAGCACCATGCGGAAACTGATCCCGGTGAACCGTGTTCCGATCAGCGCCCCCATGATCACGAAGGCCGGTATCGACAGCACCCGCGGCATGGCCCCGTCGGTGATCGACGCACCATGCGCGATCGCGGAAACGGTCATGCCCGCCAGCAACAGTGCGGCAGGCACCTTCAGGCGCTGAAAGGCCAGCCCCAGCAGCACCGCCAGCACCGCCAGCGCGCCGAGTGCGGACAGGGGCATGACATGCGTGATCGGGCGCATCGCGGGCATCGGGTGATCGGACAGAAGCGGCGCGATGAACGGCACCAGCAGGGTCAGGGCCAGCACCCGCATGGTCTGAATCATCGACACGCTGGCCAGATCGGCCTTCACCTCGGCCGACAGGCTCATGACAAAGCTCAGATGGCCCGGTGTGGCGGCCAGCAGCGCCGACATTCTGTCCATCCCGAACAGTGCGCGCAACAGCGCGGCCCCGCCCAGAAAGATCACCAGAACCGACAGCGCCAGCATCGTCAGGCTGCCCGGCCATTTCGCGGCGGTGGCCACGGCCTCGGGGGTGACGGCGGTGCCCATGTTCAGGCCGATCAGCAGGAAAACTCCATCGCGCAGCCGGTCGGGGATGGGGGCCTGAAACCCCAGCAGCGCGCTGAGGGTGACGCAAAAGGCCGGCCCGGTCAGGAACGGGGCCGGAATGCCCAGCCAGACGGCCAGTGCCGCTCCGGCCGCGCCGATTGCAAGGGTGCGCAGGGTGATCAACATGCGCGAACGCGCCTTTTGCCCGTGGAACCTGCCCAGCATCCGCCGCAGCGCAGAAAAGTCAATGCCGCCCGTGGCTGCGCATTTTTGCGAAAGTTCGGGCGCCCGTCAATCGCGCCAGATCGGGTTCGACCAGGCCCGCCGCCCGGCGCGGTCGGTCACGGTGACCCGGACCCAGGGCGAATTGGCGAAGCGGTCCAGCGGGATGCGCGCCTTGGTCATCGAATTACCATGCAGCGCCTGCGCCGCCGATCCCTGGCCCTGCACGATCACGGCGGCGGCGGCGGAACACTCCACCTCGATATTGCGGCCCGACAGGCGGATATCGCGCAGCTCTGGGCCCTGGCTGGAATAGAAATGCCCGGCTTTCAGCGCCTCGACCAGCGCGTCGGGCGCGTTCGCCGCGGCCTTGACCATGACCCAGCCGCCGAAATGGTCGGGCTCTGAAAAATGCGCGTCGTCGGTGGCGATCAGGTTCAGCGGCCGGCCCTCGGACAGCAGCAGGTCCAGCGTGTGAAATCCGTCGGGCCGATCACAGCCGATGGCGCAGCCGTGGTTATAAACCTCGACCGCGTGGGCCGCATCGATGCTGCGTGCGTCGTCCAGCGTCAGGCCGGACCACTGCGGATGGGCGATGGCGACATAGGCGCCGGCCTCGGCACATCGGCGCGCGATCTCGGGGCCGCTCTCCTGGCCTGCGACGGGCAGGAAATGCGGCGCGTGGCCGGGGGCGAAATCCGCGGGCAGACCCACGGCCACGATATGCCACAGCTCGCCGTTCTGCATCGCGCCGGAATGAACCTCGGCCCCCAGAATGGTGGTGAAGTCGTCGTCGCGGAACGCGGTCGTGTCGGTGATCGGATAGTCATACATGCCGATGAAATGATCGGTCAGCGCGATGAAGTCATAGCCTTCGTCGCGATAGCGTTTGCACACCTCCTCGGCGGGCAGCACCCCGTCGGAACGGTCGGAATGGGTGTGCAGGTTGCCGCGATAGAACGCGCCGGGGGCGGTGAAGAAACTGGTGGGCATAAAGCGGTCCTTATTTGCGTTTCCCCGCTTTTGGCGGCGGATCGTGAAGAGTTCGTGACAGTCTTGCGCCACCCCGCCGCAATCGCCAATAAAACCGCCATGGTTGATCTGAGCACCCTTCAGGCGAAACTGGCCGCGCAGGACTGGGCCGGGGCCGAGCGTCTGCTGCGCCGTGCCGCGCAGGACCGGCGCGCGCCGGCGCAGGTGTTCTATAATCTGGGCAAGGTGCTGGAGGCCGCCGGCAAGCCGCAGCAATCGGGGCCGTGGTATCGCAAGGCGGTGGCGGGCGATCCCGCCTATGCGCTGGCGTGGTTCGAGTTGGGGCGCTGGGCGGTGGCGGCGGATGATCTGGCGCTGGCCGAAAAGGCGTTTGCGAAAGCGGTCGATCTGGCCCCCGAAGACGCCGATGCCTGGCGCAATCTGGGCCGGGTCCGGTTGCGGCTGGGCCAATGGGCGGCGGCCCGCATCGCCTGGGCCCGTTTCGCGGATGGCGAGGCGCGGTCGGCACTGTACCGCATCGCGGCCGAACTGGGCGAGGATGTGCAGGACCTTCAGCGCGGTCTGCTGGCCGATCCGGCCCTGCGGCCAGAGGCGATGAAGGCGTTGACGCGGGTGGCGCGGGGCCGCGTGCCGCTGCGGTTTCCAAAGCTCTAGTTCAGCACATAGCCTTCGCCCGCCGCTTGCGATGCACGGGTAAAGAACACCTGACAGGCGCGCTGCTGGGTCTCGTTCTCGAACCCGTTATGCCGGGCGCTGGCGCATTTGAACATGAAGGGCGAGGGCAGGCCGAATTCAGCGGTGCAGGCGATTTCCTCCAGCCCGGACGGATAGGCGCTCATCATCCAGCCGACACATTGCGCGCGGCGCTGGGCCAGCGGATCGGCCGCACCGGCCGATGCCTGACCTGCGGCGATGGCAAATATGCTGATGATGACGGCCCGGATCATGCGACCCCCTTTGACACAAAAGTGTTACAAAGAGGGCACGTCTGTAAAGCCCTAGTGCCGGAACTTGCGGCGATAGACGCCGGTCTCGCTGTGCAATGCCTCTTGAATCGCGCGGCTTTCAGCGATTTCGCCTGTTTTCAGGGCAGAGGTTTCAAGCGTGACGGGCGCGCGCGGGATTGGGACGATCTGCGCCACCGGCGTGCCCCTGGGCAGCGTGCCGGTGAACCCCGGATCGGTCCACAGTGCAGGAAAATGCACATAGCCCAGCCGGAACAGATCGCAATCCACCACGCCCGACAGGGTCTGAAACGGCAGATCGGCACGGTTGAACGGATGGGTGAATAGCAGCGATGTGCCCTCGGGCGCCTCCAGCGTCCAGAAGTTGGTGAACTTGAGCACCATCTGCCCATTCAGGGCAATCGGCATCCCCGTGGCCTGTTCGGGGGCATGAAGCCCGACCGGCGCGCGGGTGATCGGCGCATCGGGGATGATCGGCGGATCCCAGTCCCACGAAATCTCTCCCCCGGCGATATGCAGGTCGGTCGCCAGCGGAATCATCAGCCCCAGCGACAGCGCGTCGATGAAGGGCGGGCAGTGTTTCAGCGTGCGCACCGGCGCGCCGCCCAGGGTTTCGGCGGCCACCTCGGACGGCATGTCGCGCAGCCAGTCGGGCAGGGCCTTGGCCGCAGGCACCGGTTTCGGCAGCAGCGGTTCCAGCAGGGGGTGACAGCGGGCGGTGATTTTCATGGCGGCAGCTTAGTCGCGCTCTTCCTTGCGGAGAAGGAAAGTATGCGCCAGCGTGGCCGAAACCGTCAGCAGGATGATCACCGTGCCAACCGCGTTGATCATCGGCGGGTGGCCGTTGGGGTTGCGCGCCATCGCCCCGATCTCGGTCGCGAAGGTGCACGACCCGCCCTTGGCGAACATCGTGGTGTTGTAGTTTTCCATCGACGACAGAAAGGCGATGACGGCAGACGACGCCAGCGCCGGCACCAGAAACGGCAGGGTGATCCGGGTGAACACGCGCCAGGGCGTGGCGCCCAGATCAAGCGCGGCTTCCTCCAACTCGACCGGCTGTCGCTGAAGTCGCGCCATCAGCAGCAGCATCGGAAAGCCCGCGATGAAGGTCACCTGCGCCATGACGATGGTGAACAGCCCCGCATTGACGCCCAGCCGGTTCCAGAACACCAGCGCCGACAGGCCCAGCACGATCCCCGGCGCCAGCATCGGCGACAGCAGCACCCACCACAGCAACCCGTTCGCGCGGCTGCGCCAGCGGGTCAGGAACACCGCCCCCGCCAGCCCCAGGATCAGCGCCAGCGGCACCACCGCCCCCGCCACCCGCAGCGAATTGCCGAAGCACCCCACGAACCGGCCGCGATCCAGCGCCCGCAGCACCGGGTCGGCGCGCATCGTTGTGTCGTCCATCCAGAAGAACGCATACCACTTACCCGTCAGCCCCTGCCAGTCGGTGACCGAAGGCGGCGAGATATCGTTGAACGAGGTGATGATCATCAGCAGCAGCGGCGCGAACATGAAGATCAGGAACGCGCCCATATACAGGTTGAGCAGCCGGTTGGAGGTCATTGCACCCTCGCGAAATCTTTGAGCCGCGTGCGCATCGCCCACATGAACAGCCCCACCAGCGCGAAACAGACCAGCGTATAGGCAAAGGAATAGGCCGCGCCGACGTTGGAATTCTCGCTCTCGAAGAACTTGTTATAGATCGTCTGGCTGAACCATTCCGCCTGCAGGCCCCGGCTGATGATCCGCGGCACCGAAAACGCGCCCGCGGCCAGCATGAAGGTGGCGATGCAGCCCACCGCGATGCCGGGTTTCGAATGCGGCATGATCACCCGCCAATGCACCCGCCAGGCGCGCGCGCCCAGATCCTTGGCCGCCTCGATCTGGTTGCGGTCCAGCGTCGACATCACGTTGAAGATCGGGAACACCATGAACAGCACATAGGTATAGACGATCACCACGAAGATCGTGCCAGGCAGCCGCTTGAACTGAACCGGCTCGGAAATCGCGCCGGCCCATGTCAGCAGACCGTTCAGCAGGCCCTGATTGTCGATGATCGCGGTCCAGGCATAGATCCGCATCAGTTCGACAATGGCATAGGGGATGACAAGGCCCAGAAACAGCCATGTCGCGCGTTCGGGCGCGGTGGCCAGCGCCACCTTGTAGGCCACCGGGTAGCACATCACCAGCGCCAGCGCCGTGGCCATGACCGCAAAGGACAGGGTGCGCGTCAGGGTGATCAGGCCCAGCCGCTTATACACCTCGCCGTCCTTCTCGAACCGCAGGCCCAGCAGCGCATAAAACTTGTTGGACAGTTCCGCATCCTCGATCGCGCGTTGTTCGGGCGACAGCGGGATCATCGTCGCGCCCAGCAGGATCCGGAAATTCGACAACGTCAGGTTCGATCCGCGTGCCTCTTCCGCCAGCAACCGTTTGTAAAGGACATCGGCCAGACCGGCGATTTCGCGCGCGTCTGCCATCTGGGTGCTGATCGGGTCGGTGTCGCGGACGCTGAGCAGCGGCAGGCCGAACAGTTCGTCCAGCCAGACGCTGTCGCCACTGCCGCGCACCATTGATACATGGGTGCTGGCGCGGTCGCATTGCAGGATATAGGGCCGGGTGGCGGCACCCGTCACACGGCCCATCGACGGCACGCTCATTCCGCCGGAGGACGGCACCGCCATGCCAGAGGCCGACGGAATAGCCATGCCGCCCCCGGTTTGCGGTGCCGCGGCGGGGGTGTCGTAATTCTTCAGCACGCTGATGCAGGTCTCGGCGTCGCGTGTCAGCGCCCCGGCGATCGAACTGTCGAGCTGCCGCTTGGGCGCGGTCACCGCGCGTTCCAGCATCGTGAGCTGCGGCAGGATGATCAGCAACAGCCCCCAGATCAGGATCGCCGCCACGAAAACCCCGACCAGGCCCCGACCATATCCGCGCAGCAGATCCTTCATTGCGCGGCCATTTCGCGCCCGGTGCGGGCCAGCGGCCCCTCGGGCAGAACCAGGGCACTGTCGCAGGTGAACCCGATGCGGGTTTCCGTGTCGGGCGCAATCATCGGCACCGCGCCGGTGTTGGTCAGATGCATCGCCACCGGCTGGGCGCTATCGTCGGACCGCATTTGCAGGTTGATGAACGCGCCTTCCAGATCGCGCCGTTCCAGCCGCGCGTTCAGAAGATTGCCATACGGAATCTCCCGGTCCGGCAGTGCGAAGCCCACATTTTCGGGCCGCACGAACAGGATCGCCGCGTCGCCGGGGCGCAGGCCGCGCGGGTTGCGGCCCAGCATCCGCCCGGCGGGCGTGTCAATATAGGCCATCTCGCCGTCCAGTGCCGCGACGCGGCCGGGAAACTGGTTGACCTCGCCCACAAAGGACGCGGCGAAGGCGGTGGCGGGATGCGAATAAATCTCGTCGCCGGTGCCGACCTGCTCGATCCGGCCCTCGTTCATCACGGCGATGCGGTCCGACATGGTCAGCGCCTCGCCCTGGTCATGGGTGATATAGATGAAGGTCACGCCGGTCTGTTTCTGGATCGCCCGCAGCTCGGCGCGCATATGCTGGCGCAGCTTCAGGTCCAGCGCCGACAGCGGCTCGTCCAGCAACAGCACCGACGGCTCCACCGCCAGGGCGCGGGCGATGGCGACGCGCTGGCGCTGACCGCCGGACAGTTCGGTCGGCTTCTTGTCGGCCTGATCGTGCAGCGCGACCAGATCCAGCAATTCCTCGGCCTTGGCCCGGCGCGCCCGGCGCGACATGCCCCGCGCCTCCAGCCCGAAGGCCACGTTGTCACGCACGGTCATCAGCGGAAACAGCGCAAGGTTCTGAAAGATCAGGGCGGTGGGGCGCGCGTTGGGCGCAAGGCCGCGCTGGTCCGCATCCCCGATCAGGATGCGGCCCTTGCTGGGTTCGACAAAGCCCGACACGGCACGCAGGATCGTCGTCTTGCCGCAGCCCGACGGCCCGAGAATGGAAAAGAACTCGCCCGCGCCGACGGTCAGATCGGTCGGGTGCACGGCGGTAAACCCGTTCGGATAGGTGATGGAAACCCCGTCCAGCGTGACGTCCTTGCCGTGCATGTTTTTCATCTTTCCCCAAATAGTCCTGCCGGAAGGCACCCGCCTGTGGCGGGCGGCCCGGCGCAATACCGGGGCCCCCATCCAGCAGGGGCCCCGGTTTTCGCTGAAAATCGCGGATCAGGCGTTGGTGATGATCTCGACGAATTCGTTGCGGATCGGCGCGAAGAACGCGGTATCCGCCTGCCACCACCACATGTTGCCCAGAACGTCCGCGGTATAAACCTCGTTGAACTGGGACTTGAACTCTGCGCTGGCAAAGTCGGCGGCGCCGGCCACGGCCGAGTTGTAGCCGGTGTTGTTGGCGAACATGCCGCCCACTTCGGGCTGCAGCATGAAGTTCATGAAGGCCACCGCCTGTTCGGGGTTCTCGGCCTGCTTCAGCATGCCGAAGCTGTCGAGCCAGGTGATGATGCCCTCTTTCGGCGCGCGGTAGACATAGTTGCTGTCTTCGCGGTTCAGCAGCAGGCCGGTGGTGTCCCAGGTCTGGCCGATGACACAGCCGGCTTCCTTGAAGGCGGCGGTGGCTTCGGTGGCGTTGTTCCAGAAGGCACCGATGTTTTCCTTGTGCTCCAGGATCCACTTGGTTACGGCACCCCAGACGCGGCGGGCGTCGTCTTCGGATTTGTAGACGTCCAGCATCCGGTTCGACGGCACTTCGCCGACGGCGTCCAGATACAGACCGACACCCATGATCGCCGATTTCTGGCGGAAGGCGGCGGCGCCCTTGGCGGCTTCCTGCAGGAACAGGTCGCCGAACGAGATGTCGGCATCGGCGATCGGCAGCTTGCCGCGGTTCAGGGTGATGCCCTCGGTGCCCCAGTCGAAGGGCAGCAGGATCTGCTGACCGGCATGCACGCCGCCCAGGGTGGCGCTGTCGCGCACGAACGAGGGGATCACCGCGTCGACATTCACGTCGGCGGGCACGGCCGCGAAGAAGCTGTCGCCGTTGTCGTCCACATAGCTGGCCGAGTTGGTGATCGACGGGAACACCACGTCAAAACCCTTGCCGCCATTGGCGCGGATGGTCGATTCGGCTTCGTCGTTCGATCCGAAAGTGGTCAGTTCCAGCTTGATGCCGGTGTCGGCCTCGAATTTCTCGGCGATGTTGGGCTGAATATAGTCCTGCCAGGCCAGAACCTTGACAGCGCCGGAAGAGGCAAGCGCGTCGGTGGCTTTCAGCAGCGCGGGCGCGGCAACGGCGGCCCCGGTCAGTTTCAGTGCGGAACGGCGGGTAAAGGTCATGGTGATGTCCCCTGGGTTTCGTTGGCGCAGGAATGCGCAGACGTCTGGGGCCTTACACAGCGGACGTGACAGGAAGCCGAACCTTTTGTTGCGGAAATATGACTGCCAGCCGGCGGGCCGCGCCGCCGACCGGCGCAACAGGGCTGGCGGCGCGTGCGCCGGGGTGTCAGTCTGGGCAAAACGGGCCGGCGGTCGGGCGGACCCGGAAAGGGGGACGGATGCTGTTGGATGTCCGGCAGGTGCAGAAATCCTTCGACAGCGGCGGCACCCGGATACGGGTGTTCGGCGATGTGTCGTTTCAGCTTGCCGCAGGCGAGGCGGTGGCGCTGACCGGCGAGTCCGGCAGCGGCAAGAGTACGCTTTTGCATCTGTGTGCGGGGCTTGATGCGCCCGACAGTGGCGCGGTTCTGGTGCAGGGTCAGGATCTGACCGCGCTCGGCGATCGGCGCCGGGCGGCCCTGCGCCGGGGCGCGATCGGGCTGGTGTTCCAGCAGTTCAATCTGATCCCGTCGCTGAACGTCGCGTCCAATCTGGCGTTTCAGGCCCGGCTGGCCGGGTGCCACGATCCGGCTCGGGTGGAAATGCTGGCGGCGCGGTTGGGCCTGTCCGATCTGCAGCAGCGCTATCCCGAGCAATTGTCGGGCGGTCAGCAGCAGCGCGTGGCGATCGGTCGGGCGCTGGCCGGGCGCCCGGCGCTGATCCTGGCGGATGAACCCACCGGCAATCTGGATCAGGCCACCGGCGACGCGGTGATGGACCTGCTGCTGGATCTGGTGGCCGAAACCGGTGCCGGGCTGCTGATGGTCACCCATTCGGAACGTCTGGCCGGGCGGCTGGCGCGGCGGCTGCATCTGGCCGGCGGGGGGCTGGCCTGATGCGCCGCACGGCCCTGTCGGCGTTGCTGTCGCATTGGCTGCGCCATCCGGTGCAACTGATTGCGCTGCTGCTGGGGCTGGCGCTGGCCACGGCGCTGTGGTCGGGGGTGCAGGCGATCAACATGCAGGCGCGCGAAAGCTATGACCGGGCGGCGGCGCTGCTGGGGCAGGACCGGTTCGAACAGCTTGTGCCGCGCGACGGTCAGCAGTTTTCGCAAGAGGTCTATGTCGCCCTGCGGCGCGCGGGATGGCAGGTGTCGCCGGTGGTTGAGGACCACTGGCGGCGCGGCGCGGTGCAGGTGCGGGTGCTGGGCATCGATCCGGTGACCGCCCCGCGCGGCCTGTCCCCGCAAGAGGCAGAGGAGCCCGGCGCGCTGGCCCCGTTCATCACGCCGCCCGGGCTGGCCTTCGGCGCGCCGGAAACGGTGGCGCGGCTGGCGGGGGTCGCGGGGCTGCCGCCACTGCGGGCCGCCGGGGGGCTGGTGCCGGGCGTGCTGGTGATGGATATCGGTATCGCACAGCGCCTGCTGGGGGCCGGGGATCGGCTGTCGCGCCTGCTGATGTTGCCCGATCAGCCCCTGGGCCGCGCGGCGCTGGGCGACGTCGCGCCCGGCCTTGTCGCGCGCGCCCCGCGCGGGCAGGCCGATATCGCCCGGCTGACCGACAGTTTTCATCTGAACCTGACCGCCTTTGGCCTGTTGTCCTTCGCGGTGGGGATGTTCATCGTCCATGCCGCCATCGGCCTTGCGTTCGAGCAGCGCCGCACCCTGTTTCGCACCCTGCGCGCGCTGGGCCTGCCGCTGCGCAGCCTGATCGCGCTGCTGGTGACAGAGGTGCTGATCTTCGCGCTGCTGGCCGGGGGGCTGGGCGTGGTGCTGGGCTACGGGATCGCGGCGGCGCTGTTGCCGGATGTGGCGGCCACGTTGCGCGGGCTTTACGGGGCCGCGGTGCCGGGCACGCTGACGCTGAACCCCGGATGGTGGCTGGGCGGCATGGCGATTGCGGTGCTGGGGGCGGGCATCGCGGCGGGGCAAAGCCTGTGGCGGCTGGCGCGGCTGCCGTTGCTGGCCCCGGCGCAGCCACGGGCCTGGGCGCGCGCCTCGGCCCGGTCGCTGGGCGGGCAGTTCGCGGCGGCGGCGGTGCTGGGGCTGATCGCGGTGGTGTTTGCGGTCTTTGGGGACGGGGTGCTGGCCGGATTCATCTTGCTGGGCGCGCTGCTGCTGGGGGCGGCGCTGTTGCTGCCGGTGGTTCTGGCGGGGGTGCTGGCGCTGGCCGGGGCGCTGGCCAAGGGCCCGCTGGCGCAGTGGTTCTGGGCCGATACGCGCCAGCAGCTTCCGGGTCTGTCGCTGGCGCTGATGGCGCTGCTGCTGGCGTTGGCGGCGAATGTGGGCGTGGGCACGATGGTCGCCAGTTTCCGGCTGACCTTTACCGGCTGGCTGGACCAGCGGCTGGCGTCCGAGCTGTATGTCACCGCGCGCGATGCGGACGAGGCCGCGCGCCTGCGGGTCTGGCTGGCGGGACGGGCCGATGCGGTGCTGCCGATCTGGTCGGTCGAAGACACGGTGCTGGGCGCGCCCGCGCTGATCTATGGGGTGGCCGATCATGCGACCTATCGCGCGCACTGGCCGGTTCTGGCGGCGCGGCCGGGCGCGTGGGACCGCGTGGCGGCGGGCACGGGCGCGATGGTCAATGAACAGCTCGCCCGGCGCGAAGGGCTGGCCCCCGGCGATGCGCTGCCGCTGCCGGGCGGGGCGGACATGACCGTGGCCGGGGTCTATTCCGATTATGGTAATCCGCGCGGGCAGGTGATGATTTCGGTGGACCGGCTGACCGCGCTTTACCCGGATGTGCCGCGCCTGCGCCATGCGGTACGGGTGGCACCCGACCGCGCGCCCGATCTGGCCCGCGCGCTGATCGCCGAGTTCGGCCTGCCGCCTGACAATGTGACCGACCAGGCCGCGATCAAGGCCTATTCGATGGGTGTGTTCGAGCGCACCTTTACTGTCACCGCCGCGCTGAACGTGCTGACCATGGGGGTGGCGGGGTTCGCCATGTTGATGAGCCTGCTGACCCTGGCCGCGATGCGGTTGCCGCAGCTTGCGCCGGTCTGGGCGCTGGGGCTGACACGGGCGCGGCTGGCGCGGCTGGAACTGCTGCGCGCGGTGCTTCTGGCGGCGCTGACCATGGCGCTGGCGCTGCCGGTGGGGCTGCTGCTGGCCTGGGCGCTGCTGGCGGTGGTCAATGTGGCGGCCTTCGGCTGGCGGCTGCCGATGCATCTGTTCCCGCTGGATTGGCTGCGGCTGGCGGTGCTGGCCCTGCTGGCCGGCGGGCTGGCCGCCGCCTGGCCCGCGTGGCGGCTGGCCCGCACCGCACCGTCCGATCTGCTGAAGGTATTCGCCCATGAGCGTTAGGATCCTGCTGGTGCTGTTGCTCTGCCTTGCCGCCCCGGCCTTCGGTCAGGGCTTTGCCGGATTGGGCGGCGGGGCCGAGGGCTTTGCCCACCCCGAACCCGGCGTGGCACTTGAATTTCCGGGCGATCACGGCGCGCATCCCGGCTACCGCATCGAATGGTGGTATCTGACCGCCAATCTGACCGGCGCGGACGGGCGCGACTATGGCGTGCAATGGACACTGTTCAGAACCGCGCTGGCCCCGACCATGGCCGAAGGGTGGGCCAGCCCGCAACTTTGGATGGGTCATGCCGCCCTGACCACGCCCGCGCGCCATTTCGTGGCCGAGCGGCTGGCGCGTGGCGGGATCGGGCAGGCGGGGGTGACCGCGCAACCCTTTGCCGCCTGGATCGACGATTGGCAGATGGCCGGGGCGGCGGACCTGTCGGCGCTGACCCTGCGCGCCACGGGTGCCGATTTCGGCTATGATCTGTCGCTGCACGCGCAGGGGCCCTTGGTGTTGCAGGGCGATGCCGGCTATTCGGTCAAATCGCAAAGCGGGCAGGCAAGCTATTACTACTCGCAGCCCTTCTATACCGCGAGCGGCGTTTTGAACTTGCCCGATGGCCCGGTTGCCGTGACCGGGCAGGCCTGGCTGGACCGCGAATGGTCGTCGCAACCGCTGGACGCGGATCAATCGGGGTGGGACTGGGTGTCTTTGCATTTCGACGATGGGTCCAAACTGATGGGGTTTCAGCTTCGTCAGGCGGGGGGCGGCAGCTATACCTCGGGCACCTGGATCGGGGCCGATGGGGTGGTGGCGCCGTTCGGCGACGGGGTGTTGCGGATGACACCGCTGGGGCGGGGGCGCGGCGCGCCCACCCGCTGGCGGCTGGAACTGCCCGCGCGCGGGCTGGACGTCACCGCGCAGGCGCTGAACCCCGACGCCTGGATGACGACGCTGTTTCCCTATTGGGAAGGGCCGGTGCGCCTGACCGGCAGCCATACCGGCCGCGGCTATCTGGAGATGACGGGCTATTGACCGCAGGGACGCGGCCGCCCCTTTCCCGGCGCGGCGTCTGGCGATAGGTCTGGGGGGCTGCCCCACGGAGGATGACAGATGCACGCGCCCCTTCCCCTGACCCGCGACCTTGTGCTGATCGGCGGCGGGCATTCCCATGCGCTGGTGCTGCGCAAATGGGGGATGGCCCCCTTGCCCGGCGCGCGGCTGACGTTGATCAACCCCGGCCCCACCGCGCCCTATTCGGGGATGCTGCCGGGGCTGGTGGCGGGCCACTACACATCTGCCGATCTGGAGATTGACCTGGTGCGGCTGGCCCGTTTCGCCGGGGCGCGGCTGGTGCTGGGGCGCGCGGTGGGGATCGACCGCGACGCCCGGCTGATCGAGGTCGAGGGGCGCGCGCCGGTGTTCTACGATCTGGCCTCGGTCGATATCGGGATCAGCTCGGACCTGCCCGCGCTGGCGGGGTTTGCGGAACACGCGGTACCGGCCAAGCCGCTGGGCCCCTTCGCCGAAGCGTGGGAAGGGTATGTCGCCCGCGCGGCGGCGGGGCAGGCCGTGCCGCAGGTTCTGGTGATCGGCGCCGGGGTGGCGGGGGTCGAGCTGTCGCTGGCCTGCGCGCATCGGTTGCGCCTGACGGGGGTCGCGGGGCAGGTGACCTTGCTGGAGGCGGGCGAGAGCGCCCTGCGCGACCTCGGCGCAGGTGCGCGCCGGGCGCTGCTGGCGCAGATGCAGGCACAGGGGGTCGCGTTGCGCACCGGGGCGCGGATCGCGCGGGTGACTGCCGGGGGCGTGGTGCTGGACGGCGGTGCGCAATTGCCCGGCGGCATCGTCATCGGTGCGGCGGGGGCACGGCCACAGGGCTGGCTGGCGGGGACAGGGTTGCAACTGAGCGATGGCTTCATCGACGTCGGCCCCGACCTGCGGTCGCTGAACGACCCGCTGATCTATGCGGTGGGCGATTGCGCCCACATGACCCATGCACCGCGCCCCAAGGCCGGGGTCTTTGCGGTGCGTCAGGCGCCGGTGCTGGGCCACAACCTGCGCGCCGATCTGATCGGCGGGCGGCGGCGCGATTATCACCCGCAAAAGGATTACCTCAAGCTGATTTCGACAGGGCGCAAACATGCGGTGGCCGACAAGCTGGGCCTGCGGCTGGAGGGCGACTGGCTGTGGCGCTGGAAAGACCGGATCGATGTGAAATTCATGCGTAAGTTTCATGACCTGCCGGAAATGAACGCTGTTCCAGATATCCCCGCCGCGGCCGCCCTTGGGGTGCGCGAGGTACTGGCCGGGGCCAAGCCGCCCTGCGGCGGCTGTGCCGCGAAACCGGGGGCGGATGTGCTGAAGGCCGGGTTGGCCGGGCTGCCCGCGCCCGTGCGCGGCGACGTGATGCAGGGGGCGGGCGACGACGCCGCGGTGCTGCGCCACGGGGCGGGGATGCAGGTCATCACCTCGGATCATTTCCGGGGCTTTATCGACGATCCCTATATGCTGGCGCGGATCGCGGCGGTGCATGCGCTGGGCGATATCTGGGCGATGGGTGCGCAGCCGCAGGCGGCGCTGGCCACGCTGATCCTGCCCCGGATGCGCGACCGGATGCAGGAACACATGCTGCGCGAGATCATGGCCGGCGCGGTTCAGGTCTTCGCGGCGGCGGGGGCCGATCTGGTGGGCGGGCACAGCTCGGTCGGGGCCGAGCTGACGGTGGGGTTCACCGTGACCGGATTGCATGATGGCGCGCCGGTGGGGCTGGCGGGGGCGCGGCCGGGCGACGCGCTGATCCTGACCAAGCCGACCGGCAGCGGCACGATTTTTGCGGCCGAGATGCAGGGCCGCGCGCGGGGTGCGGACGTGGCCGCCGCGCTGGCGCAGATGGCTACGCCGCAGGGGGCGGCGGCGGGCGTTCTGGCCCCGGTGGCCCACGCGATGACCGATGTGACGGGCTATGGTCTGGCGGGGCATTTGCTGACGATCCTGCGCGCCTCGGGCGTATCGGCCGAACTGACGCTGGCCGATGTGCCGCTGATGCCCGGCGCGCTGGCGCTGGCCGAGGACGGTGTGCGCTCGACCCTCTATCCCGAAAACGCGGCGATGCTGGCCGAGATGTTGGGCGCCGATGCGCAGGGCGCGCGCACCGCGCTGCTGCTTGATCCGCAGACGGCGGGCGGGTTGCTGGCGGCGGTGCCGGGCGACCGGGCAGCGGCGGTGCTGGCCGATTTGCGCGCCGTCGGGACCGGGGCCGCGCGGATCGGTACGATTACCGAGGGCGCGCCGCTTATCGTGCTGCGTTAAGCGCCAGAGCGGCGCGGGCCAGATCGGGGGCCGCCGCGGCCAGCGCCGCCGGATCAAGCGACGGCAGATCGACCACGCGGGTGGGCAATTCATCGAACCGCGCGCGCTGTTTTTCATAGCGCGCGTCGTAATGTTCACGCATCAGCGCGGCGGCCAGCGGCGCGAAGTCGCCCGCGTCGGCCATTGCCAGCCAGGCCTCGATCCGGTCGCGTGGATGCAGCGGGGTCAGCAATTGCAGCGTGTCGCGCAGCCGCGCGCCGTTCTCGGTGACATCGCCATACGCGCGCGCCAGATAGGTGGCGCGGGCCGTCAGCGGCGCCCGCAGCACCAACCGGGGCGCGGTTTTCATCGCCTCCCACAGGCCCGGCGGCAGGTTGATCCGGCCAATCTTGCTCGACTCCCCCTCGACCAACACGGGGCGGGCGGGATCCAGCCCGGCGGCGGCCAGGGCCAGCTGTGTCTCGAACCCCTTTTGCGCGGGCTGCCCGCCGGCCATCGCCCCGAACAACGAGCCGCGATGGTTGGCCAGCCCTTCCAGATCGATGACCTGAAGGCCCTGTGCGGCCAGCAGCGGCAACAGCTCGGTCTTGGCGGTGCCGGTATTGCCATCCAGCACGATCACCGGCGCGGGCCAGGGTGCGGCATATAGCGCGTTCTGCACAAGGCGGCGGAAGCTGCGATAGCCGCCCTCGATCGTTTCGGCCTGCCAGCCCACCTGACGCAGGATCAGGGTGAACGCGCCCGACCGCTGGCCGCCGCGCCAGCAATAGACCAGCGGGCGATAGCCCCGGGGCTTGTCTGCCAGCGCGGTTTCCAGATGCATCGCCGCGTTGCGTGCGACCAGTGCGGCACCCAGCCTGCGGGCCAGAAACGGGCTTTCCTGGGTGTAAATCGTGCCGATGCGGGCGCGTTCGGCATTGTCGAGCACCGGCAGGTTGACCGCGCCGGGCAGGTGATCCTCGGCGAATTCGGCGGGCGAGCGGACGTCGATCACCTCGTCGAAGGGCAGATCGGCCAGCGCGGCAAGGGAGGTCAGGGTGATGGGCATGGCGCCTTGATACGGGGTTCGCGCGGAAACCGGAAGACGGGCTGTGCACAATCGGGTGGCACAGCAGGCGCGTGGCCGGGCGCTGCCCGCAGGTTTAAGGATGCGGCCAATCCGTTCTTTTGTCTCTGTCATGATAGGGTTACGGTCGCCTTACAGGTTGGGCAGGACCCGCCAAGGAGGCCGCAGCGATGACGTTACATACCAACATTCCCTGGACCCAGCTCAAGATCGGCATGGAGGCAAAGACCACCCACATGTGCCGGGCCGAGGATTTCTATGTCTTCGCCAATTCGTCGGGCAACATGAACCCGATGCATCTGCCCAAAGAGGATGGCGACGGCGACGGTAAACCAGAGGCGATCGCGCCGTCGATGTGGATGGGCGCGCTGATTTCGGGCGTTCTGGGCAATTTTCTGCCCGGCCCGGGCACGCTTTACAAAAGTCAGACGCTGCGATTCCTGGGCCGCGTCCATGCGGGCGAAGAGATCACCGTCAAGGTGCAGCTGAAATCGAAAGAGGCGGGCAATCTGGCGATCTTCGATACCTGGGTCGAACTGGCCGACGGCACCCGGATCACCGAGGGCGAGGCGGTCGTGGTCGCCCCCGAAAAGCAGATCACCGTCGATCTGCGCGACGTGCCCGGCCTGACCGTGCAGACGCATGAGCATTTCGACCGGATGCTTCTTCTGGCCGAACCGTTTGAACCGATGCCGACGGCGGTGGTCGCGCCCGAGGATGACGCCTCGCTTGGGGGCGCGCTGCTGGGCTATGAACATACGCTGCTGAAGCCGATCCTGATCGGCGACGCGAAAAAGATCGCCGCGGCGGCGGAACAGATCGGCGCCAATCTGACCGGGATCGAAATCGTCGATATCCCCAGCCACAGCGCCGCTGCCGCGCGGGCGGTTCAGATGGTGCATGAAGGTCATGCCAAGGCGCTGATGAAGGGCAACCTGCATACCGACGATCTGCTGCGGCAGGTGGTCAAGAAAGAGGGCGGGCTGCGCACCAACCGCCGCCTGAGCCATGTCTTCGTGATGGATGTGCCGGGACTGGACCATTTGCTGATGGTCACCGATGCGGCGATTAACATCGCGCCGACGCTGGATGAAAAGGTCGATATCGTCCAGAACGCGATCTATCTGGCCCATGCGCTGGGCATCGAGCAGCCCAAGGTCGGCATCCTGTCGGCGGTGGAAACGGTGAACCCGCGCATCCCCTCGACGATCGACGCCGCCGTGCTGTCGAAAATGGCCGAGCGCGGCCAGATCAAGGGCGGGCTGGTGGACGGGCCGCTGGCAATGGACAACGCCATCGACCTGGAGGCCGCGCGGACCAAGGGCATTTTCTCGGCGGTGGCGGGCCATGCCCAAATTCTGGTGGCCCCGAACCTGGAGGCCGCGAACATGCTGGCCAAGGAGCTGACCTTCATCGCCCATGCCCAGGCCGGCGGCATCGTTCTGGGCGCGACCTGCCCGATCATTCTGACCAGCCGGGCCGATGACGAACGGGCACGGCTGGCTTCGTGCGCGGTGGCGGTGATGGTGCGGGAATGGGCGCGCGGCCGATGAGCGATCAGGCGATACTAACGATTAACGCGGGCTCCTCCTCGATCAAGTTCTCGATCTATGAACGCGGCGACGAGCCGCACGAGCTGGGCCGGGGGCAAGTCGAAAAGCTGGGCCCGGCGGCGCAGCTTGAGGTTCACGCCGAGGGGGCCTCGGCCGAGCGCGAGGCGATCGGTGCGGCCGATCACGCCACGGCGCTGCGCGAGATTCTGAACCATCTGGGGCCGATCCTGCACGGTCGCACTGTGGTGGGCGTGGGCCATCGCATCGTGCATGGCGGACCCGATTACGCAGCGCCACAGGTACTGGACGATACCGTGCTGGACCGGCTGGCCGCGTTCGCGAAACTGGCGCCGCTGCATCAGCCCTATAACCTGGCCGCCGTGCGGGCGGCGCAGGCGGCGTTCCCCGATGCGGTGCAGGTGGGCTGTTTTGATACCGCCTTTCACCGCGGTCATCCGTGGGAATACGACACATTTGCCCTGCCGCGTACCTATTATGATCAGGGGGTGCGGCGCTACGGGTTTCACGGGCTGTCCTATGATTATGTTTCCGGGCGGGTGGCGCGGCTTTTTCCCGAACTGGCGCAGGCGCGGGTGATTGTCGCGCATCTGGGCAACGGGGCCTCGATGTGCGCGCTGAAAGAAGGGCGCAGCCTGACATCGACCATGGGCTTTTCAGCGCTCGAAGGGTTGCCGATGGGCACCCGTACCGGGCAGATCGACCCCGGCGTGTTGCTGTACCTGATCGAGACCGAAGGCATGGGGGCGGCCGATCTGACCACGCTTTTGTACAAGGAAAGCGGGCTGAAGGGCCTGTCGGGCATCAGCCACGACATGCGCACGCTGCTGGCCTCTGACGCGCCCGAGGCGGCGCAGGCGGTCAGCTATTATGTCAGCCGCATCCGGCACGAGATCGGCGGAATGGCCGCCGATCTGGGCGGTCTGGATGCGCTGGTCTTTACCGGCGGCGTGGGCGAGAACGCAGCCGAAATCCGCGCGCGGGTCTGCGACGGGATGGGTTGGCTGGGCCTGTCGCTGGATGCAAAGGCCAATGCCGGCGGCACGGTCGAGATCGGCAGCGGCGCGGTGCGCGTTCTGGTGATTCCCACCGACGAAGAGCGGGTCATCGCCCGCACGGTGCATAGCGCACTGGACTAGACCTGCGACTATTTGTAGCATCAGGGTGACCGGCCACAGGGTTGCGCCTGTTGGGCAACGGTGTGCTCCGGGTTGGTTCCCGTAGGTCTACAGATTGTTTCCCAGACATATTTTTGCCCGAATTAAGTGCAACCTTCGAGGGAACGAGTAGGTAATTTTGCGCAATCTTAGGGTTTGCGAAATCTTATGAGGCCCGAAATTGACCGCGGGGGCTGGCGGTAGAAGGAAGAAATAGATGCGTATTCTCGCAGTCGATGATGATGAAATCATCCTGGAGCTTCTTTCAGCGACGCTGAGTGCGACAGGGTATACTGACCTGACGCTTGCCACATCGGCACAGCAGGCGGCCCGGATCATCCGGGATGCCGACGTTCCGTTCGACTGTTTTCTGCTGGATATCCAGATGCCGGATATCGACGGGATCGAGCTGTGCAGTGCCATCCGCAACACGCGCGAATATCAGTCGACGCCGATCCTGATGATCACCGCGATGTCGCAGAAATCCTATATCGATCGGGCCTTTGCCGCCGGTGCCACCGATTATGTGACTAAGCCGTTCGACCCGACCGAACTTGGCGCGCGGATCCGCATGGCCGAGCGTCTGGTCCAATCCTCCCGCAAGGTCGAGGAAAACGTGTCCGCGGTGGAATCGCTGCGTTCGGAGCTGGAGCGCGACCGCTTCATCGATCTGAACGAAGTGATCACAATTTCCGATATCGACGGGTTCATTTCACTGACCGCGCTTGAGAACTATCTGTTGCAGTTGTCGCGCGGCGGGTTGTTCGCCACGACGATCTTCGCGTTCAAGGTGGTCGGGGTCGAGCGAATCTTTGCCTCCACCCCGCCGACCGATTTCCGCTATCTGTTGACCGATGTCGCCGAGGCGATATCGAACGCGCTGCGGTCCAATGACATTTTCCTGACCTATGCGGGCAACGGGATCTATCTGTGCGTCGCCCATGGCAAGGGCATCCCCGAGCTTGATACCGTCGAAAGGGCGGTCAATCTCAATATCGAGGAAATGGAACTGACCGACAGCAACGGTGTCGCGCTGAACGTGGTCGTGCAGGTTGGCAAGCCGGTTCGCGTCGGTCTGCTGCGGGCCGGTCGCGGTGCGGTTCAGGCGCTGGCGGTGGCCGCAGAGAATGCAGAGCACGCCGCCGCCCATTCCCAGGTGCGCGAACAGTGGCGGCCCCATTGGGGGGGCAAGACGCGCTCTGCTTGAACGGACACAAGGCTCGGGCTAAGTTGGTGGCGTCCTAGGGAGGGCGCAGATGAATAGTGACCCAAGTTTCAACGCTAACCTCGATGCGATACGCCTGCGGTTCCTGAGCGCGCTTTCAGAGCGGCTGGACGACATGGAGGCGATCCGAGATGGCCTGGACAGCGGGCCGAAGAAAACCGCGCTTGAAGCCATCCAGTTTGGCGCGCACAAGACGGTCGGCGTGGCGGCCACTCTCGGCTTTGCCGATCTGGGTGACCTGAGCCAGCGGGCCGAGGTCATGATTGCCGATTATCTGGCCGGTGCCCCCGACGCCCAATCCTATCAGGACATTCTGGACGCGACCGACGATATGCTCGGGGAAATGGCGCTTGTCGCCGAAACGGCGCGGCCCGGAACATAGCCAAGACCGCCCGCGCCAGCGTTACTGCGCCTTTTGCCAGACCATCTGAATCTGATTGGCCAGTTCCATCGGGTCGAAGGGTTTGGTGATGACCTCCACCGCGCCGAAATCGCGCAGGGCGGTCACGTCGGCCTCCTGGGCTTTCGCAGTCATGAAGATCGCCGGCTTCGATTCCAGCCCTTCGATCTTGCGCAGCGCTTCGAGCGTCTGCTCGCCGCTCAGGCCTGGCATCATCACATCCAGAAGAAAGAGATCGGGGTCGATCTGTTTGGCATTCTCGATCGCATCCGCCCCGGAGGCGAACTGCGTCACCTCGAACCCACCGATCACCTCAAGCGCGATTTTGGCGATTTCCTGAATGTCGAGATCATCCTCGACATGCAGGATTTTGCGTAGTTCCTTCATCTTCTCACCTTCGTTCGCGGCATGCGGAAATTATAGCACATTTACTCTGTATCATGCTCGGATGATTTGTAGCTCTGCGCAACGCTCTAATTCATGAAACTGTTGCCAGCGCCCCAGTTACGCCACCTGGTGTGGCGCATATTTTTGCAGATCGAAATAAAACACGCTGCCCTTGCCCGGTTCGCTGTCGAACTGGATCTGGGCCCCGTGCTTTTCGACGATGGCTTTGACGATGCTCAGACCCAGTCCAGAGCCCCCGACCTTGCGCCGATCGGACGAATCCGCCTGTGCGAACCGTTCCAGAATATGGGCCTGGGCCGCCAGCGGAATGCCCGAGCCGTGATCCTTGACCGAAACGCGCACAAACGTCCCGAGATCGTTAAGCGACACTTCGATCTCGTCGCCGGGGTTGGAAAACTTGGCGGCATTGGACATCAGGTTCGCCATCACCTGCATCAGCCGGTCACGGTTGCCATCGACCAGATAGGGCTGGTCGATGCCGACGCCGACAAAGCTGACGTTGAACTGCACCGCATAGCCCCTGTTCACCTCAATTGCTTCGTGGATCAGTTCTGACAGGTCCATCGCTTCCATGCGGAAATCCATCTTTCCGGCATCCAGCTTTTCCAGATCGAGAATGTCGTTGATGAGAAAGATCAGGCGATCGGTATTGCGTTGTGCGATGTTGACGATGGATTGGACGCGCTCGGGCAGTTCGGTGTCGCTGGACATCGAGATCAGACCCAAAGCCCCCTTGATCGAGGTCAGCGGCGTGCGCAGTTCGTGGCTGACGGTCGCGATGAATTCCGACTTGGCCCGGGCCGCGGCGGTCCGTTCCGTGGTGTCACGGATGACGGCGACAAAGCGGGGCTCGCTGCCGGTGGGGTCCATGAGCTGAAGATTGATTTCGCGCGTGCTGGCGTCCGAAACGGCCTCGAAGGTGATCGAGGTTTCAGCGCCGCGCAGCAATCTGCGGGTTTTACGCTGAATCTGTTGCACGTCGATCAACTCTTCGATGTCGTGGATCGACTTGTTGGTGTAATCCTCGGGATCCCAGCCCAACTGCTCCAGCGCGCGCTGGTTCAGATAGATGAACCGCATATCGTCGGGCGAGAACATATAGACTTGGTCCTGCAGCAGATCGAGGGCCTCGCGCAGTTGCGACTCTGCCTGGGCGATCTTGCTTTCGGTGATATCGGTTCCCACCGCGATGCTGTGGGTGAAAGCGCCCTTTTTGTTGAAGAACGGCACGATCGTAGAATGCGTCCAATAGCTGCTGCCGTCCGAGCGTTTCCATTCGGTTTCGCCGGACCAGGACTCGCCGCGATGCAACACGGCATGGATGGCGCTGGCGCGGTCCTGCAGCTGGGTATCGGGATACAGCTGGAAAATGGTGCGGCCGATGACCTGCTCAGGTTCAAATCGGCTTGTTTCCAGGAATTTGTCATTCACCGACAGGATCCGCGCCCGTTCGTCGCTGAGCGTGACAATGCAATGGTCGTCAAGTGCGCGTTTGTACAACACAAGTTCACTATATAGTTTATTCAGGCGCTTGTTGAATACCAAAGACCGGCCGACATGACCGACAAAAACCATTAGCAGTGCCGCGCTGAAAAATGTCACCAGTAATGCAATATTCACCTGTAGCGCGCCGCCAAAAAATATGGCGGTCTCATCCCCTCGAAACATCTTGATTCCTCGTACGTAACCGCATGAACAATTTCCTGGCGTGGGTGCTAATACATCTATCGCGCCAAAGCTCTCCTGCCCCGGCTGTACATTCGCAGGCCGGTCGGGCAAAATTGGGGCCGGTTTCCGTAAAGATTATGTTCACTCTGTTTCGCCGGTTGTACGGCGGTCAGGTGCTGGGGATCAGTTCCAGGCAGTTCCTTACGATTGTTTCCATTTGCGAGCGGGACTTGATGATGTTTTCCTGCACCCGCGGATCCGAGACAGAGGTATCCTGCGCGGTCAGGCCGATGATCGGTACGCCGGGCTGCCGGTTTGTCGTTGTCTGAAGCAGGTTTGCGCCGTGGCCGTCCGGCAGTTCCCAATCGATGATGACCAGATCGAAAGCCTGACTTTCCAGACAGTCTTGCGCCTCTTTGATGCTGGTGGCGATGGTGACGTTGGCCTGATCGCCGAATGCGGTTTTCAGCACCTCGGCAAAGTCCAGGTCGTCTTCGACATGCAGGATTTCCGGGGCCTTGTTCGCGCGCGCGCCCGGCTGGGGCTTGCCGTTCGGCCCCGGCCCGGCCTGGGCGTCGCTGCGGCTGAGCGGCAGCTTGATCCAGAATGTCGTTTCAACGCCGGGAATGCTGTCGAAGCCGAGCGTGCCGCCCATCCGCTCGACGATTTGTTTGGAGATGTTGAGGCCAAGGCCGGTTCCGCCCTTTTCGCGGGTGGACGAAGAGTCCGCCTGCGAGAACGGCTTGAAAATCCGGTCGCGAAAATGCTCGGGGATGCCGCTGCCATTGTCGGTGACAGTGATGCGCAGATGCTTGCCGGTGACATCGCACCCGATGCGGACATCCGCCCCCTTGGGCGAAAATTTGGCCGCGTTCGACAGCAGATTGGACATGACCTGCTGGAACCTGTCCGCGTCGATCACCGCGTGGGCCTCGCGCGAAGCGAACCTGGTCACCAATCTGACGCCATGTTCGGCGGCGTAGGGTTGGTTTGTGCGCGCGCTTTGCTCAAGCAGGGCGATGATGTCGTGATCCACCATCGTGAACCGGGATTTGCCCGCCGAGATTTTCTCCATGTCCAGAATGTCGTTGACCAGAAGGATCAGCCGGTCGGTGTTGTTCTGCGCGATCTTCAACAGCCGATGCGCGGCGTCGGGTATGTCGGTAGACATCGAGCCAAGAACCAGCCCCATCGCCCCCTTGATCGAGGTCAGCGGCGTGCGCAATTCGTGGCTGACGGTGGCCACGAAGTTGGTCTTGATCTGATCGACTTCCTTGCGATCGGTGATGTCCTGAACCTGAACGATGTAACGCACATCTTCGCCATATTGCTGCTCTGCCAGTGACAGGTTGATCAGCCCCCAGACCTGCTTGCCATCCTTGCGAATGAAGGGTTGCTCGTACTGGCAGGACGGGACTTCGCCCTTCTGCAGACGGCGTAGCTGCGCGTGGTTCGCTGCGCCGTTGTCCTTGCCCGTGATTTCGTACTGTTTTTTCCCGCGCAGGTACGCTTCGGAATACCCCACGAAATTGCACAGCGCCTTGTTGACGCTGATTAGCTCTTCATCCTTGTTCACCAGGGCCATGCCGACCGGCGCGTGTTCGATCAACGAGCGGAACTGCCGTTCGCTGATCCGCAGCGCCTCAAGCGCGTTGCGCAGTTCGGTGATATCGGTTTGCGCCCCCAACAGCCGCAGCGCCTTTCCGTCGGGCGTGCGCTCGGGCACGATCGCTTCGGACCGGATCCAGCGCCAGGACCCGTCGGCCACCCGCACCCGGTATTCGGAAATAGACCGTTCGCTGTGCCCGTCGATACACGCCTTGTCGGCAAGATCGACCATGGGCTTGTCGCCGGGATGCACCCGGGCCAGCCATTCCGCCCGCGTGTCGATATCCGCATCGCGGGCAAAGCCCATCTGATCCATCCAGGTGCCGGAGACGAGCATGGTTTGCGCCTTCAGGTCGACATCGAACACGGCGATCTTGGCGGCGGTCAGCGCCAGGTTCCAGCGTTGCTCGGTATCGCGCAGGCGCAGTTCGTTTTCCTGGTGCTTGGTGACATCGCGGATGATGGCGGTCAGGCGGCGCTCGCCCTCTTCGGTTTCCCAGGGGTTCAACTGAATCTCGACGAACAGCTTCTTGCCGCTGCTGTTCTTCGTTTCCAGTCGCAGGCTGGCGACGCTTGCCTTGTCCGGCTGCTTTTCGGAGTACAGGCTGTCGGCGGGCAGGGTCGGAAGCAATTCCTGAAGCGGCATCCCTACAAGTTGGGACGAGCTATAGCCGAAGATCGGCGCCGCCGCCCGGTTGAGAGAGAGGATCCGGCCTTCTTTGTCCAGCAGCATGATGCCGACCACGGCGGTGTCGATGATCGAGCGGGTCTGTTCCTCGTTGGTGCGCAGCTGGCGGGTTTTCTGGGCGACAAGCCCGTGCACGATTTCGGTGCGCCGCACCAGCGCGGTCAGCAAAATCCCGATCAGCAGGGTTAGGGAAAGACCGACCAGCAGCACCAGAAACGGCTCGTTCCGGCCGGTATTCGTATCGAAGGCCGGGGTGCTGGCCCAGGTGGCAGTCCAGTTCTGGCCGAAGACCGACAGGGTTTTGGTGATGTGATAGTCCGACGCGGCCACAGAGCCGTCGGCGGGGGCGTTGGAATAAATCAGGGTTCCGGGCGTGGCGCCGCCGGTGCTGATCGAGAAATGGAACCGGTCGTTCTGGCCTTCGGTCAGCCCGTCAAAGAACACTTCGGACACGAAAGGCGCGAAGACCCAGCCCAACAGGGCCTGGCGCCGCGCTTCGACCGTCGCGGGGATGGACCCTTCGGCGAAGACGGGCCTCAGCAACACAAACCCCATGCGCTGCCCTTCGTCATGCACAAAGGGGATGGGGGATGAAATCACCGGCCGCCCGGTGTCGCGCGCTTTGACGGCGGCGGAATACCGGATCGGCTCGAACGTGAGGTCCAGACCGATTGCCGCCTTGTTCTGCGGGCTCGGGGGGCCGGCAAACTTGATGATGAACAACTCGCTGCCACTGGTCTCGGGGTGGATCGCGAAATCGGGCCCCGCCAGTTCTATCATTTCGGCGGTGAAGTCCGGCAATTGATCGCGCTGAACCGGAACGATCAGGCCGATGGCGGCAATGCCGGGCAGGCTGTCCTCGATATCAAGGGCGGAAACGAACGTACTCCATTCGTCCGGGGTCACCTCCTGCGAGGCGCTGACCACCGCGGCGCCGGCATCCAGGCTGCGGCGATAGGACTGAAGCTGGCTTTGCAGCGATCGCGCGTTTTCCTCGGCCAGGGTGCCAAAGGTCGTCATGTTCCTGTCATAGCTCAGGGTGCTGACCGTGACCCAGGAATAGAAGCTCGCGCCGAGCGACAGAAGAACGCAGGTCAGGGCCATCGTGTTCATGCGCGGGACCGGCAACTCTTGCCAGTATATCTCGTTCCGGCCGCGCCAGGGGCCGAACAATATGATCGGGGCGAAGACGAACGCGCCGAACGTGCTGCCCCGCCACCAGTTCAGCCAGAACGAGGGGAAGGACAGCCCATCGAAGAACCCGACAAGATACAGTACGGCGCCCCCGATGGTCGGGGTCACCATCGATGCTATGGGCCCGACAATGATCGCAAAGCCAAGCGCCGCGCGCCAGGACGTGAGCCTGACCGGCTTGCCGAAGAATGCCTGCGCAAGCATCGTCGCCACGACCGCCTGAAGCGTCTCTGCCAGCGCGATGCCCGAGCTGAGCAGAAGATTGGTCGTGAAGGGAAAATCGGTGACAGTGCCGCCGATCCAAAGGCTGACGAGTAAGGATGCGAGGAACACGCCCGGCCAATAGCGGCGTCCGAACAGCAGCAGCGTGGCAAAGGCGACGCCCGCGTTCGGCCAGATGAGGATGTCATAGTTGGGCGGAACCGCGATCAGCGTTCCGGTCCATCCTGCCAGCGCACAAACCGCAGTCAGCAGCACAAACCCGAGCAGAAAGGGATAGGCTCTGCGCGATGCCTGTATATTGTGCGTTTCGGTCGTCTGAGGCATGCAGCTTCCTTTGCGCGCATCAACTTTTGGTTGCGGCATATTGATCGCTGGCGCGATGCCTCACAAGAGTTTTCGACAATATCCAGTGGTTCCGGCAGCTCGTCGCCGCTAATAGGCGGGTGCAGCCTCGCGGGGGCCAGATGGCGTCGCCTGTGCGGCCCTAGATCATCTAAAGATGCTCTTGCCGGTCGCTCAGGGTGGCGACGACGCGCGCGATCATACGGTCCAGATCGCGCCGGTCCAGCGCGGCCAGCCGGGGTTCTAGCCCCAGCGCGATCATCCCATGCACCGATGCGAACAGGGCGCGCGCGTTGCGGGCGTTGTTACGGGTGGTATTGGCGGGGGCCAGGCGGGCCAGCGCCGGGATGAACAACTCGGTCAGCGGGGTCAGCGCATCGTGAAAGCCGGGTTCGCTGCCAGAGTCGGGCAAACCGATGGAAAACAGCGTGCGCCAGCGCTGATTTTCGGTTTCGGCATAACCCAGATAGGCCTGTGCCAGGGTGATCAGCAGATCGGCGGGGGCCTCTTCGTCCAGCCCCTCTATGGCGCTGGCCATGCGTTCTGTCATCTGTGTCATGGTGCGGCGGTTGATGGCGACGGCGATTTCGCCCAGGTCGCCGAACACCGTATAGATCGCCCCCAGCGCACAGCCCGCCTCGGCGGCCAGATCGCGGGCGCGTAGCGCAACGATGCCGCCTCTGGCGATTTCCGCCTCGGCGACATCCAGAAGCCGGGCGCGCAGGGCGTCTTGTTTTGGGCTGGGATTTTTGGCCATGATCGCCTCCTTGCGGAACGCTGTTCACAGCGTAGGCCGCTCCGGGACACGAGGCAAGCACTTCGTCCGGGTCTTTTTACCGCAGCGCGGTACCTGTTCCGCCTAGGATGGGGAACAGGCCGCTGCCAGCGCCAGAAGGCGCTGCGCCAAGGTGTCGGGACAGGCGAAGAAGGGCGAGTGTGCGCAGGGCAGGTCTTCGACCGTTCCGGCGGGCCAGCCTTCGGTCATGCTGCGCTGATACTCGGGCGGAATGGCCTGATCCTCGGTGCAGCGGATATAATGTTTGGGGACGCTGGCATAGCGGCCGGTCAGGGTGATCGGCGTGGCCTGCGGCTTGATCGCCTGCGGGCACAGGCGGGCATTGGCGAATTCCACCGTGCCGGGCGGGCAGTCGTGGTACAGTTTTTCTTCGGTTTTTTCAGGCAGGAAGCTGAAGGCCAGCCCATCGGCGGACTTGGTGATCGCGTCCAGCAGCGGCTGGCGCGGGCCGTCGCGGCGCATGTCGGTCAGCGACTTGCCCGAAACCGGCGCATAGGCGCAGACATAGACCAGTTTCGCGATCTTGTCGGGCGCTTTTTCGGCGGCGGCCGAGATCGGATAACCCGCCATCGAATGACCGACCAGGATCACCGGCCGCTCGATCGCCGCAAGGATCGCATCGGCGTATAAATCCAGCGTCACATCCGCGATGGGCGTGTCCTCCGCGTCATGCGAGGGCAGGTCGATGGCGCGGGCGCTGTGGCCACCGCGGTTCAGCAGTGGCAGCACATCGCGCCAGCACCATGCCCCGTGGCACGACCCGTGGATCAGCAGGAATTCAGCCATCAGAGGCGCCCCGCGCGGTCAGACATGGCCGATCTCGGTCAGGAACTTGGTCAGCGCGGTGGCGTAGTCCTTGGGATTTTCGACGCAAGGCAGATGGCCGGTGCCCCGGATGATGTGGAAATAGGCGCCCTTGATCAGGTCGATGGTTTCGCGCACCAGATCGGGGGGGGTTGCGCCGTCTTCGCTGCCGACGATACCCAGCGTGGGCAGGGTCAGCCCGGCGGTGGTGGTATAGAAATCGGCCCCGCCGATGGCGGCG
This sequence comes from Actibacterium sp. D185-2, assembly GCF_054954595.1. Taxonomy (NCBI): domain Bacteria; kingdom Pseudomonadati; phylum Pseudomonadota; class Alphaproteobacteria; order Rhodobacterales; family Roseobacteraceae; genus Actibacterium; species Actibacterium sp. D185-2. The sequence continues at coordinate 118,042 of NZ_JBPWNX010000003.1, forward strand.
CAGCAGCCGGTATAGCCTTCGACCGGCTGGCGGGTCAGCATGTTGCGCCACAACTGCATCGCGGGCGTGGCGCGGAACGGTTTGCCAAACCAGCGTTCCATCGTACCGTCGGCGATCGACTCGATCCCGCCCGCGCGGATGCCGTCGATCCGGTCTTGCCACATTTCCTTTGTACCGACCTTGGCGGCGGTGTTGGACAGAACCAGCCCGCGGATCTGATCCAGCCGCTTCACCGCCAGCCCCTGCGCGATCAGCCCGCCGATCGACAGGCCGACAAAGACGCAATCCCTGACCTTCAGATAATCCAGCAGCTTTTCCGCATCGGTCACCAGCGCCCCCATGGAATAGGGGCCGGCGGGGCAGGACGACAGCCCATGCCCGCGCTTGTCATAACGGATCAGCCGCAACCCGGCGGGCAGTAGCGGCAGCAGGTCGTCCCACAGCCGCATGTCGGTGCCCAGCGAATTGGCAAAGACCACCGGCGCGCCGTTCGGGTCGCCATCTTCGCGGTAGTGAAGCTGTACGTTGCCAAGGTCGGCGATGTTCATGTCTGTCTCCTCCGTCAACTGGCCCGGTTCGGGCGCGCTTTCCGCCCTCATGCCGCATTTGCTTAGCAGGCTCAACAAGTCTGCTGTGTTATTCCTGATCCGTCAGCCGTATATGGGCCATGATCTGCCCGTGATCCGACGCCAGCTTGTTATAGGGTGCTTCGGGGTGCGATCCGTCGGTCAGGTGGTCGTTGAATACGCTGAAATAGTCCATCTCGGCGATCCGCCCCGGAAAATCCGGGTGGAAATGCCGCGACATCAGGATCCGGTCAAGGGATTCAAACACCCCGCCAAAGGCCGTCGTATAAACCATGTCGCGCAGCGATTTGCGCACGAACAGCTTTTCGGCGGAATGCAGGCGCACCCGCTCGACGCTTTCCAGAATCTGCGCGGCCTCTTCGTTGCTGTAGCGGTCGGTGGCGCGTTCGGCGTCGTGGCGCCGCATCCAGGCATAGTTGTGGAACGGCAGCTCGCCACTGATGATTTCGGCCGAGACCGCATGTTCGCCGTCGTTGAAATCGCCCAGAACCATCACCGGATGGCCCTTGTCCAACTCGTCCAGGATCAGCTTGCGCAGCACCCAGGCCTCGGCCATGCGCCGCAGCCCGGCGCGCAAAAAGCCCATCGCCCGCCCCGGCGCGTCATAGGCCAGCAGATCGACTTCGGGCGAATAGCGCGCGCCATGCGGGCGGATGAATTCGCCCAGCTTCGATTTCAGATGGCAGTTGAACACGGTGATCACGCGGTTGCCCACCGGCACCCGCGCGCGGACCACCGGTCGTGACAGGCGCTCGACCCGATAGCTGCCCGCATCGCCGCCGCCCAGATGGTGAAACGGGATCTCCAGCGGCGGGTCGAGCTGCTGAATGACCTGGGGCGGTTCGGTGAACCCGAAGCGCGACAGAATCGCGGTGCCGGGCCGGCGCGCGCCCGGCCCGCTGTCCGAAAGGTTGGGGGCAAAGGCCAGCGCGGCGGTGCCGTAAGGGTCATAGGCCAGCTTGCGAAAAATCGCCTTTTTGGCATAGCGCTTGGTGCGGTTGGGCAGGCTGGCCGCGTTCGAGGCAAGGCCGCGCGCGTCGGTTTCGGCGATCAGGGCGCGCAGCGGTTCTTCTTCGAATATCTCCTGAAAGCCGACGATATCGGCGTTCATCGTCATCAACTGATCGGCCAGCCAGTCCTGCTTCCAGGCGAATTCCTCGGGCGTGTATTCCTCAAAACGGTAATATTCCTGTTCCGCCCCGATCAGGTTCTTGACGTTGAAGCTGGCGATGGTGAATTCGGTCATGATCCGTCCCCGTAATCGGTCAGCGCCTGGCAAAACAGCCCGGCATCCACATTCCCACCCGAGCCCACGACGATCACCGTGTCGCCGTCGATCCGGTCGCGGTGATACAGCGCGGCGGCCAGCGCCACGGCCCCGCCGGGTTCAAGTACGATCTTCAGCCGCGTGAAGGCGGCGGCCATGGCGCGCAGCGCCTGTTCTTCGGTCACGACCAGCCCCGGGCCGCACAGGCGTTGCAGGATCGGAAAGGTGATGTTGCCCGGCTGCGGCGTGATGATCGCATCGCACAGCGAGCCGTTGGTGCGCGCGTTACGTTCGATCCGGCCCGACAGCAGCGACCGCGCGGTATCGTCAAAGCCTTCTGGCTCGACCGGGCGGGCGGTCAGGCCGGGGGCGCGTGCCGCCAGCGCCAGCGCGATCCCCGCCGTCAGACCGCCGCCGCCGCAAGGCACCAGCACATCGGCCTTGTCCACGCCCATCCCGGCGGCCTGCGCGGCGATCTCCAGCCCGACGGTGCCCTGGCCGGCGATCACCTGCGGTTCGTCAAAGGGTTTGATCAGGGTCAGGCCGCGCTCTTCGGCCAGCTTGGCGCCGATGGCGTCGCGGTCGTCGGTGGCGCGGTCGAAATGGATCACCTCGGCCCCCATGGCGCGGGTGTTCGCGATCTTCAGGCGGGGCGCGTCGGCGGGCATCAGGATCACTGCCGCGATCCCGTGCAGCTGCGCCGCCCGCGCCACGCCCTGGGCATGGTTGCCAGATGAAAACGCGATCACACCATTGCGCCGCTCGGCCGGTGTCAGGGCCGACACCGCCGACCAGCCGCCGCGAAACTTGAATGACCCGGTATGTTGCAGGCATTCGGGTTTCACCAGCACGCGGCGTCCGGCGATGTCATCCAGAAACGGCGAGCCCAGCAGCGGGGTGCGGCGGGCGTGGCCCGTCAGCCGCGCGGCGGCGGCGTCAATCATGTCGATATTCAACGGAACTTCTCCAGAAAGCCGTGGATCGCGGCCAGTGCCTCGGGTTCGTCGAGGAAGGGAATATGCGCGCGGTCCGGCACTTCGGCGAAGATCAGGTCGGGGCGGCGGCGGGCCATTTCGGCCGCCACGCCGGGCGACAGCAGATCGGAATTGGCGCCCCGGATCAGCGCCACGGGCTTGCCCGCCAGCGCGTCGTAAAGCGGCCACAGATCCGGATCCTCGCCCTGAAACGCATCCAGAAACGCCTGGCGCAGGGTCGGGTCGTAGTTGATCTTCAGCCCGTCGGGGGTTTCGACGTAATGCTTGCGCACCTCTTCCAGCCAGCGGCTGTCGGGGACATTGGCGAACCCCTGCATCACCCGTGGCATGGCGGCGGCGGCCTGCGCATAGGTCTTGGCGGCGGGGTTGCGCCCGACATAGTCAAAGATCTTTTCCAGCCCCGATCGTTCGATCACCGGGCCGACGTCGTTCAGGCACAGCCCGGCCACCCGGTCGGGCACGGTGGCGGCCATCAGCATCCCGATCAGCCCGCCGCGCGAAGTGCCCAGGATCGGCACTGCGCCCAGCCCCAGATGGTTCAGCAACCCGACCGCGTCCAGGGCCTCGCGCCCGACGGTATAGGTGGCGGGGCCGGTCCAGTCCGACTGTCCGCGCCCGCGATAATCCATGCGGACCATCCGCACGCCCGGCAGATGCGGCGCCAGATAGTCGAAATCGCCCGCATTACGGGTCAGGCCCGACAGGCACAACAGCGCGATACCGTCGCCGCCATCGTCGCGATAGGCGATTTTTGCGCCGTCATCGGCGGTGAAATATTGCATCAAAGCCTCCGTGCAAGGTCGGGGATTTCGGTCAGGTCGCGCAGCACATGCGCGGGCGTCCACGGCAGCCGGTCCATCGGCGCGCCGGCGCGGTTGACCCAGGCGGTGGTGAAACCATAGCCGGTGGCCGCCGCCGCGTCCCAGCCGTTGGACGACACGAACAGAACCGCGCCCGCCGCACAGCCGAAGCGTTTGCCGACCAGATCATAGACCGAGGCGTGCGGCTTGAAGATACCCACGCTTTCGACCGACAGAACATCGTCCAGCAGATCGCCGATGTCCGCCGACTGCACCGCGCCGTCCAGCATGGCGGGCGATCCGTTCGACAGGATGGCGGTGTTCAGTCCGGCCTGTTTCAGGCGCGCCAGCATTTCGGGCACCTCGGGATAGGCGGAAAGCTGCCAGTAGAGCGCCAGCAGGCGCGCGCGCAGCGCGGGGTCGTCCAGCCCCGCGGCTTCCAGCGCCCAATCAAGCCCGTCCTGGGTCACGGTCCAGAAATCCGCATGTGCGCCAGTGACCGCGCGCAGCCAGGTATATTGCAGTTGTTTGAGGCGCCAATCCTCGGCCAGCTTGGGCCAGATCGTGGCCAGCGCCTCGTTTCCCGGCTCATCCGCCGCCTGCCGCGCGGCGGCGGTCACGTCAAAAAGCGTGCCGTAAGCGTCGAAAATGCAGGTGGTGATGGTCATGCGGTCCCCTCTGAACCCGGAGAGTGGCACAGCGGCCACGGGACGAAAAGGGGCAGGGTTTACATCGCGGGCAGGTCTTTTAGACTCGGCCCACGCCCAGAGCACCCGCGCCACCCCGGTACGGCCTCTGCAAACCCATCCCACGACATCAGAGAGAGACGCGATGACCCAGGTAAAAGCGGGCGACAAGGTTCGCATTCACTACACCGGCACCCTGGCCGATGGCACCACCTTCGACAGTTCCACAGGGCGCGACCCGCTGGAATTTACCGTCGGTTCGGGCGAAATCATCCCCGGCCTCGACAAGGCGATCCCCGGCATGGTGGCGGGCGACAAGAAGACCGTCGAAATCCCCTGCGCCGAAGCTTACGGCGATCACAACCCCGAAGCCACGCAGGCGGTGCCGCGCGCCCAGGTGCCCGCCGACATCCCGCTGGAGATCGGCACACAGTTGCAATTGCAGACCCCGCAGGGTCAGGTGATGCCCGTGGTGGTGGCCGAAGTGACCGAGGCCGAGGTCGTGCTGGACGCCAACCACCCGCTGGCGGGGCAGGATCTGACCTTCGCGATCGAATTGCTCGAAATCGCCTGACGGTTCGCCATGGCCCCGGCACCGCTTGTATGCTGTTATGACCTGACGCCGTATTCGCGAAAGGGCCGGGGCCATGGAAACCCAGATCGACAAGCTGCGCGCCCGTATCCGCGAGATGCAGGACGCGCTTCAGGACGAGTTCGACGCCCGGCGCGAACGGTTCCGCTATCGCGTGATCCGGCGGCGGGTGATCTTCGACGAGGAGGCCCGCCGCGCCCACCGCGCCGAACGTGAAAGCCTGCGCAGTTTCCTCAGCCGGGCCCAGTTTCTGGTCATCGTGACTGCGCCCGCGATCTATGCGCTGATCATTCCCTTTGTGCTGCTCGACCTTTTCGTGACCGTCTATCAGGCGATCTGCTTTCCGGTCTACGGTATCGAAAAGGTCCGGCGGCGCGATTACATCGCCATCGACCGGCAGCATCTGGCCTATCTGAACGGGCTGCAAAAGGTGAACTGCATCTATTGCGGTTATTGCAACGGGCTGATCGAGTTCGTGCGCGAAGTGGCAGGCCGGACCGAACAGCGCTGGTGCCCGATCAAGCACGCCCGCCGTCTGGCCAGCACCCACGCCAGATATGATGGTTTCACCGACTACGGCGATGCCGCAGCGTTTCAGGCGCATGTCCAGCAGCAGACCGGCAAGGCGGGCCCGCCCGAGCCGTGATTACAGGTTTTCCGGCTGCGGCATTCCCAGAACGTGCACGCCGCCATCCACGGTGATGATCTCGCCCGTGGTGCAGGCGCCCTGATCCGAGGCCAGATAAACCGCGGTGCCGCCGATCGCCTCCAGCGTGGCGTTGTCGCGCAGGGGCGCGTTGGCGGCGGTATAGCGGAAGGTCTTGCGCGCGCCGCCGATGGCCGCGCCGGCCAGCGTTTTCATCGGGCCGGGCGAGATCGCGTTCACGCGGATGCCGTCGGGACCCAGATCGTTGGCCAGATAGCGCACCGCCGATTCCAGCGCCGCCTTGGCCACGCCCATCACGTTGTAATAGGGCGTTACCCGGTTGCTGCCCTGATAGGTCAGGGTGATGATGCTGCCGCCCTCGGCCATCAGCGGGGCGGCGCGGCGGGCCACGTCGATCAGCGAATAGCACGAGATCACCAGCGAGGTCTTGAAATTCTCGCGACTGGTGTTGATGAACCGGCCGGTCAGTTCGTGCTTGTCGGAATAGGCGATGGCGTGAACCACGAAGTCCAGCTTGCCCCAGCGGTTCTGCAACTCGGCAAAGGCGGCGTCCAGCGATGCGTCGTCGGTCACGTCGACATCGACCAGAATGTCGGAGCCCAGGCTTTCGGCCAGCGGCGCCACGCGTTTTCCGAACGCCTCGCCCTGATAGCTGAAGGCAAGTTCCGCGCCCTCTGCGTGCAGCGCCCTGGCGATGCCCCACGCGATCGAGCGTTCGTTGGCGACGCCCATGATCAGGCCGCGTTTACCGTTCATCAGTTCAGGCATCTGCATTCATCCGTGATATTTGCTCAGCAGCATTGACCCGTTGGTGCCGCCAAAGCCGAAACTGTTGGTCATCACCGTGTCCAGCCCGGCGGCATCCACGCGGGTGGTGGCGATTTCGGCCGGGTCCAGCGCCGGATCCAGCGTTTCGACATTGATCGAGGGCGCGATGAAATCATGCTCCAGCATCAGCAGGCAATAGATCGCCTCCTGCGCGCCGGTGGCGCCCTGGCTATGGCCGGTCATCGACTTGGTGGAGCTGATCGGCGGAGTGCTGCCCTGGCCGAAGACGCGGCGCACGGCCTCGACCTCGCCCACATCGCCGACCGGGGTCGAGGTGCCGTGGGCGTTGATATAGCCGACCTTGCGATCGGGGCTGAGCGACTGAAGCGCCAGCCGCATCGCCCGCTCGCCGCCTTCGCCCGAAGGCGCGACCATGTCATGCCCGTCGGATGTGGCGGCATAGCCGGTGACTTCGGCATAGATCTTGGCGCCGCGAGCCAGCGCGTGGTTCAGTTCTTCCAGGACCACGATGCCGCCGCCGCCCGAAATCACGAACCCGTCGCGGTTGGCGTCGAACGCGCGCGAGGCTTTTTCCGGCGTGTCGTTGAACTTGCTGCTCATCGCGCCCATCGCGTCGAACAGGCAGGACAGGGTCCAGTCCAGCTCTTCGCCGCCACCGGCGAACATCACGTCCTGCTTGCCCATCATGATCTGCTCGGCCGCGTTGCCGATGCAATGCAGGCTGGTCGAGCAGGCCGAGGTGATGGAATAGTTGATGCCCTTGATCTTGAACGCCGTCGACAGGTTGGCCGAAATCGTCGAGGACATGCATTTGGGCACCGCAAAGGGGCCGATCCGCTTGGGGCTGCCCTTTTCCAGCACGGTCTGATGCGCCGCCAGCATGGCCGAGGTCGACGGCCCGCCGGACCCGGCCACAAGCCCGGTACGCGGGTTGACGATATCGGCCTCTTCCAGCCCGGAATCGGCAATCGCCTGGCTCATCGCGATATGGGCATAGGCGGCACCCGGCCCCATGAAGCGCAGGGTGCGTTTTTCCACATGCTCGGTCACGTCGATCGTCAGATCACCCGCGACCTGGCTGCGAAACCCGTGCTCGATCATCGCGGCGTTGGCGGTGATCCCCGATGTGCCGGCCTTCAGTGCGGCCAGCACTTCGGTGGCAGTATTCCCGATCGAGGAGACGACCCCCAGACCTGTGACGACGACACGGCGCATGGCGTGCTCCTTCCTGGTGGTGGCTCAGGCCTCGGCTGCGGCCAGCCCGACCTTCATGTCCTTGACCTGATAGATCACTTCGCCGTCCGCCTCAACACGGCCATCGGCCACACCCATCTTCAACCTGCGGTCGATCACACGGGTGAAGTCGACGAAATAGGTGATCATCGTGCGGTCGGGGCGCACCATGCCGCTCAGCTTGACCTCGCCCACGCCCAGGGCAAAGCCCTGACCCTGCCAGCCGCGCCAGCCCAGGTTGAAACCGGTCAACTGCCACAGCCCGTCCAGACCCAGGCATCCGGGCATCACCGGGTTGCCGGGAAAGTGGCATTCGAAGAACCACAGATCGGGGGTGATGTCGAATTCGGCCACGACATGGCCTTTGCCGTGCGCGCCGCCATCGGCGCTGATGTCGGTGATGCGGTCCATCATCAGCATCGGCGGAAGCGGCAACTGGGCATTGCCGGGCCCGAACAATTCGCCCCGCGCGCATTTCAGGAGGTCGTCCTTGTCGAAGCTATTCGGAAAATCGGCCATCCAGCCCTGCCCCTTTTTCTCTTCCCTGGTCTTGATCCATCCCCCTCTATCATCGCCCTTCGCGGCCATGCAATAGGCCGGGCCGACGCGGCAGGCCGGGAAATTCAATTGAATCACCGGATCGCACGGATTATACAGGATCCGAAAGTCAAGCTGGATACCGAAGATGACGCCCAAGGCAATTGAACGTGGAACCGACTGGCTGGCACAGGCCGGCCTGCGCCCGACGCGCCAGCGCGTGTCGCTGGCGGCGCTGCTGATCGGCGACGGGCACGACCGGCATGTGACCGCCGAAAGCCTTTATGCGGCCTCTGTCGGCTCGGGCGAAAAAGTCTCTCTCGCGACGGTCTACAACACCCTCAAGGCGTTCTGCGACGCGGGGCTGATGCAGGAGGTGATGGTGGATGGCAGCAAAAGCTATTTCGACACCAACGTCTCGGATCATCCGCATTTCTTCTGGGAAGATGACGGTATGCTGACCGACGCGCCCTCTGACAAGCTGAAGATCATCTGCCTGCCCGACGCGCCCGAAGGGGCCGAGGTGGTGAAGGTCGATGTGGTGATCCGGCTGCGCCGCACCTGACCCGTCAGGCCCGTGCCGCCGCTATTTTCTGTTGCAGCGCGATCAAAACCACCGCGATACAGGCCCCGGCGGCGTTGAACACCAGATCAAGCGCGGTGTTGTAATAGCCGCCCACATTCGTTTCGGGGATGCCCAGAACCGCGATGAATTCGATGATTTCATTGACCGATCCCAGCCCCATCGCGCCGATCGCCGGATAGACATAGATCGTGGCGGTGCCTTTGGTCTGGGGGAAATGCCGGGCCATCAGGTGCCACAACAGCCAGGCGGTGACGCCGAACCCATAGGCATGAACGATCTGGTCGTATTTCAGGATCGTCATCTCGCCATTCAGCGACAGCGGCACCAGCACGGCGGAATAAAGCACGCTGTCGCCCACCGGCACGCCGCCGCCGGCCATATGCGCCAGACCCCACAGGCTGAGCGAAAACAGCAGCGGGGCAGGGAATTCGGCCTTGCGCAGGTTGACGCTGACCAGCGCGATCAGGGCGACCATCGTCACCACATACCAGATGAATTCGTAGTTCCCGATCGCGAAGAACCATGCCGAAAACACCGCGACATAGGCGAGGGTGAACCAGAATACCGCCATTTCTTGTTTGCGCACGTTCATCGGCATTGCCTTTCGTTCCTGTTTTCACGCGGGCGGCGGCGGGTCAGAACCACTGTCCCGGCTCCATCAGACCAAGATCGAGCAGTTGCTGTGAGGTCCATTTGAATTCGGTCGAGTTGTGCCACTGAAAGTTGTGGATGTCGAATGTGGATCCGGCGTTGGATTTCAGCGCCTTGGCGGTGCGGAACGAACAGATCGCAACCGTCAGGTTATGGTGCCAGGGGCAGGCATAGGTGTTGTATTCTTCATCGCTGAACGTGTGATCGGGGCGCATGACCAGCCCCGGTTTCGCCCGGAACAGCGCGATGCGGTCGATCTTGCGCCGGGTTTCGGGGACGTGTTCCTCGAACCGCCAGCGCAGCCCGCCGAAGAAATCGAGCTGCCGCTCTTTCGGGTGGCCCTTGTTGACGGGGTCGGGGCGGGCCAGCGCGTAATAGCCGGATTTGTCCAGCAGCGCGGTTTCCAGCGAGACCGCGTTGGGAAACCGGTCCAGATCGCCCGCATACAGGTCGATCACATAGGCCAGCATCGCATCGCGCCGTTCCTCGGTATGGAAGGCCAGCATTTCGCCGATGCTGCGGGTCTCGCAGAACGGAAAGAACAGATATTCGGCGTTATAGCAGTAATACAGCCACTGACCGCTGGCCGCCTCGATCACCCGGTTGATCGCGTGAAACAGCGCGCCTTCGCGGTGCACATCCAGCCGGACGCGGTGAATTTTTTCACCGATATCGGCGGGCAGGTCCAACTCGTCGGGGGCGAACAGGATCAGGGATTTGAAACCCAGATTCAGGTGGTGGCGGATGGTGGTGTCGACCTCGACCAGATCCTCGGCCAGGATCAGGGCGATCGGCCCCTTGGCCAGCGCCTGTGCGCCGGTGCTCAGAAAATCGCTCAGACCGCTATAGTTCATGCCCGTATCCCACTGCCCCGTTGGAAGGGGTTTGCGCGAAACTCCTGCATATCGGGCCCTATTGCAAGCGTTGCGGGCAAGGGCCGCTTTGGTGTAGGAGGACGCCTTGAGATCAGGGGGCGCGGATCATGGCCGAGCAAAAGAAGCTTTTCATCAAGACCTACGGCTGTCAGATGAACGTCTATGACAGCGAGCGCATGGCCGAGGCGCTGGGCGGGGCGGGCTATGTCGCGACCGACACGCCCGACAATGCCGACATGATCCTGCTCAACACCTGTCACATCCGCGAAAAGGCGGCCGAAAAGATCTATTCCGAGCTGGGCCGCTTCAAGGGGCTGAAGGCTGCGAAACCGGACCTGAAGATCGGCGTGGCCGGCTGCGTGGCCCAGGCCGAAGGGGCCGAGATCATGCGCCGCCAGCCGATGGTCGATCTGGTGGTGGGGCCGCAAAGCTATCACCGGCTGCCCGCGATGGAGGCCCGCGTCGGGCAGGGGCAAAAGGCGCTCGACACCGATTTCCCCGAGGAAGACAAGTTCGCGCATCTGGCCGCCCGCCCCAAGGCGCAGCGCGGTCCGACCGCGTTTCTGACCGTGCAGGAAGGCTGCGACAAGTTCTGCGCCTTTTGCGTGGTGCCCTATACCCGCGGCGCAGAGGTCAGCCGCCCGGTGGACCGCGTGCTGGCTGAGGCGCGCGATCTGGTCGACCGCGGTGTGCGCGAGATCACGCTGCTGGGCCAGAACGTCAACGCCTATCACGGCGAAGGCGCGGATGACCGTGACTGGGGGCTGGCGCGGTTGATCCGCGAACTGGCCGAAATCGACGGTCTGGCGCGGATCCGTTATACCACCTCGCATCCCAACGACATGGAAGAAGACCTGATCGCCGCCCATGGCGACTGCGAAAAACTGATGCCCTATCTGCATCTGCCGGTGCAGTCGGGGTCCGACCGCATTCTGAAACGGATGAACCGCAGCCATACCGCCGCGCAATATCTGCGCCTGATCGAGCGGATCCGCGCGGCCCGGCCCGATATCCTGCTGTCGGGCGATTTCATCGTGGGCTTTCCGGAAGAGAGCGAAGAGGATTTCCAGGCCACCCTCGCGCTGGTCGAACAGGTACGCTACGGCCAGTGCTATTCGTTCAAGTATTCGACCCGCCCAGGCACCCCGGCCGCCGAGCGCGCGCAGTTGGACGAGGATGTGAAATCCGAGCGGCTGCAGCGGCTTCAGGCGCTGTTGTCGCGTCAGCAGGCCGAGATTCAGGATGCAATGGTCGGTCGCACGGTGAGCGTGCTGTTCGAAAAGCCGGGCCGCCTGGCCGGGCAGATGGTGGGCAAGTCCGAGTATCTGCACGCGGTGCATGTGTCCGCGCCCGCCGATCTGCTGGGTCAGGTCGCGCGGGTCAGAATCACTGGATCGTCGTCGAATTCCCTGGCCGGAGAGTTGCTTTCGGGGGAGGTGGGGTCAAATTGATGCGTAATCTGGCAAAATGTGTGTTTCTGTTTCACAGATGGACACAACATGTGGTAGATTCTACTTCATAATCAAATGGAATTTGCTAAGAGTGTAGCGGGATGATGCGGTGGCGGCTGCTTGGCGCACGGACATTTGCCATTCGCGGGTGTAACGGCAGAGGACGAGAATTGTGTTGAAAAGATTTATCAACGTATTGCGAACGGGCATCGGGGGCATTCTGGCGTTGGCCCTTGCTCTGGCCCTGACAGGCGCCGCCGCGCAGGCCGAGCAGAAGGTGATCAAGGGCGAACGCTATATCCCCACGGTCTGGGTCGATCCGGACGGGTGTGAGCATTGGGTGATGGATGACGGGCTCGAAGGCTACATGACCCCGCATGTTACCCGCGACGGGATCCCGGTGTGCCGCCGCGGCAATACCTGCGGCGTGATCGCTTCGGATCAGCTGTTCGCCACCGACAAGTCCTATATCAGCCCAGCCGGCGTGGCGCGGCTGCAGGGATTCTTCAAGGGTGCCAAGGCGTCGGCCTTCGTGATCGCGGGGCATACGGATTCGCGCGCCTCGGACGCTTATAACATGGGGCTGTCGCAGCGCCGGGCGAATGCCGTGGCCAAGGTGGCCCGCAGCACGGGCGCGAACGTCATCGATGTGCGCGCCTATGGCGAGCGGGTGCCGGTCGCCACCAACGGCACCGCCGCCGGCATGGCCAAGAACCGCCGCGTCGAAATCATCTGCATTCGCTGAGGAGCACGGATATGAAAGTAGTCAAATTACTTGCGTTTCTGGTCGCGGGCAGCGTTGTGGCGGCATGCGACAGGACTGCCACCGACAAGACCGTGGACACCTATATCGGCGGTCGCAGGGACCTCAGCCAGTTGCGGGCCGGTATCTGGGTCGATCCGACCGGTTGCGATCAGTGGATCATCGATGATGGCGCCGAGGGCTATCTGTCGGCGCGACTCGACAAATACGGCAAGCCGGTCTGCTCCGGTGTGGCGCCGCCGACCACGGCGATCGGCCCATATAAGACAAGTGGCGTAATTTCCGACCCGATCTGACCGCTGGAAAAAGACAATGAAAAGACCGCGTTGCCTGGCAGCGCGGTCTTTTTTTGCTCATTTACAGGAAACCGCGATCCCAGCGCTTGCGTTACAGGGCGATGCTTGCCACCATATCTGCACAGGCTTTAACCAACGGAGTCATTATTGGGCATCAGCGCTCTGACCCCCCCGCCAAATGCCGAAGACGTCCACGAGACGCTTCTGGAGTTTCCCGACAATCGTCTTCTCATCGATCTTTGCGGCGAGTTCGACCGCAACCTTGCACAGATCGAGCATAAGCTGGGGGTGAATATCCTGCGGCGCGGCAATCTGTTGGCCATCGTCGGCGACGGCGATGCGCGCGGTCAGGCCGCCACGGTGCTGCAACAGCTTTACGAGCGGCTGGAAGCAGGCAAGACGGTGGATGCGGGCGATATAGACGGCATCATTCGTCTGGGCGATTCCGCCGAGGGCACCGGCACGCGCGACGGCGACCAACTGGAAATGTTCCACGGCGAGCATGTCGAGATCAAGACCCGCAAGAAACTGGTCGAGCCGCGCACCGAGGCACAGAAAACCTATGTGCGCTCGCTCTTCGCGAACGAACTGGCCTTTGGGATCGGCCCGGCGGGCACCGGCAAGACCTATCTGGCGGTGGCGGCGGCGGTGAACATGTTCATCGGCGGCCATGTCGATCGCATCATCCTGTCGCGCCCGGCGGTCGAGGCGGGCGAGCGGCTGGGCTTTCTGCCCGGCGACATGAAGGAAAAAGTCGACCCCTACATGCAGCCACTTTACGATGCGCTGAACGATTTTCTGCCCGGCAAGCAGGTCGCCAAGCTGATCGAGGAAAAGCGGATCGAGATCGCGCCGCTGGCCTTCATGCGCGGGCGCACGCTGGCCAATGCCTTTGTGGTGCTGGACGAGGCGCAGAACGCCACCACGATGCAGATGAAGATGTTCCTGACCCGTCTGGGCGAAGGTTCGCGCATGGTGATCACCGGGGACCGCACCCAGGTCGACCTGCCGCGCGGGGTGGCGTCCGGTCTGGCCGATGCCGAGCGGCTGCTGAGTGGGATCGAAAAGATTTCGTTCAACTATTTCACGGCCAAGGACGTGGTGCGCCATCCGCTGGTCGCCAAAATCATCGAGGCTTACGACAAGGCCGATGTCTGACCTTGTCGAGACGCTGATCGAGGATGATCGCTGGGATGCGGCCGGGCTGGCAGAACTGGCCGATGTCGCCTGCGGCGCAACGCTGGCGCATCTGGGGCTGACGGGCGATTTCGAAATCAGCCTGCTGGGGTGCGACGATGCCCGCATCGCCGTTCTGAACGCCGATTTCCGGGGCAAGCCCGCGCCCACCAACGTGTTGTCCTGGCCCGCCGCCGACCTGGCCGCGTCCGATGACGGCGCCCGCCCGGCGGCGCCCGAACCTGGGCTGGTCGGAATGCCGGCCGAGTTGGGCGATATCGCCATCGCCTATGAGACCTGCATGCGCGAGGCGGATGAACAGGACAAGCCGTTCCGCGACCATGTGACCCACCTTCTGGTGCATGGCTGCCTGCATCTGTTGGGATTCGACCACATCCGCCCGCAAGATGCGGCCCTGATGGAGGGGCAGGAGGTGGAAATACTTGCATCACTGGGTCTTGCTGACCCATATGGGTGACCACGGGCCCGCGCGCCCGGAATAAATGGTAAGGAATGATGGGCGACGCGACCGACGGGTCCTCTATCGCAGCGCAAGGCGCGCCAGATAGTGAAGCAAACACAAAACGCGGCCTTTGGGCCCGTCTCACCGGGGCTCTCACCGGGGCTTTCCGCGCCCCGACCACGCCTGATGAAAACTCCGGGCCATCCGCCGGTGCCGCGTCGCTGAACGCGGCCCCGATGTCGATGCCGCTGGGCACGCTGAACCTGCACCGGATGCGGGTCGAGGATGTGGCCCTGCCCAAGGTCGAGATCGTGGCCGTCCCGCTGGATATTTCCAAGGATGAGCTGGTCCAGGTGTTCCGCGAAAGCGGTATGACCCGGCTGCCGGTCTTCGACGGGACGCTGGACACGCCGGTGGGGCTGGTCCACCTCAAGGATTTCGCGCTGGAATACGGGTTCAACGGCAAGGCGGCGGCGTTTTCGCTCAAGCCGCTGCTGCGGCCGCTGTTGTTCGCGCCGCCGTCGATGCCGATCGGGGTGCTGTTGCAGAAGATGCAGACCGACCGGATGCATATGGCGCTGGTGATCGACGAATACGGCGGCGTGGACGGTCTGTTGACGATCGAGGATCTGATCGAACAGGTGATCGGTGAAATCGAGGATGAACACGATGTGGCCGAGGGCCTGTTCTGGCTGATGGAAAAGCCTGGCTGCTATCTGGCGCAGGCCCGCACCCCGCTGGACGAGTTCGAGGCCGAGATCGGTCTGCGTCTGGTGGACGAAGAGGACGAGGAAGAGATCGACACGCTGGGCGGTCTGGTCTTCATGATGACCGGCCGGGTGCCGACCCGGGGCGAGGTCATCCCGCATGACAGCGGCGCCGAGTTCGAAGTGGTCGATGCCGACCCGCGCCGCATCAAGCGGCTGCGCGTGCGTCTGCCCGAGGCCGAAATGCAGGACGGCTGAGCCCGATGCGCGGCTGGCCGGCCTTTGTGTCTGACGGCGCGGCGCGCGGCCCCGCGTTGCTGGCCGCATTTGGGTTCGGGGGTGTCGCGTCGGCCGGGCAGGCGCCGTTCGGGCTTTGGCCGGTGGCGCTGCTGGGCTTTGCCGGGCTTTTTGCGTTGATCCTGCCGGCGCGCAGCCCGTGGGGCGCGACACGTCTGGCCTGGCTGGGCGGGGCGGGCTATTTCGGCGCGGCGCTGATCTGGATCGTGCAGCCCTTTCTGGTCGATGTGGCGCGCGACGGTTGGATGGCGCCATTCGCGCTGGCGCTGATGGGGTTCGGGCTGGCGCTGTTCTGGGGGGCTGCGGGCTATGCGGCGGCCTGGCTGCGGGCCGGGCGGCCGGGCCGGGCGCTGGCGCTGGTCGCCACACTGACTGCGGCGGAACTGGCGCGATCCTATGTCCTGACCGGGTTCCCCTGGGCGCTGATCGGCCATATGTGGATCGACAGCCCGGCGCTGCAACTGGCCGCGGTCACGGGCGCGCACGGGCTGACGGTGCTGGCACTGCTGGCGGTACTGCTGCCGCTGGGCTTTGGTCTGCGCGGGCTGGCGGCGGCGGTGGCGCTGGTGGCGGGGGTTTTTGCCTTTGGCGCGTTGCGGCTGGCGCAGCCGGTGATCCCGGCCGCCGATGCGCCGGTGATCCGGCTGATCCAGCCCAACGCGGCGCAAAGCCTGAAATGGCGCGACGACATGATGCGGGTTTTCCTGCGCCGTCAGCTTGGGCTGACCGCCACCCCGTCCGATCCGATGCCCGATCTGATCGTCTGGCCCGAAACCGCCATACCCTATACCCTGCACAGTGCCGGCCCGGTACTGGCGCAGATCGCCGGTGCCGCGGGCGGGGTGCCTGTGGTGCTGGGCATTCAGCGGCGCGATGCGGGCGGGGTCTATAATTCCGCGATCGCGATCGACGCGCTGGGGCAGGTCAGCCAGCTTTACGACAAGCACCATCTGGTGCCGTTCGGCGAATACATGCCGCTGGCCGCGCTGTTTGCCCGGATCGGGGTGTTCGGCCTGGCCGCCGGCGACAGCTTTGGCTATGCCAGCGGGCCCGGCGCGCGGGTCTGGGACCTGGGCGCGCTGGGCGACGTTCTGCCGCTGATCTGCTACGAGGCGATCTTTCCCCAGGATCTGCGCGCGGCCCCGCGCCGGGCCGACTGGGTGTTGCAGATCACCAACGATGCCTGGTTCGGCACGTTTTCGGGCCCCTATCAACATCTGGCCCAGGCCCGTCTGCGCGCGGTCGAGCAGGGGCTGCCGGTGCTGCGCGCGGCCAATACCGGCGTGTCGGCGGCGATCGGACCGATGGGCCGGGTGCTGGGGCAGTTGCCGCTGAACACGGCCGGGCAGTTGACCGTGCCGTTGCCGCCCGCGCTGCCGCCCACGCCCTATGCGCGGCTGGGCGACTGGCCGGCGCTGGTGCTGATCGTCCTGGCCCTGGCCGGGTTGGCACGCCGCCGCGCCGCAGAATCCGATTGACCCCTCCGGGCGGGGGGCGTATCCGGGGCGGATCGAACTGCCACAACGGCTTCCTGGCGTGGCAGGGATACATATATTGGAGCACTTCCCATGACCCGGCTGAACTATATCTTCACCTCCGAATCCGTGTCGGAGGGGCACCCCGATAAGGTCTGCGACCGTATCTCGGACGCGGTTCTTGACGCATTCCTGACCGAGGATCCGTATTCGCGCGTTGCCTGTGAAACCTTCGCCACCACCAACCGCGTCGTGATCGGCGGCGAGGTGCGCGGCCCGCATTCGGTGCTGGACCGGGTGGAACAGATCACCCGCGATTGCGTGCGCGATATCGGCTATGCGCAGAATGGCTTCCACTGGAAGAACCTGATCATCGAGAATTATATCCACGAGCAATCCGCCCATATCGCCCAGGGCGTCGATGCCTCGGGCGACAAGGACGAAGGCGCGGGCGATCAGGGCATCATGTTCGGCTATGCCGTGGACGAGACCGAACAGCTGATGCCGGCGCCGATCCACTATGCCCACGCGATCCTGCGCCGCCTGGCCGAGGTGCGCAAATCCGGCGCCGAGCCCGAGCTGGAACCCGACGCCAAATCGCAGCTGACCGTGCGCTATGAAAACGGCCGCCCGGTCGGCGTGGCCTCGATCGTGCTGTCGACGCAGCACAGGTCAGAGGATCTGACCCAGGATCAGGTGCGCGAGATCGTCACGCCCTATATCCGCGAGGTGCTGCCCGAGGGCTGGATCACGCCGCAGACCGAATGGTGGGTGAACCCGACCGGAAAATTCGTGATCGGCGGCCCCGATGGCGACGCGGGCCTGACCGGGCGCAAGATCATCGTCGATACCTATGGCGGCGCGGCCCCGCATGGCGGCGGCGCGTTTTCGGGCAAGGATCCGACCAAGGTGGACCGCTCGGCCGCTTATGCCGCGCGCTATCTGGCTAAAAACGTGGTGGCGGCGGGGCTGGCGAAACGCTGTACGATTCAGCTGTCCTATGCGATTGGCGTGGCCAGGCCGCTGTCGATCTATGCCGATACCCACGGCACCGGCGAAGTGCACGAGACCGAGATCGAAAAGGCCGTGGCCCAGGTCATGGACCTGACCCCGCGCGGCATCCGCGAGCATCTGTCGCTGAACCGGCCGATCTATCAGCGCACCGCTGCCTATGGCCATTTCGGCCGCGCACCGGACGCCGATGGCGGGTTCAGCTGGGAGAGGACCGATCTGGTCGGGGCGCTGAAGAAAGCGGTCTGAAGGGAAGGCGGGGCAATGGTGAAAACCGATATCTCCGGCCGCCGCCGGGGCTTGACCCGCCGCGCGGGGGCCGCGACAAGGGCGCCGCTTTGTTCACCGGCAGCCCTGGGGCCCTGAAACCATGACCGAAAAGACCCATCCTTCCGGCGCCCCGTGGCGCAATTTCTATGGCCGGTTCAAGGGCAAGACCCTGCGCGACAGCCAGATGGACTATCTGGACGAAGATCTGGCCGGGCTGATGCCCGCCGGTGTCAGCTGGGACGAAAACCCCGCGCGGACCCCGATCGACCCGGCCGCGCTGTTTGGCGACGACCGCGATGTCTGGCTGGAGGTGGGGTTCGGTGGCGGCGAGCATATGGTGCATCAGGCCGCCGCGAACCCCGATGTGGGAATCATCGGCTGCGAACCCTTCATCAACGGGGTGGCGATGCTGCTGGGCAAGATCCGCGCGGCGGGGGTGCGCAATGTGTCCGTGCATCCGGGCGATGTGCGCGATCTGTTCGATGTGCTGCCCGAGGCCTCGATCGCGCGGGCGTTTCTGCTTTACCCGGACCCCTGGCCGAAAAAGCGCCACCACCGCCGCCGTTTCGTGACGCCCGATCATCTGGCGCCGCTGGCGCGGGTGCTGAAGCCCGGCGCGATCTTTCGGGTGGCGACCGATATTCCCGATTACGTGCGTCAAACGCTGGAGCAGGTGCCGCGCCATGGGTTCGAATGGCTGGCCGAGGGCCCGGAGGATTGGCGCGCGCCCTGGGAGGACTGGATCCCGACCCGTTATGAGCAAAAGGCGCTGCGCGCGGGGCGGGTTCCGCATTATCTGACCTTCCGCCGGGCCTGAGCGGACCGCAGTGCGGCCCGTGCCGGGCCATTGTTTTTGCCTCGGCCCCTATGGGGCCTCAGGGTGCCTCCGGCGGGAGTATTTGCGCCGAGAAGAAGACCCCCGGTGCATCGCGCATGGACGCTTGGGGTGGGCTGGGGTATCAGGCAGGCGAGCAACGAATGAGGCGAATGCAAATGTCCGGCCATGGTGACCCGATCCCGATGACCGCCCGCAAACTGGGCCCGCTGAAAGGTGTGGCCGAGGTGCCGGGCGACAAGTCGATTTCGCATCGCGCGTTGATCCTGGGCGCGCTGGCGGTGGGCGAGACCCGGATCAGCGGGTTGCTGGAGGGGCAGGATGTACTGGACACCGCCCGGGCGATGCGCGCCTTTGGTGCCGAGGTGACGCATCTGGGCCATGGCGAATGGGCTGTATCGGGCGTCGGCGTGGGTGGCTTTGCCGAGCCCGGGGATGTGATCGATTGCGGCAATTCGGGCACTGGGGTGCGGCTGATCATGGGGGCGATGGCAACCTCGCCGATCAGTGCGACATTTACCGGCGATGCCAGTCTGCGCGGGCGGCCGATGGGGCGGGTGACCGATCCGCTGGCGCTGTTCGGCACGGCATCTTACGGGCGTGCGGGCGGGCGGTTGCCGATGACCGTTGTCGGTGCGGCGGATCCGGTGCCGGTGCGCTATGCGGTGCCGGTTCCCTCGGCGCAGGTGAAATCGGCGGTTCTGCTGGCGGGGCTGAATGCGCCGGGCCAGACCGTGGTGATCGAGAAAGAGGCCACGCGCGATCATACCGAGCGGATGCTGGTGGGCTTTGGCGCGCAGGTTTCGGTGGAGCAGAGCGCCGAGGGTCGGGTGATCACCCTGACCGGCCAGCCCGAGTTGCGGCCGCAGAACATCACCGTGCCGCGCGACCCGAGTTCGGCCGCGTTTCCGGTGTGTGCGGCGCTGATCGTCGAGGGGTCGGACGTGCTGGTGCCTGGGATCGGGCTGAACCCGACCCGTGCCGGGCTGTTCACCACCTTGCAGGAGATGGGGGCCGATCTGACATTCGAGAATATGCGCGAGGAGGGCGGCGAGCCAGTGGCCGATCTGCGCGCGCGCTATTCCACCGCGATGCGCGGGATCGACGTGCCGCCGGAACGGGCGCCATCGATGATCGACGAATACCCGATCCTGTCGGTGGTTGCGGCCTTTGCCACGGGGCGGACCGTGATGAAGGGTGTGAAAGAACTGCGGGTGAAGGAAAGCGACCGGATCGACGCGATGGCGCGGGGGCTGGCGGCCTGCGGCGTGACTGTCGAAGAGGATGAGGACACGCTGATCGTGCAGGGCATGGGGCCGGGCGGGATGCCGGGCGGGGCGGTTTGCGCCACCCATCTGGACCACCGGATCGCGATGTCGTTCCTGATTGCCGGGATGGCGGCGCAGCAGTCGGTCAGCATTGATGACGCGGCGCCGATTTCCACGTCTTTCCCGGTGTTCGAGCCGCTGATGGAAGGGCTGGGTGCGCATCTGGGGCGGGCGAATCATTGAGCTTCACCATCGCGATTGATGGTCCCGCCGCATCGGGGAAGGGGACGATTTCCAAGGCGGTCGCCGCGCATTTCGGCTTTGCCCATCTGGATACCGGGCTTTTGTACCGGGCGGTGGGGGCGCGGATGCTGGACGGGCTGGATCCGGTTGCGGCGGCACGCGCGCTGGTTGCCGCCGAGCTGGCGCGCGATGATTTGCGTGGCGCCGAGGTGGCGCAGGCGGCCAGCAAGGTGGCCGCGATCCCGCAGGTGCGCGCGGCACTGGTCGATTTTCAGCGTGCCTTTGCGGCGCGTGCGGGCGGGGCCGTTCTGGATGGGCGCGATATCGGCACGGTGATCTGCCCCGAGGCCGAGGTGAAGCTGTATGTCACCGCATCCGACGCGGTGCGGGCCGAGCGGCGCTATCTGGAACTGGCGGGCAAGGGGGATGACGTCACGCGCGCGGGTGTGCTGGCCGATCTGCGCGAACGCGACGCCCGCGACAGCGCGCGTGCCGCGGCGCCGCTGGTGGCGGCCAGGGACGCGGTGGTGCTGGATACGTCGGAGATGACGATCGAAGAAGCGGTGGCACGGGCGATTGCGGTGGTCGCGCAGCGGCGCGGCTGATCGGGCCGCCAGCGGGGCCTTCTACGCCCGCCCGCAGTCCGGCGATGCACAGCAGCCCCTTGCGCGAAAGGCGAAATCGCATTATATCCCGCGCGTCGACAAGGCGATCAACGCCATAGAACAAAAGACGAGCAGGGTCGGAACGAACCTCCGGCCCTTTTTGTTTTGTGGTACGTCAGGACCAACCCCAAGACCGGCGGAGACAACCGCGCGGCCAGAAAAACATTGTAAAGGAAACCGAGACCAGATGGCTCAAAACGTATCGATGGAGGAATTCGAAGCCCTCCTGCAAGAAAGCTTCGAGATTGACACGCCCTCCGAGGGTTCTGTTGTTAAAGGCCGTGTGATCGCTATTGAAGCAGGTCAGGCCATCATCGACGTCGGCTACAAGATGGAAGGCCGCGTTGATCTGAAAGAATTCGCAAATCCCGGCGAAGCCCCTGAAATCGCAGTCGGCGACGAGGTCGAGGTGTTCCTTGACCGTGTCGAGAACGCCCGTGGCGAAGCTGTCATCAGCCGCGACAAGGCCCGCCGCGAAGAAGCCTGGGACCGTCTGGAAAAAGCCTACGAGAAAGAAGAGCGCGTCGAGGGCGCAATCTTTGGCCGCGTCAAAGGTGGCTTTACCGTCGATCTGGGGGGCGCTGTTGCGTTCCTGCCCGGTTCGCAGGTTGACGTGCGCCCGGTGCGCGACGCCGGCCCGCTGATGGGGCTGAAGCAGCCGTTCCAGGTTCTGAAAATGGATCGCCGCCGTGGTAACATCGTTGTGTCGCGCCGCGCCATTCTGGAAGAATCGCGTGCCGAACAGCGCGCCGAGGTCATCGGCAACCTGACCGAGGGTCAGGCCGTGGACGGTGTCGTCAAGAACATCACCGAATATGGTGCCTTCGTGGATCTGGGCGGTGTCGACGGCCTGCTGCATGTCACCGACATGGCGTGGCGCCGTGTGAACCACCCGTCCGAAATCCTGTCGATCGGCGAGACCGTCAAGGTTCAGGTCATCAAGATCAACAAGGAAACCCACCGCATCAGCCTGGGCATGAAGCAGCTTCAGGCCGATCCGTGGGATTCGGTGGAAGCCAAGTACCCGCTGGAAACGGTGCATACCGGCCGCGTCACGAACATCACCGACTATGGTGCGTTCGTCGAGCTGGAGCCCGGCGTCGAAGGTCTGGTTCACGTCTCGGAAATGTCCTGGACCAAGAAGAACGTGCATCCCGGCAAGATCGTCTCCACCTCGCAGGAAGTGGAAGTCATGGTGCTGGAAATCGACCCCGCCAAGCGCCGCGTCAGCCTTGGTCTGAAACAGACCATGCGCAACCCGTGGGACGTGTTCGCCGAAACCCATCCGGTCGGGACCGAGGTCGAGGGCGAGGTCAAGAACATCACCGAATTCGGTCTGTTCATCGGCCTGGACAACGACATCGACGGCATGGTGCACCTGTCGGATCTGAGCTGGGATCAGCGCGGCGAAGAAGCCATCCAGAACTACCGCAAGGGCGACATCGTCAAGGCCGTCGTCACCGAGGTGGATGTGGACAAGGAACGCATCAGCCTGTCGGTCAAACAGCTGGGCGGCGATCCGTTCGTCGATGCGGTTGACGGCGTCAAGCGCGGCTCGATCATCACCGTCGAGGTGACCGCGATCGAGGATGGCGGCGTCGAGGTGGAATACGAAGGCATGAAATCCTTCATCCGCCGTTCCGATCTGTCGCGCGACCGGGCCGAGCAGCGCCCCGAGCGTTTCCAGGTTGGCGACAAGGTCGATGTGCGCGTGACCAACGTGGACAGCCGTACCCGCCGTCTGGGCCTGTCGATCAAGGCCCGCGAGATCGCGGAAGAAAAAGAAGCGGTGGAGCAGTACGGCTCGTCCGCCTCCGGTGCGTCGCTGGGTGATATCCTGGGCGCCGCGCTGAAGGGCGGCGACGACTGATCCGACCCGTCGGTATCGGCTAATGAACGGCCCCGCCTGGTGCGGGGCCGTTTTCATGTGCCGGGGGCGAATCAAGCCGCACGGCGCGCAGGCGCGGTCCGGCCAAGGCGCGACTTTCGCCGTGCCGCGCCGCAGAAGGTCGGCGCTTTGTGCTGCAGATCGCGCCGTTGGCCTGTGTTTCTTCTGTTTTTCCAATGGTTTCTGTTTCTTAGATCGAAAAATCTGCATATAGTCAGATAGCTTGCAGCGAAGACAAGCGTGCAGGAAACGCGCCAGACGGGGGGACTGAATTCCATGATCCGGTCGGAATTGATCCAAAAGATTGCAGACGAAAACCCGCATCTTTATCAGCGCGATGTCGAGCGCATCGTGAATACCATCTTCGAAGAAATCATCGCCGCCATGTCGAATGGCGACCGGGTCGAGCTGCGCGGCTTCGGCGCGTTTTCGGTCAAGAAGCGTGACGCCCGCACCGGCCGGAACCCGCGCACCGGCGAATCCGTCGAGGTTGAAGAAAAGTTCGTTCCGTTCTTTAAGACGGGTAAGTTATTGCGTGATCGGCTGAACGAAAAGTAACGGACCTGTCCCATGCTGCGTTATCTGCGCTACCTGCGTTATCTGTTTCTGGTCCTTCTGGGCTTGTGCCTTGTGACGGTGGCCCTGGCCAACCGGGACGTGGTTCTGCTGCGCCTGCTGCCCGAAGAGCTGGCGCATTTTGCCGGGATCACCTGGGAAATTCGCCTGCCGCTGTTTTTGGTGGTGTTCGGCGGGATCGTCGCCGGGCTGCTGATCGGTTTCGTCTGGGAATGGATGCGCGAGGCGCGCCACCGGGCCGAGGCGACCCGCGCCAAGCGCGATGCCAAGCATCTGGAACGCGAAGTGAAGCGGCTGAAGCGCAAGGCCGCCCCCGAACATCAGGACGATGTGCTGGCGCTGCTTGAGGATGGCGGCAAGGCAGGGTAAACCTGTCGGCCATGACACCCGGCGATATCAGAGTGAAAATTTGCGGCCTGTCCGAGGCTGCCCATGTGCGCGCGGCGGTGGCGGCGGGCGCCTCTTATGTGGGATTCGTATTTTTCCCGAAATCGCCGCGCAATGTCAGCATCGAACAGGGCGCGGCCCTTGCCGTCGACGTGCCGCCGGGCGTGGCCAAGGTGGCGCTGACGGTCAATGCCGATGACGCCACGCTGGACCGGATCGTGGGGGCGGTGCCGCTGGACATGCTGCAGCTTCACGGTGCGGAAAGTGTCGAACGGGTGCAGGCGGTGCGCGCGCGCTATGGCCTGCCGGTGATGAAGGCCGTGGGCGTGGCCGATGCGGGCGATCTGCCGGCGCTGGTCGACTATGGCCGGGTTGCCGATCAGCTTTTGGTCGATGCCAAGCCGCCAAGGGGGGCCGCGCTGCCCGGTGGCAATGGGCTGGCTTTCGACTGGCGGCTGATCGCCGGGCGGCGCTGGCCGGTGCCGTGGATGCTGGCCGGGGGGCTGACGCCTGAAAACGTGGCGCTGGCCATTCAGATGACCGGGGTGCGGCAGGTCGATGTGTCCACGGGCGTGGAACGCGCGCCGGGGGTCAAGGATGCCGGGCTGATCACGGCCTTTATCAAGGCGGCGCTGGCATGAGCCCGCGGTTCCGCGAAGCCCGCCGCGATGACGTGGCCGCAGTGGTCGCGCTGTTGGCTGACGACGCGCTGGGTGCCGCGCGCGAAGGGGCGGGCCTTGCGCCCTATCTGGCTGCTTTCGACACGATGCAGGCCGAGGGCGGCAACCTGTTGATCGTGGGCGAGGATGCGGGCGGCCGGATCGTCGCCACCTATCAGCTGACCCTGATTTCGGGCCTGTCGCTGAAAGCGGCGCGTCGGGCACAGGTCGAAAGCGTGCGGGTGGCCGGTGATC
The DNA here is from genome assembly GCF_054954595.1 of Actibacterium sp. D185-2. Classification (NCBI taxonomy): domain Bacteria; kingdom Pseudomonadati; phylum Pseudomonadota; class Alphaproteobacteria; order Rhodobacterales; family Roseobacteraceae; genus Actibacterium; species Actibacterium sp. D185-2. Next base: position 142,992 of record NZ_JBPWNX010000003.1, read on the forward strand.
TGCGGGGGCAGGGGCTGGGGGCCGCGATGATGGCCGATGCCGAGGCCCGTGCCCGCGCCGCCGGCTGCCGCCTGATTCAGCTGACCACCAACAAAAGCCGCAACCGCGCGCAGGCGTTTTACCAGCGGCTCGGCTTTACCGCGTCGCATATTGGCTTTAAACGCGAACTGGATTGAACGGGAGACGGACCATGGCCGAAGACCTTATCAACAGCTTCATGACCGGCCCGGACGAAAACGGCCGGTTCGGCACCTTTGGCGGGCGGTTCGTGTCGGAAACGCTGATGCCGCTGATCCTGAGCCTTGAGCAAGAGTATGAGCGCGCCAAGACCGACCCCACGTTCTGGGCGCAGATGGACGATCTGTGGAAGAACTACGTCGGCCGCCCCAGCCCGCTCTACCATGCCGACCGCCTTTCCAAGCATCTGGGCGGGGCCAAGATCTATCTGAAACGCGACGAATTGAACCATACCGGCGCGCACAAGATCAACAACGTGCTGGGCCAGATCATTCTGGCGATGCGCATGGGCAAGACCCGGATCATCGCCGAAACCGGCGCGGGCCAGCATGGGGTGGCCACGGCCACGGTTTGCGCCAAGTTCGGGCTGAAATGCGTGGTCTATATGGGCGCGCATGATGTGGAGCGTCAGGCGCCCAACGTGTTCCGGATGCGTCTGCTGGGGGCCGAGGTGGTGCCGGTGACATCCGGTCGCGGCACCCTGAAGGATGCGATGAACGACGCGCTGCGCGATTGGGTGACCAACGTGCGCGATACGTTCTATTGCATCGGCACGGTGGCGGGGCCGCATCCCTATCCGGCGATGGTGCGCGATTTCCAGTCGATCATCGGCAAGGAAGTGCGCTGGCAACTGGAAGAGCAGGAAGGCGCGGGCCGCCTGCCCGATACGCTGATCGCGGCCATCGGCGGCGGGTCGAACGCGATGGGGCTGTTCTTTCCGTTTCTGGATGACAAGGACGTGCGCATCATCGGGGTCGAGGCCGGCGGCAAGGGCGTGAATGCCAAGATGGAGCATTGCGCATCGCTGACCGGCGGTCGCCCCGGCGTACTGCATGGCAACCGCACCTATCTGCTGCAGGACGATGACGGGCAGATCCTCGAAGGGTTCTCGATTTCGGCCGGGCTGGATTACCCCGGCATCGGGCCCGAGCATTCCTGGCTGCACGATACCGGCCGGGCCGAATATGTTTCCATCACCGATGCCGAGGCGCTGGAGGCGTTCCAGCTGTGCTGCTTGCAGGAAGGGATCATTCCGGCGCTCGAACCCAGCCACGCGCTGGCCCATGTGATGAAGATCGCCCCCGATTTGCCCGCCGACCATATCATCGTGATGAATATGTGCGGGCGCGGCGACAAGGACATCTTCACCGTCGCCAAACACCTCGGGTTCGACATGAACACCGGGGACTGACCCGCAAGACATTGAAATTTAAGGGCCCCGTCGAAGTTCGGCGGGGCTTTTTCATGCGCGAATGCGCGTAAACCCTGGTTTAGGCGCGTCGGTAATCTGTTTACCCCGGTACGGCTAAACCCCCGTGCAATGGGCGGCGGGGCGGGCAGCTGCTTTCTTCAGCTCATCGGGCGGCGCATCACGCATCGCCACAAATACACGGGAGAGACCGATGAGCATTCGCAAATTCACGTTCGTGTCCGCCACTGCGGCACTGTTGGCCACGGCGGCTGTGGCCCAATCCACCGGCGACGCGGTGATCGACACGATCACCGGTGCGTTGGCCCGCGAGGGGTATAGCTATATGGAGGTCAAGCGCAGCCGGAACCGCATCCGCGTCGAGGCCAAGGGCGAGGCCGGCGAGATCGAGCGCGTCTATGACCGCGAGGGCAACATGGTCCGCGAAGAGCGCGGCGATGAGAATGACAATCGTTCGGCCAAGGCCGGCTATGACGACGATCACGGCAAAGACGACGATCATGGTGACGACGGCGACGGTCACGACAATGGGGATGATCACGGCGACGACGGCGACGATCACGACAGTGGCGATGATCACGACGACGACAGCAGCGATGACGACAGCAGCGATGACGATGGTGGCGACGACGATGACAGCAACGACGACTGATCGCGCCCGCGGGCTGTAAGCCCGCCGGCCCCTTGCCTCGGCGCCCGTGTTCCCGGATTGTGGCACGGGCGCCGTTTGGCGCGGAACGGATAGGCAGAATGAAACGCAGAGACTTCCTTGCATGTACCATCGCGGCACTGGCGCTGAGCAGCCCGGCCCGGGCGCAAAGCCTGGAAGAGGCGCTGCTGTCGCAGTTGCATGCCCAGGGGTTCACGCGCATTCAACGCTCGCGCACCCTGCTGGGGCGTGTCCGGCTGGCCGCCACGGGCAACGGGATCGAGCGCGAGATCATTTTCAACCCGCGCACGGGCGAGATTTTGCGCGATTTCTGGGAAGCGGCCGATGGCGATGCGCCCCGGCTGTTTTCGCCCGACAAGGAAGGCGACGGCGGCGACGGGGCCGGCAATTCCGCTGCCGGTGATCGCGACGATGACGACTCTGGCGATGATCAGGAGGGGGACGATCACGGCGGCGGCGGCGATGATCAGAATGACGACGCGGACGAAGACGAAGAAGATGACGACGAAGACGACGACCGCGAAGACGGATCCGGTCGGGATCGTTGACGGGAAACAGCCGCAAAGACCGGGCTGATTTCCGGCACGCGGGTTCGAGGAGGAGCATCATGGCGGGGACAGGCGGCCGGTGACAAGCAAGGCCTTTGTGATAGCCGTGTTGCTGATTCAGGCATTTTGCGCGGTCTTCTTCGTGTCCGACATCGTCTTGACGGTGATCGGTGTTCGCACTGCGCCGATCAGCTGGCAAACCCGCGAATTGCTGGAAATCGGCGCCGCCGTGGGCCTGATCCTGGGGCTGATCCTTGGCGCGCTCGCGCTGCGCCGCACCATGCAGCAGCACGCGCAGGTGCAACAGAAACTGCGCGCCGCATCGGGCGCCTTCATGGAACTGATGCAGGAACGGTTCGACGACTGGGGCCTGACCCCGGCCGAAAAAGACGTGGCGCTGTTTGCCATAAAGGGCCTGTCCACGCAGGAAATCGCGGCGCTGCGTGCGACCTCGGAAGGCACGGTAAAGGCGCAGACCAACGCGATCTACCGCAAGGCGGGCGTCAGCGGCCGGCCCCAGTTGCTGAGCCTGTTCATCGACGATCTGATGGACGACACGCTGCTGAATGCCAGCGCCTGAGCGTTATTCCGGGGCGGCGTTTTCCTGCAGCACGCTCAGCGGCACGATCTCCAGCGCGCGGGCATGGGTGGCCGACAGGCGGACCTTTGGCGCGCACCCCTCTTCATGCGCCTGCAGGAACCGTCCCGCACACAGACACCACCGATCGCCGGGTTTCAGGCCGGGAAAATGGAACTCGGGATGCGGAGTGGACAGGTCATTTCCGACATATTTCGAATAGGCCAGAAACTCGGCCGTCATTACCGCGCAAACCGTGTGGCTGCCCCGATCCTCGGCGCAGGTGTTGCAATGGCCGTCGCGGAAAAAGCCGGTCAGCGGACGGGTAGAGCAGGGGCCAAGTGTCAGGCCAAGGACGTTGGTTGCGGGGTCTTTCTGCATGATCATGCGGATCCTTCTGCCGTGCCGCTTTGCCAGTCGACCCAGCGGCCATGGAAATCGACGCGCCCCATCGACAGCACCTGACCCTCGGGCCACAGCTGCAGGGTCAGGGCGGCGCCGGGTGTCATGCCGTCTGCCTCCATCGCGAAACGGGCCAGCGGGGCCTCGGCGCTGGCTCGTGCGCCGGCGGCGTCGATGATGGCGTTGCCCTTGGCCTGCGCCTGTGCGGGCAGGTATTGCCAGGCGATGGTGTGATAGATCAGGTGCAGGTGTCCGGGATATTGCCGGGCCAGACGCGGCCCCAGCCAGTCGAGCGCGTCAGCCCGGTCCACCGGCGCGCGGGCCGCGGCGATGGCGGCCTCTGTGCGGGCCAGCCGGTCGGGCTGATCGGGCCAGATATAGGCGCGCAGGCGCAGGGCATCTGCTGGGTTGGCGGGATCCAGCGGGTTCAGATCGACGCCGCGGCGGTCTGCGATCCGGGGGGCGGCCAGCGGCGGCAGGTCGCCGCGCCAGTCAGGGTCGAGCACAAGTGCCGCATCCCGCGGCCCGCGCCGCCCGTCGGGCAGGGCCAGGGCGAAGCGATCCCACATCAGGTTCAGGCCGGCGCTGGCGCCGATTTCCGACACGATCAGCGGCAGGCCGTAGCGCGCGCTCAGCCAATGCCCGGCGGCGATTAGTGGCGCGCTGCGGCGCACCTCGTTGGTTTGCGGCGCACTGTCCAGCCAGCGCTGCAGCCGGTCTTCCTGCGCCGTCAGCGCCCCGCTCACCGCCTGCCACAGCGCATCATCGGTGGGATCGTGCGGCGGATAGGCGGCGGCCAGGTCGGGGGCCTCGCCCGACAGCACCAGCCCGTGCAGTGCCCCGGCAAAGCGCAACGGCACCGATTGGCCGCCGGGGCCAAGATCGCCCTGCCAGGTCAGCATCCGGTCGGCAACGGGCATGCCCGGGCGCAGTCGGTCGGCTGTCAGCCGCAGCAGCCGCGCGGTGAAGGGCGAGCCGAGTGCGGCGCAGCTGTCGGCCTGATGCAAAAGGGCCGCGCGCAACGTCACCGGAACCGGTCCGCAAGCTTTTGCAGCGCGCTGCGCGGGGTCGCTTCCTCGGGCGCGGGCGGCGTTTCGGGCTTCGCCGCGGGTGCCGGGGATTTGGACGATCGCGGCGGCGCCGTGCGCAGGGCCACTGCATTCAGGAACCGCGCGCTGTCGCCCTCGGCCAGGGCCGGGGCGCCGTCGGACAGCCCGCGCAGCAGATCGTCCAGCCAGCCCTGATCCGCCTTGGCGAAATCGCTCAGCACATACCCCGCCACCCGGTCCTTGTGACCGGGATGGCCGATGCCCAGCCGCACCCGCCCGTAAGCGTCGCCAATATGGCCATGGATCGAGCGTAGCCCGTTATGCCCTGCATGCCCGCCCCCCTGCTTGACCCGGCATTTTCCCGGTGCAAGATCCAACTCGTCATGGAACACGGTGATGTCTGCGGGGGTCAGCTTGTAGAACCGCATCGCTTCGCCCACCGACTGGCCCGACAGGTTCATGAAGGTTTCAGGCTTCAGCAGCAGCACTTTTTCAGACCCCAGCCGACCCTCAGCCACCTGACCCTGAAACTTGGCGCGCCAGGGGGCAAAGCCGTGATCCCCGGCGATGCGGTCCAGCGCCATAAAGCCGATATTGTGCCGGTTGCGCGCATATTTCGCGCCGGGATTGCCAAGACCCACGAAAAGCCGCATCGCTGCACCCCCTGTTGCTTGCCTTTGCCCCTACCTAGGGCGCGCCCGCCCCTGCCGCAAACAAAAACGCGAGGCCCGGGGCCCCGCGTTTTCAATAGCGTCAAGAAAGAGGGGCGATTTACTCTTCGGTTTCGCCTTCGCCCTCTTCACCTTCATCGTCGCTGCCAGCGGACCGCAGCCCCGACGGGGCCGAGATGTTGGCGATCACGAAGTCGCGATCGGTGATCATCGGGCGGCTGCCCTCGGGCAGGGTCACGTCCGAGATGTGGACGATGTCGCCGATATCCATGCCGCTGATGTCGACGGTGATTTTCTCGGGGATGTCACCGGCGGTCACCTTCAGTTCGACCTCGGGGCGGACTGCGGTCAGCACGCCACCTTTCTTGAGGCCCGGCGCGTTCTCTTCGCCGACGAAGTCGACGGGGATGAAGAGGTTGATCCGCGAGGTGCGGCGCAGGCGCATCAGGTCGAGGTGGATCGGAAGATCCTTGACCACGTCGCGCTGCACGTTGCGGCAGATCACGCGCACGTCTTCCTGACCTTCAACCTTGAGGTTGAACAGGGTCGACAGGAAACGGCCCGCTTTCAGACGCTTGAGCAACACGTTGAACGGGATGTTGATGGAAACGGGGTCTTCGCCACCGCCGTATACGATGCCGGGTACGAATTGCTCGCGACGAGCTTGACGGGCGGCCCCCTTGCCTGTCCCCGAACGTACCGTGGCGTGAAGATCAGGAATCTGACCAGCCATGATAATTCTCCTAAATTGCGGGCATCCTCCAAGGGTGTATGCCCAGATGAAGCCGCGCGTATAGGCCAGAACAGGCAGGATGGGAAGGGGAAAATTGGCCGGGTTTAATCCAACGGCGCGCCTGCGGCGCAAGACAATGATTTGCGGCCCTGCGGGCCGCTGTGCCTCCGGCGGGGATATTTGCACCAAAGCAATTGGAAGGGGATCCCCTCGTATGTTGCTTTGGGCGAAATATCCCGGGGTTTGGGGCAGCGCCCCAATCAAACGCATGTCTTGCGCCGAAGGCGCGCCGCCTGATCAGCCTGCCGGCTGTGCCTTAGCCCTGCAGCGCCCGCACCCCGACCTCGCCCTCTTCGCGCGATTTCATCGCCAGTGCGGTCGCATGGGCCGCCGCCGCCGTGGTGTAATAAGGGATCTTGTCATAAAGCGCGACCGAGCGGATTTCGCGGCTGTCCTCGACCGCGCGGGCACCTTCGGTCGTGTTCATCACCAGCGCGATCTTGCCGTCCTTCATCAAGTCGACGATGTTCGGGCGGCCCTCATAGACCTTGTTGACCACCTCGCAGGCAATCCCCTGGCCTTCCAGAAACGCTGCGGTGCCGCGGGTCGCAACGATGGAGAAGCCCAGATCGACCAGAAGTTGCGCGGTTTCCACCAGTTGCGGGGTCTTGTCGTCATCCTTGATCGAGAAGAACACCGCGCCTTCGTGCGGCAGCACCACGCCCGCGCCCATCTGCGCCTTCAGGAAGGCGCGCGGGAAGGAGCGGTCCCAGCCCATTACCTCGCCGGTCGAGCGCATTTCGGGGCCGAGGATCGTATCGACGCCGGGGAAGCGGGCGAAGGGCATCACCGCCTCCTTGACCGAAAACCACGGCATGTTGGGGTCGGCCAGCGACATCTGGTCGGCCAGCGGCAGCGTGTCGTCGGGGCTGGTGCCGGCGGGGTAGGGCGGGCGCATCGGGAAGGCCGACAGTTTCTCGCCCGCCATGATCCGTGCGGCGATCGACGCGATCGCGCTGTCGGTGGCCTTGGCCACGAAGGGGACGGTGCGGCTGGCGCGGGGGTTGACCTCGATCAGATAGATCTCGCCGTTCTTGATCGCGAACTGGATGTTCATCAGGCCGACCACGCCCAGCGCCAGTGCCAGCGCCCTGGTCTGGGCTTTCAGTTCGTCGATGATGTCCTGGGGCAGCGAATAGGGCGGCAGCGAGCAGGCCGAATCGCCCGAATGCACGCCGGCCTCTTCGATATGTTGCATGATGCCGGCCACATGGACCTGTTCGCCGTCGCACAGCGCATCGACGTCGATCTCGGTCGCGCCGGACAGGTAGCTGTCGAGCAGCACCGGGCTGTCGCCCGAGACCACCACGGCCTCGTTGATGTAGCGTTCCAGATGCGCCATGTCGCGCACGATTTCCATCGCGCGGCCGCCCAGCACATAGGACGGCCGGATCACCAGCGGAAAGCCGATCTCTTCGGCGATGGCCAGGGCCTGCGCATCGGTGCTGGCGATGCCGTTATGGGGCTGTTTCAGCCCCAGCTTCTGCACCAGATCCTGGAACCGCTCGCGGTCTTCGGCCAGGTCGATGGCGTCGGGGCTGGTGCCCAGGATCGGGATGCCCTCGGCCTGTAGCGCGTCGGCCAGTTTCAGTGGCGTCTGACCGCCGAACTGCACGATCACCCCGTGCAGGGTGCCGTTGGCCTGTTCGACGCGCAGGATTTCCATCACATGCTCGAAGGTCAGCGGCTCGAAATAGAGCCGGTCCGAGGTGTCGTAATCGGTGCTGACGGTTTCGGGGTTGCAGTTGATCATGATGGTTTCATAGCCTGCGTCGGTCAGCGCGTAACAGGCGTGACAGCAGCAGTAATCGAACTCGATTCCCTGGCCGATCCGGTTGGGGCCGCCGCCCAGGATCACCACTTTCTGGCGGTCGCTGGGGCGGGCCTCGCATTCGACCTCGCCCATCACGGGGGATTCGTAGGTGGAATACATATAGGGCGTCTGCGCCTCGAACTCGGCGGCGCAGGTGTCGATCCGCTTGAACACCGCGTTGACGCCCAGATTGCGCCGCGCGCGGCGGACCTGGCCTTCGTCCCGGCCGGTCAGCCTGGCCAGACGGGCATCGGTGAAGCCCATCATCTTGAGCTTGCGCAGCCCCTCTTCGGTCATCGGCAGGCCCTTGGTGGCGATCTCGGCCTCGGCCTCTATGATTTCGCGGATGCGGGCCAGGAACCACGGATCGAACGCGGTGGCGGCGTGAATGTCGTCGTCCGACAGCCCGTGGCGCATTGCCTGGGCGATGGTGCGCATCCGGTCGGGCGTGGCGGTGGACAGCGCGGCGATGACGGCGGCCTTGTCGGGGGCGCCGGGGATCGCGACCTCGTCGAACCCGGTCAGGCCGGTTTCCAGACTGGCCAGCGCCTTTTGCAGGGATTCGTGGATCGTGCGGCCGATCGCCATCGCTTCGCCCACGGATTTCATTGCGGTGGTCAGATGCGGTTTGGCGCCGGGGAATTTTTCGAACGCAAAGCGCGGGATCTTGGTCACGACATAGTCGATCGTGGGTTCGAAACTGGCCGGCGTCACCTTGGTGATGTCGTTGTCCAGCTCGTCCAGGGTATAGCCCACGGCCAGTTTCGCGGCGATCTTGGCGATGGGAAAGCCCGTGGCCTTGGACGCCAGCGCCGATGAACGCGACACCCGCGGGTTCATCTCGATCACCACCATGCGGCCGTCGGCGGGGTTCACCGCCCATTGAACGTTCGAGCCGCCGGTTTCGACCCCGATTTCGCGCAGAACGGCGATGGAGCCGTTGCGCATGACCTGGTATTCCTTGTCGGTCAGGGTCAGGGCGGGGGCCACGGTGATGGAATCGCCGGTATGCACCCCCATCGGATCGACGTTTTCGATGGCGCAGACGATGATGGCGTTATCGGCCCGGTCGCGCACCACCTCCATCTCGTATTCTTTCCAGCCCAGCAGTGATTCATCGATCAGGATCTGGCTGACGGGCGAGGCGTCGAGCCCCGTGCGGCAGTAATGTTCGTAATCGTCGCGGTTATAGGCCACGCCGCCGCCGGTGCCGCCCAGGGTAAAGGCGGGACGGATGATCGCGGGCAGGCCGACATAATCGATCGCGTCCATGCATTCCTGCATCGTGTTGGCGATGGTGGCCTTGGGGTTTTCGATGCCCAGCCGGTCCATCGCTTCGCGAAACAGTTTGCGGTCCTCGGCCATCTCGATGGCACCGCGGTTGGCGCCGATCAACTCGACCCCGAATTTTTCCAGTACGCCCATGTCGGCCAGCGCGAGGCTGGTGTTCAGCCCGGTCTGGCCGCCCATCGTCGGCAGCAGCGCGTCGGGACGCTCTTTCTCGATGATGCGGGCGACGACCTCGGGGGTGATCGGCTCGATATAGGTGGCGTCGGCCAGGCCGGGGTCGGTCATGATCGTGGCGGGGTTGGAGTTGACCAGGATGACCCGATAGCCTTCTTCGCGCAGGGCCTTGCAGGCCTGGGCGCCTGAATAATCGAACTCGCAGGCCTGCCCGATGATGATGGGCCCCGCGCCGATAATCATGATGGAGCTGATATCGGTTCTCTTCGGCATGACCCGTCCCCCGGAATGGCAAAATCTTGGGGGTTATAGCCAAGCGCCCAACAGGCGCAAGCCCCGCCCGTGCCCCGCCCATGTGATTTTCACATGCAAACCCTATATCGGGAAAGCCCGTGTGCAAAGGAAAGCCCATGTCCGACCATCTGCTGGCGCAACGCCCCTTCACCCGTCGCACCCGGCTTTGGGCCGAGTTCGTCGGATTCTATGTGGCCGCGCCGCTGATCATGGCGATGGTGCTGCCGGCACAGTGGATGCTGCCGATGCTGATCGCGATCACCGCCGTGGGGCTGGCGCTGCTGAAGGTCACCGAAGGCTTTCACCTGCGCGAACTGGTCTGGAACCGGGCGGCGATGGACTGGCGCTTTGTGGCGCTGTTCACGATGGTCACGCTGCTTGTGGTGGCGGCGGTGGTTCTGGGCACCCGGCCCGGCGCGTTCCTGGTGCTGATCCGGCAGCAACCCGTACTGCTGGCGCTGATCTTCATCCTCTATCCGGTGCTGTCGGCCCTGCCGCAGGAGGTGGTCTATCGCACGCTGTTCTTTCGCCGCTACGGCCCGCTGCTGCCGCGGGTCGAATTGGCGATCGTGCTGAATGCGGCGCTGTTTTCGCTGGCGCATCTGATGTACTGGAACTGGATCGTCGCCGGGATGACGTTCTTCGGCGGGCTGGTCTTTGCCTGGGCCTATGAGATGCGGCGCAGCTTCGCGATGGCGGTGCTGCTGCATTCCATCGGCGGCTGGATCATCTTCGCCCTTGGGCTGGGCGTCTATTTCTATTCCGGCAACGTGGTGCGGCCGTTCTGAACCGGGGCGTCCATGGCGATCAGCGGCATGTGCATCTCGGCGGGCTCGGCATACAGATAGTCGCGGGTCAGGGGCACCGCATCCTGTCGGCGCGACAACTGAAACTGGAACACCACCTGATGATGCAGCCGGAACGACAGCTCGCTGCCCACCAGATAATAGCGCCACATCCGGCAGAACCGGTCGTCATACAGCGCGCGCGCCGCGTCGATCCGGGCCATGAATCGGTCATACCAGTGGCGCAGCGTCTCGGCGTAATGCAGGCGCCAGACCTCGACATCGGTGGTGCCCAGCTTTTCCTTCTCGACCGCGCGCATTACCTCGGACATGGCCGGAACATAGCCGCCGGGGAAGATGTATTTCAAAATCCACGGGCTGGTCGAGCCGGGCGGATCGGTGCGCCCGATCGTATGAATCAGCGCCACGCCGTCCTCGGCCAGCTTGTCATGCACATGGCGGAAATATTCGCGGTAATGCGGCACGCCCACATGCTCGAACATGCCGACCGACACGATCCGGTCGAAACGGTCGGTGACATTGCGGTAATCGGTCAGGCGAAACTCGACCCGATCCGCCAGCCCCGCGTCGCGGGCGCGCTGGCAGGCGACCTTGTGCTGCTCTTCGCTCAGGGTCACGCCGACCACGCGCGCGCCGTAATCGCGCGCCAGCGTCAGCGCCATGCCGCCCCAGCCACAGCCGATATCCAGCACCCGCATCCCCGGTTTCAGCAACAGCTTGCCCGCGATATGCGCCTTTTTCTGGGCCTGGGCCTGTTCCAGCGTATCCTCGGGCGTGCGGAAATAGGCGCAGGAATATTGCTTGTCCGCATCCAGAAACAGATCATACAGCGCGCCGGACAGGTCATAATGATGCGCGACATTGGCCCGCGCCTTGCCGATCGGGTTGTATTGCTGCACCCCCCGCGCCAGCCGCCGCAGCATCAGGTTCAACTCCAGCGCGAAACTGGTCTGTCCGTCGCCGCGATTGCGCAGGATCAGCCCGAGAAAGCCGTAAAGATCGTCATTCTCGATCTCCAGCCGGCCGTCCACATAGGACTCGCCCACCGCCAGATCGGGGTGCAGCAGGATTTTGCGGGGCAGATCGGGGTCGCGTATATGCACGGTCACGTCGGGCGGATCGGCCGGGCCATAGCGGCGCCAGCGTCCATCCGGCAGTTCGACCTTCATTCCGCCCACCCGTATCAGGCGGGTCAGCGTGATATCCAGCAAACGATCCCACATATGCACCCCCTACAGGCGACCTGGCACCTGGCGAAATTGCTTACCCGAACATCCCTCATTGGCCATGTGGCCTGATTTTTTGCTTACAGGTGCAGAGTTTAAGAACAGCTTCGGGACCATGTCCAGCCTTTGGTGCAATTTCCCTAGCGGCAGGTGTGGGCCGGGCCACCGCTGCCATGCCCGCCAAGGTGCCCGGCGTCCCGTTTTTCCCGGTTTCAGCCTGTTTTCAGGCCCTGTGGCGGGGCGGCGGCGCAGCCCTCCCTTGACTTTAGGGGCTGGGGCGGGTGTATCGGCGCGACACCGCTTTTATCCCGAGGACGACCCATGCACGCCTTCCGCAGCCATACCTGCGCCGAACTGACCAAAGCCAATGTCGGAGAGACCGTTCGCCTGTCGGGCTGGGTGCACCGCGTGCGCGACCATGGCGGCATCCTGTTCATCGACCTGCGTGACCATTACGGCATCACCCAGGTGCTGGCCGACCCCGACAGCCCGGCCTTTGCCGCGGTTGAAAAGGTCCGGTCCGAATGGTGCATCCGCATCGATGGCGAGGTGAAGGCCCGCGACGAAAGCCTGATCAACCCCAAGCTGCCCACCGGCGAGATCGAGATTTTCGTTCGCGACCTGGAGGTGCTGGGCGCCGCCGACGAGCTGCCGCTGATGGTGTTCGGCGATCAGGAATACCCCGAGGAAACCCGCCTGCGCTATCGCTACCTCGACCTGCGGCGCGAGGCGATGCAGGATAACATGAAACTGCGCAGCGACGTGGTGGCCAGCATCCGCAAGCGGATGTGGAACAGTGGTTTCCGCGAATTCCAGACCCCGATCATCACCGCGTCCAGCCCCGAGGGCGCGCGCGACTTTCTGGTGCCGTCGCGCCTGCATCCCGGCAAGTTTTACGCCCTGCCGCAGGCGCCGCAGCAGTTCAAGCAGCTGATCATGGTGTCGGGTTTCGACAAATACTTTCAGATCGCGCCGTGTTTCCGCGACGAAGACCCGCGCGCCGACCGCAGCCCCACCGATTTCTATCAACTCGACATGGAGATGTCGTTCGTCGAGCAGCAGGACGTGTTCGACACGATCCAGCCGGTGATCGAAGGTGTGTTCGAGGAATTCGGCGGCGGCCACAAGGTGGACAAGCACTGGCCGCAGATTTCCTACAAGGACGCGGCGCTGTGGTATGGCACCGACAAACCCGACCTGCGCAACCCGATCAAGATGCAGGACGTGTCCGAGCATTTCCGCGGTTCGGGTTTTGCCATCTTCGCCAAGCTGCTGGAACAGGACGGCACCCAGATTCGCGCCATCCCCGCGCCGAATGGCGGGTCGCGCAAGTTCTGCGACCGGATGAACGCCTTTGCCCAGAAGGAAGGGTTGCCCGGTATGGGCTATATCTTCTGGCGTGAGGGCGGGGATGGCATGGAGGCCGCCGGGCCGCTGGCCAAGAATATCGGCCCCGAACGGACCGAGGCGATCCGGCAGCAGTTGAAGCTCGGCAAGGGTGATGCGGCCTTCTTCCTGGGCGGCAAGCCGCAGGCGTTCGAATCTGTCGCCGGTCGCGCGCGGGTCGAGATCGGCAACGAACTGGGCCTGACCGAAAAGGACCGCTTCGCCTTTGCCTGGATCGTCGATTTCCCGATGTACGAGAAAGACGACGAAACCGGCGCGATCGACTTTTCGCATAACCCGTTTTCCATGCCGCAAGGCGGGATCGACGCGCTGGGCGGCGATCCGCTGGACGTGCTGGGCTATCAGTACGATCTGGCCTGCAACGGGTATGAGCTGATCTCGGGCGCGATTCGGAACCACAAGCCCGAAATCATGTTCAAGGCGTTCGAACTGGCGGGCTATCCGGCGGATGAGGTCACCAAGCGCTTTGGCGGCATGGTCAATGCGTTCAAATTCGGCGCGCCGCCGCACGGTGGCTGTGCCGCGGGCATCGACCGCATCGTGATGCTGTTGGCCGATGAGGCGAATATCCGCGAGGTCATCATGTTCCCGATGAACCAGCGGGCCGAGGATCTGATGATGGGCGCGCCGTCCGAACCGCTGAACGAGCAGCTGCGCGAGTTGTCGCTGCGGGTCATCCCGCAGGACTAGGGGATGTTCGACGCGCTGCGCCAGGCCGGTTTCGATGTCATGGTCCGCAACCATGCCGAAGCCATCTTGGGCGTCGATTTCCCGGCCGAAACCGCCGAGCTGGTTCAGGCGCTGTTGGATTTCTCGATCTCGCCGGCCGAACTGATCGGCAGCGGCGGGGGCGAGGCGGCCTCGACCCGGCGGCTGCGGCGGCGGCTGTCGAACAGCGGTTGGCTGAAGCATAATTTCGTGGTCGAGACCAAGATCGACGGCGTGACCAAAGAGGCCACTAGCCACGAGATCGACCATGTGCGCCGCGCCGCCGCCGGCACAATCGCGCTGGAAATCGAATGGAACAACAAGGATCCGTTCTTTGATCGCGATCTGGAGAATTTCCAGCGTCTGCACGCGCAATCGGTGATCAGCGTCGGCGTGGTGGTGACGCGGGGCGCGCGGCTGCAGGACGAATTGCTGCCGCTGGTGACCGGGTTCATCGCCGAGCACGGTATTGATGACGAAGCCGGGCTGGTGCCCTTCGGCATGAAGGACCGCACCGCGCGGCAACGCGCGGCGGTCGAGCGGTCGATGCAGCGCGGCATGAGCTTCGCCGAGGCGTTCGCGCGCCAGTTCGTGCAGGACAAGTTCGGCATGGCCACGACCCATTGGGCCAAACTGAACGACCGGATCGCGCGCGGGGTCGGCAACCCGTGCCCGCTGTTGCTGATCGGTCTGCCGGTGTCGGCGGTGGCGGATTACTCGGCCGCCAGCGACGAATTGTAGGAATAGGTCTTCCAGTCGGGCTTGTAATCGGCATCGGCCTGATTGCCCCAGACCGTCCAGCCATCGCGCACGCCGCGGCCGAACATTTCCAGATAGGGGCCCCAGGAACAGCTTTCGATCAGCTCATACTGCTCGTCCGGTTTGCGCGAATGCTCGCGCTTGCGGCTTTGCACCATGTTCACCTGACGCCGTCCCGGCGCCAGGGTGCGCACATTCCTGCCGCGTGTGCCGAACAGCAAAATTTCGGTCACGTTGCGGAAATAGAAACCCACGCCGCGCCCGTCCGATCCGCCATCCTTGCGGATTTTGTGCCAGATGATGTTCGACTTATACTCGAACCCCCAGGCCGACAGCACCTGCAACCCTTCGGGCAGCAGCGCGTTGGGCACCCACATATAGCAATGCGCCCGATCCTCCAGATGGTCGGCCACCGGCAGGGCGCAGATGTCGTCCAGCGTCATGGTCGGATAACGCGACAGCCGCTTATGTTCCGGTGCAACCTTTCCGGTACGGTTGGTGAACCGCCAGGGCGGATCGGCCAGAACGGTTGAAAACCGGTCCTTGCCCAGAAAGTTTTGCAGGTCTTGTGCTGGTGTATCCGACATGTCCAACATATTGACCAATTCGCCCCCATTGTCCAACTGGAACATTACAGGAACAAAAACTTCTTTACAATTACTGAATGTCTGAACGTCTGAGCGACCTGCCGCCGCCCGGCGGATCATGTGAAAACGGGGCGGTGAAATCCCCCGCCCGCGATGCTATTTAGGGACGAACACGGCGCTGTCGGCGCATCGGATCAGCAGATGGAGCACCCCGTTGAGTTTTGAGTCAAGGCTGGCCGAAATTCGTTTCGGCACCGGGCTGTGCCCCGCGATTGCCGCGCCAGGCGATGCCGGGGTAATGCTGGCGCGGCTGGGCGGGCCGGATGTGATGGCCGCGCGCCACCCGATCGCGCCATACGCGGCCCGTCTGCCGATGCTGGCCGAATACCGCGCGCTGACCCGCCAGCGCAAGACAGAGGGCGCGATGGGCGGCCCCGCGCGTGATGCGATCCGGGTCCTGCGCAAATCCGCGCGCACCGAACAGCAGGCCTATCTGGCCGCCGCCTTGCGCCGTGCGGCCCTGACCGAAGACGGGATGCGCGAGCGGCTGACCCGGTTCTGGGCCGACCATTTCACCGTGAAGGGCAAGGGCGCGCTGCTGCGTCAACTGGTTTCGACCTATGTCGAAGAGGCGATCCGCCCGCATATGACCGGCTCTTTCGCCAGCCTGCTGAAGGCTGCGGTGACCCACCCGATGATGCTGCTTTACCTTGATCAGGCGCGCTCGGTCGGGCCGGCCTCGGCGGCGGGCAAGGGCAAGGCGCGCGGGCTGAACGAAAACCTCGCCCGCGAGGTGCTGGAGCTGCACACACTGGGTGTCGGGGCGGGCTATGGGCAGGCGGATGTGCAGCAACTGGCGGCGCTGTTCACCGGGCTGTCGGTCGACGCCGACAAGGACTTTACCTTCCGCCCTGCCATGGCCGAGCCGGGGGCCGAGACCGTGCTGGGCACCCGCTATGGTGGCGGCGCGCCCGAACTGGCCGATATCCATGCCGCACTTGATGATCTGGCCCGGCACCCGGCCACGGCCCGCCATATCGCGGGCAAGCTGGCGGTGCATTTCGTGGCCGATGCGCCCGACCCGGCGCTGGTGGATCACGTGGCCGCGGCCTTTGCGGCCAGCGGCGGCGATCTGATGGCGACCTATGCCGCGCTGCTGGACCACCCCGCCGCCTGGGTGCCCACGCTGCAAAAGGCGCGCCAGCCCTTCGATTTTCTGGGGGCCACGTTGCGGGCGCTGGCGCTGCCGGGCCCGGTGTTGGACGCGCTGGAGGCGAAAACCACATTGCGGCTGTTCACCCGCCCGCTGCAGGCGATGGGCCAGCCCTGGGAAGAGCCGATCGGCCCCGACGGCTGGCCCGAAGAGGCCGAGGCCTGGATCACCCCCCAGGGCATGGCCGCGCGTATTCAATGGGCAATGCAGGCGCCATCGGCCCTGATGCCCGATCTGCCCGACCCGCGCGCCTTCGTCGAAACCGCGCTGGGGGGCGTGGCGTCGGGCGATCTGCGATTTGCGGCGGCGGCGGCGGAAAACCGCGCCGTGGGTGTGGCGCTGGTGCTGACCGCGCCCGAATTTCAAAGGAGATGACCATGGGCAAGCCGCTTTCACGCCGGGGGTTTCTGACGCGCAGCCTAGCGCTGGGCTGCTCGGCCGCCGCCGCGCCGCTGCTGACGCCGGTGACCCTGGCCGCAGCGCCCTGGGATCAGCGGCTGGTGGTGATCATCCTGCGCGGCGCGATGGATGGGCTGGACGTGGTGCAGCCCTACGGCGATCCGGTTCTTGCCGCCAACCGGGCCACGCTGGCGTTCGGCGAAGCGGGCGGCGCGCATGATCTGGACGGGTTCTTTTCGCTGCATCCGGGTCTGTCTGCGCTGATGCCGCTGTGGGACCAGGGTGAGCTGGGGTTCGTTCACGCGGTTTCGACACCGTATCGCGACAAGCGCAGCCATTTCGACGGGCAGGATCTGCTCGAGGCCGGGACCGGCTTCGATCTGGGCGCGAGTTCGGTGCGCGACGGCTGGCTGAACCGGATGTTGCAGACGGTGCCGGGGCTGAGTGCCGAAACCGCCTATGCGATCGGCGAGGGCGATCTTTTGGTGCTGAAGGGGGCGGCGGGCGTGGCCAGTTGGGCCCCCGACGCGCGGCTGGATCTGACGCCACAGGCGCGTGGATTGATGGAACGGGTCGCGCATCACGATCCGCTGTTCCGCGACGCGGTGAGCGAGGCAATCGCGATCGTCGAAAGCCTGGAGGCCGAGGCGGCGGGCGGCATGGCGCAGGCCAAGGGCGCCAAGGATCATGAAAAGGTGGCGGCTTTCGCGGCCAGCCGGTTGCGCGGCGACACCCGGATCGCGGCGTTTTCGATCAACGGCTGGGACACGCATAACCGACAGACCGCTGCGCTGAAACGGCCGCTGGCGGCGCTTTCCGATACGCTGCTGGCGCTGAAGGCGGGCTTGGGGCCGGTCTGGGGTCAGACCAGCGTGATCGCGATGACCGAATTCGGCCGCACCGTGCGCGAGAACGGCACCGGCGGCACCGATCACGGCACCGGCGGCGCGATGGTTCTGGCCGGGGGCGCGGTGCGTGGCGGGCGGGTTTATGGCGACTGGCCGGGGCTGGGGGAGGCAGAACTTTACAAGGGGCGCGACCTGATGCCGACGGCGGATGTGCGCGCCTATGCAGCCTCGGCCATGCAGGGGCTGTTCGGGTTGAACCGGTCGGTGCTGGAAGGCGCGGTTTTTCCGGGGCTTGATATGGGTGGCGTGGCCCGGATCACCCTGTAGGGCGCGTGTATTCGGGGTTTCCTCGCGTCGCGGTTTGGGGCTAGATCGCCGCAGTGTCAGCAAAGAGGGATCAGCGCCATGTCCGACGAAAGACCGCTGGGCCGGCCCGTGCCGGGCTGGACGCCGCCACCACGCCCCGATGCGCCGGTGCTGCAAGGGCGGTTCGCGCGGCTGGAGTTGCTGTCGCCCGATGCCCACGCCGCCGATCTGCACCGCGCCAATTCCGCCGATGACGCGATCTGGGATTACCTGCCCTATGGCCCGTTTTCGTCGGCCGCGCAGTACCACCGCTGGATGCGCGAGGTGACAGCGGGCACCGATCCGGTGTTCTATGCGATCAAGGATCTGGAAAGCGGGCATTTTTCCGGTGTCGCCAGTTTCCTGCGGATTACGCCCGAAGCGGGCAGTATCGAGGTCGGGCATATCAATTTCGCGCCCGAGCTGCAGCAACGCCGCGCCGCGACCGAGGCGATGTATCTGATGATGGGCTGGGCCTTCGGCGCGGGGTATCGCCGTTACGAATGGAAATGCGATGCGCTGAACCGGGGTTCGCGTCGCGCGGCGCAGCGGCTGGGGTTCAGCTATGAGGGGGTGTTCCGGCAGGCCACCGTGGTCAAGGGGCGCAACCGCGACACCGCCTGGTTCGCGGTGATCGACGCCGAATGGCCAGCGCTGAAAGAGGCGTATGAGGCCTGGCTGGCCCCGTCGAATTTCGATGCGCAGGGTCGTCAGATCGAGCGGTTGTCGGATCTGACCGCGCTGGTGCGCGCGGGATCGGACCCGGTTCTGGCGGGCTGAGCGCCCCATGCCTAGACCGGCCCCGTGGCACTGATCCGGGCATCGACCAGGCTGGCGATGCGCAGCAGCGCGTCCTCGGCGGTCTGGCCCTGACGCTGTCGGTGGGCCAGCCCGGCCGCCGCCTGTTCCAGCGGCAGATCGCGCGCGGCGCGCGCCACCCCTTCCAGAAATTGCGCCAGATAGGTCAGGGTTTCGGTATCGGCGCCATCGGCCAGAATCTCGGCCGCGTGGACCATGTCATCGCGAAAGGCGAAAGGGTCGGGATGGATCACCTCGTCGGTCAGGGTGCGGGGGCCCGTGGCGCGGCCGTCGCGCGGCAGCCGCGACAGGACCGCCTGCTGAAACGCGGCCAGACTGGCCACCGGCTTGGCCAGAAAACCGTCGGCGCCGGCGGCCAGCGCGCGTGCCTCGGCCCCGTCATCGCCGCTGGTGGCCAGGATCGCGCCGACCCGGGGACGGGCCTGTGCCAGCGCGGCGATCAGGCTGTCGCCCGCGCCATCGGGCAGGCCCAGATCGATGATCGCCACCGCCGGGCGATAGACCCGCAGGTGACGGCGCGCCGAGCGCAGGCAATCGGCCCGCCGAATGCGCGCGCCCGAACGCAGGCATAAAAGGCGCATCGCCTCGGACGCGAAGCGGCTATCCTCGACCACAAGAACGGTCAGTCCGACCAATGGCCGGGCGCTGCGGTCGGGGCGGTATTGCGAAAGGGGCGTCAGGTCGTCGGTCATGATTGCTCTCCCATATCCCGGGGTCAGTAAAGCGCGGCAGTGCTTAATCTTCGGTAAAACCGCCGCGATAAACCGCGCCGCCCCTTGCGGGGCCGCGCCCGCCGCCGCATAACCGGCGCAACCGCGAAAGAAGGAGTGTGCCCATGATCGGCCGTCTGAACCATGTCGCCATCGCCGTCCCCGATCTTGCGGCGGCCTCGGCGCAATATGCCAACACGCTGGGCGCCAAGGTCGGCGCGCCGCAGGACGAACCCGATCACGGGGTGACCGTGGTGTTCATCGAACTGCCCAACACCAAGATCGAGTTGCTGTACCCGCTGGGTGACGATAGCCCGATCGCCGGGTTTCTGGCAAAGAACCCCGCCGGCGGGATCCATCACATCTGTTACGAGGTCGATGACATTCTGGCCGCCCGCGACCGGCTGAAAGAGGCGGGTGCGCGGGTTCTGGGCAGCGGCGAGCCCAAGATCGGCGCCCATGGCAAGCCGGTCCTGTTCCTGCACCCCAAGGATTTCAACGGCTGCCTGGTCGAACTGGAGCAGGTCTGATGTCGATCACCGCCGCCATCGTCCTGTTCGCCGTGATCTGGTTCATGGTTCTGTTCATCACGCTGCCGCTGCGGCTGAAGACGCAGGGCGATGTGGGCGATGTGGTGCCGGGCACCCAGGCGGGCGCGCCGGCCAATTTCGACCCCAGGCGCACCGCCAAGCGGGTCACGGTGGTTGCCGTGGTGCTGTGGGCGATCCTGGCCGGGGTGATCCTGTCCGGCGTGGTGTCGATCCGGGATCTGAGCGGGCTCAACCGGCTGACGATGGAGCAAGCCGGTAGTACAGATGAGTGAAGGTCGCCACGCCCAGCACCGGGATCAGCAGGTTCAGCAGCGGCACTGACAGCGGAATCGCCATCAGCGTGCCCGCCAGCCAGATTTCGCCCGCATGTTTGCGGCGCAGCGCCGAGGCGCCCGCGCGGCCCAGCCGCCGCATCGCGACCATCTGGAAATATTCGCGGCCCAGAAGATAACCGTTCACCACCCAGAACAGCACCGGCGCGAACGGGCCGACGAAGAAGGACAGTGCCAGCGCCACGATATTGACCGCGACCAGCACGCCGAAGAAATTGATGCTGTCGCGGATCGTGTCGTAAAGCCCGATCTGAAGTGCCGGGGGCAAGCCGGGGTAATAGCGGTCGTCGACCGCCGCGGCCACGTCATCCAGGAAAAACCCGGTGAAGGCCGAGGCCACGGGCACCATCAGGAAACTGGACAGATAGATCATCGCCACAACGGCGGCGACCGAGAAAACCTCGTTCAGCCAGTCGACCTCGCCGATGCCCCAGACGGTAATGCTGGCGGGCATCAGCCAGCCGACCCCAAGGGCGAACAGCGCGGTCACCCCGATCAAAAGCGCGACGGTCAGCGCGATGCCGCGCCACAGCACCCGACGAAAGCGCGGATCCGACAACTGGCCAAGCGCGCGGGTGAAATCAGCAAAGATCATTCGCCCACCCAGGTGGTGATTGCGTTCACCGCAGGGCGCGGGCGTTCGGGCGGGCGCGCGGTTTCGGTGCCCAGATGGATAAAGCCGGCGATGCCCTCGTCCGGGGTCAGGCCCAGCCCCTGTTGCACGAAGGGGGCGTCGAAAGAGGCCCAGCCGCTAAGCCAGTTCGCCCCCCAGCCCGAGGCCAGCGCCGCGTTGACCAGCGCCAGGCAAACCGCGCCGGCGGAATAGAGCTGTTCGATATGCGGCACCTTTTCGGACGCTTTGGGCGACGACACCACCGCCACCACCAGCCCGGCATCGGCGAAACTGGCGCGCATCTTGGCGACCTTCTCGGGGTCGATTTCCAGGGCGGCCCCGCGTTCGGCCACCAGACCGGCCAGCCGCTGCAGCGCGGGCTTTTCCAGCACGATAAAGCGCCAGGGTTCCAGCTTGCCGTGATCGGGCGTGCGCGCGGCGGCGGTCAGGATCGGCATCAGCGCGTTGCGGTCCGGCACCGGCGCGGTCAGGGTCTTGGCCGGGCATGAGCGGCGGGTGAGAAGGAATTCCATCACGGCGGGATTGGGATTTGGCATGGGTTTCTCCTGTCTGCGCTACTCATGTCGGCCATATGCCGGGCGGGTTCAAGGGGTGGCGGCGGTGCAGGACTGTCTTGCCTCCGGCGGGGATATTTGGCCGGAAAAGAAACCTAGGGCCGCAACAGGGTGGCGGCCAGATCCCCCAGATAGGTGCTGACATGGGCATCCAGCCAGGCCGGGGGCTGGCGCACGGTCAGGGTTTCGGCCAGCGGGTCGGGCGCGGTGATGGTACTGTGCGACAGCTCCTCCAGCACCGCGTGGCCGCAGAAGGGAACGTACAGCTCGGAATAGCCGCCCTCGTGTACCAGTGTCAGCTTGCCGTCGCACAGATCGGCCGCCGCTTCCATCGTCAGACGGGTCATCTGGCGGAACGTGTCGGCCGTGGCCAGCATCCGGCCCAGGGGGTCGAAGGCGGCGGCGTCATAGCCGCTGGCGACCACGATGGCATCCGGCCCGAACGCGGCCAGGGCGGGCAGCACCAGCCGCTCTGTCGCCTCCAGATAGCTGGCATGGCCCGCACCGGGCGGCAGCGGGATGTTCATGTTGGTGCCCAGCCCCGCGCCCGCGCCGCGATCGGCAGCTTCGCCGGTGTCCAGCGGATAGTTGCGGTCCTGATGGATGCTGATGGTCAACACCTCGGGGCGGTCGTAAAAGATCGCCTCGGTGCCGTTGCCGTGATGCACGTCCCAGTCCAGCACCGCGATGCGGCCGGCCAGCCCCTCGGCCAGCGCCGCCTCGACCGCGATGGCGATATTGGCCAGCAGGCAGAACCCGTTAGGAAATTCGGGCAGGCAATGGTGGCCGGGCGGGCGCGACAGGACATAGGCATTGTCCATCCGCCCCTCAAGCACCGCGAACAGCGCCTCTTTCGCCAGCCCCGCCGACAGCGCGGCCAGCTCGAACCCGCCGGGGCCGAACGGGGTGCGCAGGCCCAACTCGCCACCACCGGCATCCGACAGCGCCTTGAAGTCGCGCAGATAGGTGTCGGGGTGAACCCGGCGCAGATCGTCCCATGTGGCCGCGGGCGCGCCGCGCGCGTCCAGCGTGGCCAGCAGGCCGGTGGTCGCCATCAGGTTCTTCAGCCGCCGCTTGGTTTCGGGGCTTTCGGGCAGGCCGCCGGTGGCCATCGGCTGCACCAGCCCGCCCACCGGCAGCATGAAGGCGTAATTGCCGCCCGAATGCCAAAAGCACCGCTCGTCCCAGAAAAACCCTGTGGTCATCGCCGCCGCTCCGCGTCATTTTCGGGCAGGTTAGGGCATGGCCCGCAAAGAGAGAAGCCCATGGCCGACCCAGATTTCGCCCATCTTTGCGCACCGGGCACCGAATTCACCCTGCGCGTCACACCCAGGGCGTCGCGCAATGCGCTGGTGCTGGAGGACGGCGCGCTGCGGGCCTATGTCACGGCGGTGCCCGAGGGCGGCAAGGCGAACGCGGCGGTGATCAAGCTGTTGTCGAAGGCGCTGGGCGTGCCGAAATCGCGACTGGATCTGCTGCGCGGCCAGACCGCGCGGGACAAGACATTCCGGGTGGCCGGTTGACCCTAGACCGCACCTTTTTCCGGCGAAAGGCGATAGACCCCTTCGGGCAGGTCCAGCGCGGCGGCCAGTTCGCGCAGCTGCGCCATCGACAGGGTGACCTTCTGCACCGTATCGGTGCGGGTATCGTATTGCTCGACCGTCACGCATTCCTCGAAGGCCTGAATGGTGATGTCTTCCTGCAAATGGCCGGGCCCCTCGTCAACGAGGGTCACGATGGTGGCGTCGAATTCGTGTTCGATGGTAAACATGACCCAAGGCTAGCGCGGCGCGCGGCCGAAGGAAACAGCGATTGCGCGGACCGGTCAGGTCTGGCCTGCGGCAACAGGTTGTGAATGGTCATTCCCGCCGAAGCGATTATTATCATCCCGAAATCGTGACCGGAGACGCCCATGCGCCTTGCCCTTTGCCTGACCGCCGCCTCGTTGACCCTTGCCGGATGCGTAACCACCACCACCGCGCCGCCAGTAACCATGTCGCAGCCGGCCGGGCCGCAGCTGTCGCCCGATGTGGCTGCGCGCAATTTTGTCACTGTGGTAAACCGGGTCGAGCCTGTGGCCGAACGCGAATGCGTCGCCCGGACCGGCGGGCAGAACTGCAACTTCACGATCGCGGTGGATGACCGGCCCGGCCAGCCGGCCAATGCCTATCAAAGCCTTGATGCCAATGGCCGCCCGGTGATCACCTTCACCCGCGCGCTGATCGAGGATGCGCGCAATCCTGACGAACTGGCCTTCATCATGGGGCACGAATCCGCGCATCATATCGAGGCGCACATTCCCAAACAGCAGCAGACCGCGCTGGCCGGGGCGCTGATCTTCGGCGCCGTGGCCGCGGTCGGGGGCGTGGGCGAGCAGGGCAAGGATACCGCGCAGCGGATCGGCGCCACGCTTGGATCGCGCGTGTTTTCGCAGGACATGGAGCTGGAGGCAGACGCGCTGGGCACCGTGATCGCGTCCCACGCCGGCTATGATCCGTTGATCGGCGCGCAGTATTTTGCGCGCATCCCCGATCCCGGAAACAGCTTTCTGGGGACCCACCCGCCCAACGCCCAGCGTCAGCGGGTCGTTGCCGAGGTGGCCGCCGGTCTGTGATCCGCCTGCCGCGTCTTTGATGCGTATCAAGGCGTCTGCGTCCCGACTCTGCTTTCCTCAACGTCAGTTGGTTCAGCAGAGGAAAGCAGATGTTTGGTTTAACGAAGCTTGATGAGCATGCGGATCTGGTGCAGCGCATGGCCGATGTGCTGGGCGTCGATCTGGCCGAGGAAATGCAGGCCGGGCGGCTGACGCCCGAACAGTTCCGCAGCACGGTTCTGCGCTGCGTGGGCTGCCTGGAGGCGGGGGAGTGCCAGCATTTTCTGGCCCTCAACGCCGAAAGCGGCAGTGACGAGACCCCGTCCTTTTGCCGCAACAAAGCGGAGCTGGAGGCAATGCGGGCGCGTTGAGCCGAGGGTGGACCAGATGGAAGATAACGGCAGATTATCACGGCATTTCTGGCTGACACAGGGGATGGCCCGCAGCATCGGCGTGGATCTGAACGGCGCGCTGAAGGCGGGGCGGCTGGACCGGGCGGATTACACGCAGACCGTGGCGACCTGTTGCGGCTGCGGCAAGTCGCGGCGCTGCATGGAATGGATGGCTTTGCAGGGGCGCGGCGCCGATGCGCTGCCCGATTATTGCGCGATCAAGCCGGTGCTGGAGCGATTGAAAGCCAAGGGGTGATCCGCCCGTTCAGGCGCTGGACTGCGCCCGGTGGGTCTGCAACCTGGGATCGCCGCGGTTGACGGCCCGCAAAAAGCGCAAGGTCGGTCGCAGGAACAGCTTAGGATGCGACGCCGGAAAGAAATGTCCGGCATTCGGGATTTCCTCCAGGATGGCGTGAGAGCACAGCCGCGCCAGCGTTCTGGCCGAGGTCAGCGTGGGCGATTCCTGTCCGACAAGGATCAGGATCGGTTGTTTGATCTTTTTCAGATCGGCCGGGACAAAGGCGCTTTCGTCCTTCAGGTCTTTGACCAAGCTGGCATTTTCCGTCAGCTGAATCCATTTCCGCGCGTTCTTGAGCGATTTGAACAACCGGGGATGGCGATAAAGTGCGATCAAAAGCTCGGTCGCCTCGGCACCGGCGGCCACCTGAATTTTCGCGACCGCATTCAGATAGCCGATCCCGTCATCGCTTTGGGAAATCGCCGACAGGTCGATCCCGTATTCCTCCAGCCGGCGTTCCAGCGCCGGCGGGATCGTCTTGGCGCGGATCGACAGGTTGGTCTGGATCGGCCGCACCCGGACATCGGCCAGGGTCAGGCTGGCCACGCGCTCGGGATGTTTGAGGGCGCAAAGCAGCACGATCATGCCGCCGAAGGAATGGGCGATCAGATGCGCCTTGCGGATGCCGCGCGCATCCATCAGCGCGATCAGATCGGCGACCATGTTGGTCACGCTATAGCCGGTATCGGTGGTGCCGCTTTTGCCATGGCCGCGCAGGTCATACAGCATGGTCGGGCCGATCAGCGCCATGAACGGCGCCCCCGCCCCGTACCAGAAGGCAGAAGAGGCGGCGAGGCCGTGAACACAGATCACGGGCACCTCGTCCGCCGAATACCTGCCCCGCGTGCGCGGTTCGATTTCGGTGACGTTCAGCGTAACCCCGTTTGCCGCAACCCTCGCCATATCTTTCACGCTACCATGTGACTGGTGCCGGTTCGGTCTTGCGCCCTAGTCTTCAAGATATCCCAGAAGCCGCAACTGCGCGAGAACCTCTTCCTTCTGTTCACTGTCCTCGGCGCTGCCGGGGCTGTCGCCGGGCGTGGCCGCGCCGGTGGTCTCGGCCAGGGGTTTGGTGGCCGCCCCAAGTTTGACCGGATGATCGGACAGCCAGCTTTCGTCATACAGATCGCCGGGGATCGTGCCTTCGAAATCGCGCGGCACCTCAAGGCCCATGCTGTGCGCGACGATCGCGGTGGTATCGACGATCGACATGTCCGCGCCGCGCTGATGACGCACGCCGGGGCCGGTCATGATAAAGATCCCGTCGGGATGGTGGGTGCCCAGCGGCGTGGGGCGGGTCACCACGGCAGGCGCGCGGTTGCGGACAGAAACGAAGCCGTGATCGGCCAGGATCAGCGTCAGGTCGGGCGCATTGACCATCGCCGCGCCGGGGAAGGCGTCTTCGCGCTTCAGCACGTCGGCAATGACCTTTTCGCCGGTCTCAGGGTCGGTCATGTCCAGCAGATCGGCGATCAGCTTATCGCGGAACGCCTCATACTCAGCGGGTTCCACGCCGTTGGGGCATTTATCGGACTTTTGCCGGATCACGATGCCGTTCGACGACGGCGTGGGGCAGAAGGCCTTGGTCTGGGTCCAGTCGAGATTGGCGAAATTGGCCAGATCGCGGCGGCGCGCGGCATCCGAGCCATCGCTTTCGCGCCAGGTCAGCACGCCCAGCTCTTCGAGATACAGGTTGATGCGCACGACCTTGTCGGATCCGGTAAAGCCGTGGTCGGACACGATGACCATCTGGGCATCCGGGCCGGCGGCCTCGTACAGGTCGCGCACATAGCCGTCCAGCTCGTTGAAATATTGCAAGACCAGCTTGCGCACCGCCTTCGCCGCGTCATTCGCATCGCCGGTCCACAGCGCGGGGTCCAGCACATGCCAGGCCTGGTGCTGGATCTTGTCGGTGCCGTCCATCATCAGCGCGAACAGGTCAGGTTTGTCTTCCGTCAGCAGGTGCAGGCCGATATTGAACCACTGCTTGTCGCGCGGCAGGTGGTTTTCGACCCATTTGTACAGTTCTTCGTCGGGCATGACGTCGCCGATCTGGCTTTCACGCTCGAAATCCCAGGACAGTTCCTTGGGGTCGAAACCTTCGATCTTGTCGATCCGCTGAAACAGCGAACGCGGCCACATGTTACGGCGCAGGTGCTTCCACGACACGAAGCCGGGCACGAGCGAGCCGTTCACCTCGGGCGGGGGGGCCATCATCGGAAAGTTGAGCGAAACGACGCTTTTGTTCTGGCGGCTGGCGACTTGCCACAGGGTTTCGGTGCGGATGTCGCGTGCGTCATACAGGGTGAAATAGAAATCGTCGCCCAGATCCTCGAACCGCACGAAATCATAGATGCCATGGTGGCCGGGGGTGCGTCCGGTGACGACCGAGGTCCAGGCCGGCGGCGTCAGCGGGTGATTGGTCGACCGCAGGTTCGCGGAATATCCGGTGCTGATCAGCTCTGCCAGAAAGGGCATGACCACGCCTTCTTCGGCGGTGCCGTCAATCAGGGGCTTGAGAACGGTAAATGTCGCGCCGTCCAGACCGATAAGTAATGTACTTGTCATAATATGTATTCCTTGGTGCCGCTCGATTTTTAGTCTGGCCTGCCCGATCAGGAGGCCTGCATCTGCGGGAGACGGCTTTCGAGGAAAGCGGTTATTTCGCTGACCTTCAGATCATCGACATAGCGCCCGTCCTGCATCAGCAGTTCCTGAAACCCCATGTTCCGGGTGCCAAAGGCGCTTTCCACCGCGACAACGAACTGGATCACGTCGATCGAGTCGAATTCCAGATCCTCGACAAGGGTGGTGTCCGGGGTGATCGCAACGCTGACGCCCCAATCTTCGACGAATTCGGCGAGCGTCGTTTTCAGGCGCTCTTCAATTTGAACCGATTGCAACATGGGCCTCCTGTAATTAATTTGTCCGACCACCGGCCGTTGCCGCAAAAAAAGTCGTGATTTGTATTCTGCGGACAGTGTTTCATAACCGATGCTGCTTTGCATAGTACCTTTTTACTGCGCTGCAGCAATGAACGCGACCGCACAGATGCCGTCGCCAACCCGGCGGATTTTCGCCTCTAGATTGTGCGCCCCATAGGCGACATGCGCGGTACCAAGGGCGGGGTCAAGCTCCACGATGCTGAACTCCTGCGGGCGGCCCTGAATGCCGACGCCAAGCGCCTTTGCCGCGGCTTCCTTGATGCTCCAGACCGTGGTGGCGGTCTGCCCGGTGGGCGCGAAGCGGATCACCTGCCGTTCGGCCGTGCCGAGGATGCTGTCCAGAAACGCGCCCGGATCGCGGACCCGGCCCGGCAGCTCATAGTCGATCCCGAGTCGCCAGCGCGGATCCGCCGCCGCACCGATGCCCAGGGCGTTCACATGCGAGATCGAGATCGCGGGGGCGATGCCCGCCCCCGCAACCAGTTGCAGATAGGGCGCGCCGCCGTCATGTTTGCGCACCTCGATCAGGCTGTCCTGCGGGCGCTGGCCGCTGCCATTTGCCATCAGTTCGCCCGCCGCGCGTTTCACCGCCAGGCGGCTGAGGCTCCATTCCGCCCAAGCCTGACCCGAGCGCGCCTTTTCAGCGACCTGTCGGGCCTCGTCCTGTTCGCCGGCGCCAAGATAGGGCAGCATCCCGGCAAAGCTGGGCGCGCCGCGCAGCAGATAGGCCCGGAAATCGAACGGCATCTGAAAGTCGCGCGCCAGATCGAGTACGAGGATTTTCTTTGCGTCGGGATCCGCAGGGGCGGCGGCCCGTGTCAGGGCGGGTGCGCCAAGCGCGCCGCGCGCGACCTGTTCCTGACCTTTCAGAAAGGCGGTCATCAGGTCGATATGGCCATTGACCCCGGCCTGGGCCGATTGCGGCTGTGGCGCCGCCACCGGGGTATAAGCGGGGGCGGACGGGGCCGCGGTCTGCGGTGCGGGCGCAGCAGGGGCCGGTTCCGGCGCGATCAGATCGCGGATCGCCCTGGCCTCGGCCTCATCCAGCCGGACATAGGGCAGGTGGCTGGGCAGCGCGGCCGCCTTGCGGTATTTCGTCCGCATCTCGGCGCGGCGGATCTGATCGGCGCTTTGCGGCGGCGCCAGAAACGCGTCGGCCTCCAGCGGCAGGCCGGCGGTGAACAGACGCGCAACCAGATGGCGCAACTGCGACACCATCCCCCGGCGGCGATTGTCGGCGGAGTCTGCCAGATGCGGCCGGTTGCCCAGAATATCGCGCACGAAGGCGGTCAGGTTCGCGTTCGGGCCGCATTCGATGAAGATGCGGTGCCCGTCTTCGTAAAGCTGGTTGACCGCTTCGGTGAACCGCACGCGCGACACATATTGCGCCACTGCCCGTTCGCGGAACGCATCGCGGTCGGTGGGAAAGGGGGTGGCCGTGGCGCAGGAATACAGCGTCACCGGGCTGTCGACCGGCGTGACCCCTTCGAACAGCTTGCCGAATTTTTCGGCCATCGGCGCGACATACTCGGTGTGATAGCCCCAGGAAATCGGCAACCGGGTGCAGACCGCGCCAAGGGCGACGGCCTGTGCCTCCAGCGCGTCGATCTGGTCTTTGCTGCCGAACAGGATCGCCTGATTGGGGCAGTTGTCCATGGTGAAATGGATTTCGGGATAGGCCGCAATCAGCGGGTGCAGCTGTGCTGCATCCAGCGCGGCGATGGTCAGCAGAACACCGGTCGGGACCGAGCCGCTTTCCTCGACCTCGCGGAAGATCACGTTCATCTGACGGATCATGTTGCCGATATCGCCGCGATCCAGATCCAGCAACCCGCTGGCCACCAGCGCCGCGTTTTCGCCGGTCGAATGGCCCAGCATCGCGTCGGCGCGGATGCCGAGCGAGGTCAGCAGCCCGTGCACCGCCTGATCGGCGGCAAACACCATCTCGGATCCGTAATCGACCCGGTGGATCAGCTCTTCCAGCAGGGCCTGTCCCTTGGCATCGACCAGACTGGGCGGCGGAAACGCCACCTGACCCAGCCGGATAAAGCGCTGGCCCTCGGTCAACTGACCGATGAAATCGAACCATTCGCGCACCATCGGATAGGCCATCGCCACATCGGCCATCATGCCGGGATACTGCGCCATCTCGCCGGGGAACAGGAAGGCCACCTTGCCGTCGACCGGCGCGGCCTCGAAATAAATGCCATTGCGGGTCTGGAGCGAGCGGGTTTCGGGGCTTTGCAGCTTGGCCTGCGCGGTGGCCAGCTTCTTGGCGAAATCCGGCGCCGCAGAGGCGACGATCGACAGGCGCTCGGGTCCGGCATGGTTGGCGGCGGTTTCCCAGCTGGACTGCGCCAGGCTGGCGAAATCAGCGCCGTCCGCCTGCAGCGCGGCACCGAAACTTTCCAGCGTGGCCAGCAACTGGGCCCGGTCGGCCCCGGCAAAGGCGAAGACATGCTCGGGTGTGGCGGCGGGGGCGATCGCCGGGCGGGTGAAGGCGGCGGTGGGGTCGGTAAACCCGGCGCCGGGGGCTTCTTCCAGAACCATATGCGCATTGATCCCGCCAAAGCCGAAGGCGTTGATCGCGGCGCGGCGCGGCGTGTCGGCGCTGTGAATCCAGGGCCGCGCCTCGGTCGAGACATAGAACGGCGTGTCTTCCAGCCCGATCCCGTCATTGACCTCTTCGCACAGGGTGGGCGGAATGATCTTGTTTTGCAGCGACAACGCCATCTTGATGATCGCTGCCGAGCCAGAGGCCGGGATGCAATGCCCGATCATCGATTTGACCGAGCCGATGGGCACCGTGGGCAGCGGCCCGTGGCGACTGCCGAAGGCCGCTTTGAGCGCCTCCAACTCGGTACGTTCGCCCAGCGGGATGCCGGTGCCATGTGCCTCGACCAACCCGATGCTGGCGGGATCGAGGCCGCAATTGTGATAGGCCCGCTCGATCGCCAGGATTTCGCCCTCCAGCCGCGGCGCCATCAGGCCCGAGCTTTTGCCGTCCGACGACTGGCCGATGCCCTTGATCACCGCATAGATCCGGTCGCCGGCCTTTTGCGCGTCGGCCAGGCGTTTCATCACGATCATGCCGGCGCCTTCGCCCAGGACGGTGCCGCTGGCGCGCTTGTCGAACGGGCGGATCAGCCCGTCGCGCGACAGGGCGTTGACGCTGCAGAACACGCTGTAGACCAGCGGCGAGGTCGTGGTGTTCACTCCGCCCGCCAGCATCATGTCGGCCCGCCCGGCGCGCAGTTCATTGATGGCCAGATCGGTGGCGATGATCGACGACGAACAGGCCGCGTCGATGATATAGTTCGGCCCCATCAGATCGAGCCGGTTGGCGATCCGCCCGCTCAGGATATTGGGCACCAGCCCCGGCACCGCTTCGGTCGCGATATGCGGCATCTTGGCCTGCATCATCTCGATCGCGGTCTCGATCCGGCTTTCGGCCAAGTCGGGGAAGATGGATTTCAACAGGCTGCGCGTCTGGTTGTGGAACCAGACCTGCTGCATCCCGTTGCTGTTGCCGCGATGGGCATGTACCGAATGGCCCAGGATCACCCCGGTGGCGCGGCCATCGAACTTGCCCGGCGTATAGCCCGCGTCGCGCAGCGCGTCGTAGGCCAGTTTCAGCGCCAGAAACTGATCGGGCTGTCCCCCCTCGACCGAGCGCGGCACCGTGCCATGCGCCATCGCGTCGAAGCGCGACAGATCGCCCAGAAAGCCACCCTTGCGGGTATAGATCTTCAGCGGGTCGTCGGAGTCGGGGTCGAGGATGTAATCGTCGCCCAGCCAGTCCTCGCTGGAGGTGGTGACCGCATCCGTCTTGTTCAGGATATTCGACCAGAACACGTCGATGTCATCGGCGCCGGGGTAAAGCCCGGCCATGCCGACAATGGCGATATCGTCCGTCTGCGCCGTCATTCGGTTTTTCCCATTACATCGCCATAATCCCGTTCGCCGCCCTGCCAGCCGCCCGCCAGGCGGTTCAGATGCTGCGACGACTGGCCCTTGAAGCTGTCCAGTTCAAAGCACAGCAATCCCTGTGCATCGTAAACCCGCAGCCGGGTCAGAACATCGGTATCCTCGGGCGCCGACAGGATGCGCGTGTCCGCGATCAGCGGCCCGTTCTGCGGATTGCCTGAAAAGCGCCGCACGGCCTTGACCGACAGCGGCAGGGTGGACGCGCCCTGCATTGCCTTGCTCCAGATCCAGACGGTTTGCAAAAGCCCGTCGATCAGGCCCGGGTCGAAGCTCCAGTCCAGATCGGGTCCGACCGGCACGAAATCCGAGGGCCGGGTGCAGTGCGCGTCGGACCAGACCCCGGCCGCGTCGATCGCGCGGATGCCGGTCAGGGTCTGGAACCGCGGTCCATGGCTCAGCCATCTGCGGTACATCATCCCGATATCCGGGCCGGTCCAGCTGGGCGTCGCCGGCCGCTCGGCCGGATCCAGCATCAACTGCGGCAAGGTATCGCCCAGCCGCACGTCGCCCCGGTAATTCACCCGTTTGGGGTCGGCGGAGGACCGGATATTGACCCGCAGCCGGCCATCGGGGGCCTCGTCTTCCAACTGCAGGCGAATCTCGGTCGGGCCGTCGGCCAGGGTCAGCCCCTTGAACAGGCGCAGATCCTCGACCGCGACCACCGGGCGGTCGATGCCGAAGGCGGCGGGTACTTCGCTCATCATCTGCATCACGGCGGCGACCGGCATCACGCCGATCCCGTCGAAGCGGTGGTGATCGACATAGGGCGCGTTCACGAAATCGAAGCGCAGGATGACCTCGCGCTTGCCGTTTTCGCGGCGATAGCCGTTGCGCAGCAGCACCAGCTTGCCACCCAGCGGCTCTGTCCCCGGCGGCACGGGCAGGCCGCAAACGGTTTGTTCCATGGTTTCGCCATCGGCGACCCAGCCGATCGATTCAACATCGTCCGGCGCGCCCCAGAACATTTCCTTGAAGAACAGATCGCGGCCCGGAACGGGTTCGACCATATAAATCCCGCGCGATTCAAACTGTTCACGCACATTGTCGGTGACCATCCCGGCGCCGGTGGTGGTGGCGGCCCAAGGGCCCCAGTTGATCGCCTTGACGGCGACATCGGGGCCGTATTCGCGCTTCAGCTCCCAGGCCAGGCGGTTCAGCGTTTCATTCGCGGCGGCATAGTCTGTCTGTCCGCGATTGCCGTATCGCCCCGCGACCGAGGTGAAGAAACAGATGCCTTTCAGGCTGTCGCGGCGCAGGGCCTTGGCCATCAGGAAGGCGCTGTTGACCTTGGTGTCGAACACCCGGTCAAAGCTTTCGGCTGTTTTCTTTTCAAGGAACGTGTCCTCGATCAGCCCGGCGCCATGCACCAGCATGTCGATGCGGCCGTATGTGTCGTAAAGATCGGCGAACAGCGCGTTCACCGCATCCGCATCGCCCACATCGGCGATGCGGTAATCCACCTTGGCGCCGAAGGCGGTGAAATCATCGACGTTCTGGCGCATGTCGCGCCGGCCCAGATGGCGGCCGACCTGCGCCTCAATCGCGGCGGGGCGGATTTTCTCGCCTGCGGCGCGGGCGGCGTTCAGGTAATGGGTGCGCAGCCCGGCCGCGTCCAGCATGCGGGTGTCGTCGCCTTCGGGCACGGGCAGGGGCGATCGCCCGACCAGCACCAGCGTCGGCGCATGCGGTGCCAGGGTGCGCAGGCATTCGGCGGTGATTCCGCGCGCGCCGCCGGTGGCCACCACGACCCAGTCGGCGTTGATCATGAAAGAGGCGTCATCGGGCGGCGAGAGCGAGGCCGGCTCGGTGCGCAGGATGGTACGCTTGCCCGCCGGATAGCCCACCTCGCGCCGACCCTTGAGGAAGGACAGCTCGCCAACGATATGGGCGGCGCGGGTGGCGGCGTCTTCGGCACGGTCCAGATCGACCACCTTGGAACTGCAGGTCGGCCATTCCAGCGACAGCGCCTTGACGATACCCAGTGCGCCCGCGGCGGCGGACACCCCGGTCGGGATCGGTTGCGACGTGCGGCCGAACAGCCCGCCGGTTTCCATCGCCGCGATCAGGCGCCCGCCCTCTTTCAGGCGCGGCGCCATGGCCTGCAGCAGCGCGAAGAACCGCTTGGTGCCGGTCTTGTGAATCTGCTGCCAGGCGGCATAGTCCAGATCGTTCAGCACGGGCAGCGCGGCGCGGCTGTCGAGATAGATCAGCCCCATCGGCGCATCGCCGCCCTGTTCCGCCAGCCAGGCGCCGATCGCGCCGGGCGTGTCGTCCTGCAGCACCGATTGCGGCAGCACGACCCCCTGCGCCCCGGCCTGTTTCAACGCGGCCAGAACGGGGGTGTGGAAATCGTCCGCTGCCTCTGTCACCGCGACGCGCATGCCCGTGGGCAAGGTTTCGGTCAGGTGATCGACAGGTTCCTGAAACGGGACCTGAATATACCGGGGAAGCACGGCAGCGGTTTTTGTTGCCTCCCCGGTCAGTTCAAAAGGGCGCGGTTCGGCCGCGATGCCCCCCCCGTTCCCGGCCGGGGCGCCACCGGCGACCTTGGCAGAGACGAAATCGACGATTTCGCGGATGGTGGACAGCTCGACGACCGAGTCCATGTCGGCGCGCATCGCCTCGGAGGCGTCGTCGGGTAGGATTTTGCGCAGCGCGCCCAGAATTTCCATGCGCTTGATCGAGTCGATGCCGAGGTCGGCCTCCATCTCCTGATCGGGGTCGAGCGCATCCTCGGGATAGCCGGTCTTGTCGGCGATGATCGCGGTAAAGCTGCCCAGCAGGTCGATCGCTTTTGGCGCCGCCGCTGCGGCGGGCGCAGGGGTGGGGGTTGGTGCGGGTGCCGGGGCTGCGGGTGCCGCGGCAACCGGCGCAGGGGCGGCGGCGACGGGGGCCGGTGCTGGTGTCGGAACCGGCATGGGCGTCGGGGCCGGCATGGGGGCGGTCATCGCCGGTGCCGGGGCGCTATAGCTCGGCAGCGGCATGTCGAAGGCCTGGGGCTGGGCCGGGGCCTGCCCCATATAGGCCAGCATGACGCTTTCCTGCACGCGCAGGAATTCGCGCATCATGTTGTGATAATTGCCCAGCATGTCCGGCTGTCCTGAAGCCGGGTAGACGGGCCTGTTCAGGTTGTCATTCGTGATATCCATGAACTCCAGCACCTCGGTGGTTGTTTGCGGTTGGGACGGCGAAATTGCGCCGTCGGCGGCGGAAATTTGCGGGGCGACCGGCGCGGCGGGTATGCTGACATCGCGCTTGGGGTCGCCTGCGCGGCGGGCATAGGCGCCGTTCAGATACCACAGGTTGCGGGTATCGGATTTCGCCTGGCGCGGCGTGACTTCGGCCATGGCATCGGCCAGCCTGTGCAGATCGACCGGATAGCCTTCGGCATAAAGCTGGGCCAGCCCGTCGGTGAAGGCGGCGGCATCGCCCTTGCTGCGGTCCAGCGCGATCGCCTTGACCGCGCCGGGCCCGAGGATTTCGGACAGGCGGTTCGACAGCACCGATTTCGGCCCGACCTCGACGAACACGCTGGCGCCATCGGCGACCATGGCGCGGGCCATCGCGACGAAATCGACGCTGCTGACCAGATGCGCGGCCATCATGTCGCACAGCTTGGCCGGGTTGTCATCGTGGCGCATGCCGGTGGTGTTGCTGTAGACCGGAACGGTGGGTTGGGCCCAGGCGACCGACGCCAGCACCCCGGCGAACTGATCGCGCGCGGCATGCATCAAGGGCGAGTGGAACGCCTGCGACACCGGCACCGGCGTGACCTCGAGCCCCGATTTGGCAATCGCCTCGATCGCCTTGTCGATATCCTGTTTCGGCCCGGCGATGACTGTCTGTTTCGGGCTGTTGAGGTTGGCGACAACCACGCCCGCCATCCCCGCGATGGCGGCGCGGGTGGCGTCGGCATCGGCGGCCACGGCGGCCATCGCGCCGGGCTTGTCCGGGTCGCCGTTTTCCACCATGGCGCGGCCGCGCGCCTCGGACAGCAGGATCAGATCGTCATAGCCGATGGCCCCGCCGGCATGCAGCGCCACGAATTCACCATAGCTGTGACCGGCGACCATGTCGGGGCGCACGCCCAGGCCGGCCAGCACCGACATCATGCCGGCCTCGACCGCGCCAAGCGCGGGCTGGGCGATCTCGGTCGCGGTCAGCGCGGCCATCTGGCGTTTGCGGTCGGCGGGCGAGAACGCGTCGCCCGGATAGATCAGGCGGCTGAGCTTGCGCCCGGCACCGCCGAAGGTGGGCGTTGCCGCCAGCACGGTTTCGGCCGTATCCAGCCGGTCGATCATCACCGGATCCAGCAGCGAGGTCTGGCGCTGCATGTCTGGATATTGCGAGCCCTGACCGGGAAAGAGGAAGGCCAGCTTGCCGCCGGCCAACAGCCGCGGCGCATCCGCGAAATGCAGGCCCTTGGGCGCCGTCGCCGCGGTATCGGCCAGGAAGGCCAGCGCGGCGTCAATCTTCTGCGCGGCCTCGTCCAGCGAGGCGGCGGTGAAGGCCAGGCGCAGACCGCCGGTTCCGCTGCGTGCCAGTGCCTTCAGCGCCAGTGCGCGCAGGCTGGGCACGGTGGCGCAGGCGGACTGCAGCTTGGTCAGTTGCTTGTGCAGATCGTCGCGCGTCGCCCCGGCAAAGCCGAACACCGCCAGATCGGCGCCGATATCGGCCTTGGGCGCGGGCGCGTCCGGGGCGCGGTATTCCTCCAGCGCGACATGGAAATTGGTGCCGCCGAAGCCGAACGAGCTGACGCCCGCGCGGCGCGGCCGGTCCGGTGTCGTGACCCAGGGGCGCGGCGCCTGCGTCAGGTAAAGCGGGGTCTCGTCATCCTCGAACACCGGGTTGGGCGTTTTCACGAAGGCGTGTGGCGGCAGCACCCGATGGTGCAGGCCAAGCGCGACCTTGATCAGCCCCGACACGCCGGCGGCGGCCTTGGTGTGGCCGATCAGCGTCTTGACCGATCCGACCGCGGCGCTGTGCGGCTTCGCCCCGGCGGCGACCAGTGCGCCGGTGACGGTTTCAAGTTCGGCCTTGTCGCCGGCGACGGTGCCGGTGCCATGGGCCTCGAACAACTCGACCTTGGCCGGGTCGAACCCGGCCTGGGCATAGGCGCGGGCCAGCGCGCGTTTCTGCCCGGCGGGCAGCGGCGCAGTCAGGCCCTTGGCGCGCCCGTCGCTGGATGCGCCGACGCCCTTGATCACCGCATAGATCCGGTCGCCGTCGCGTTCCGCATCGGCCAGCCGTTTCAGCACCACGGCGGCCAGACCTTCGGAAATCACGATCCCGTCGGCATCGGTGTCGAACGTGTTGCAGATGCCGCGCGGCGACAGCGCCTGGGTCTTGGAGAAACACAGATAGCCGAACGGCGATTGCAACGAGTCGATGCCGCCCGCCACGACCGTATCCGCGCGCCCGCTTTCCAGTTCCATCACTGCGGTGTAGATCGCGGTCAGGGACGAGGCGCAGGCCGCATCCACCACATGGTTGGTCCCGCCGAAGTTGAAGCGATTGGCGACCCGGCCCGCCGCCACGTTGGGCAGCAGCCCGGCAAAGCTGTCCTCGGTCCATTCCGGCAGCTTGTCCAGCACCGTTTCGGATGGGGTGCCCAGCAGGCGGGGCAGATCGGCGCGGGTGGCGTATTTCGCGCCCATCTCGCCCAATCCGCCGCTGAAGCCGAAGATCACCGAGGTGCGGGATTTGTCCTGCTCTTCGGTCGCACCGTTAGCGGCGTCCGACATCGCGTCCGACACCAGTTCCAGCGCCAGAAGCTGCATCGGATCGACCGATTGCACCGTGCTGGGCGGGATGCCGTATTCCAGCGGGTCGAAGGCCACATCGTCCAGAAAGCCGCCCCAGCGCGAATAGCTCTTGTCACGGGCGGCGCGGTCTTCATCGAAATTGCCGGTGACCGACCAGCGGTCTTCGGGGATGGTCTGGATCGCGCTTTCGCCCGACAGGATCCGGCGCCAATAGGCGGCCAGGCTGTCCGAACCGGGCAGCAGCGTGGACATGCCGACAATGGCGATGTCCGACGGGGCCGGGGTGATCGCGCTGGCCGGCGGGGTGTCGGCCTGGGCAAAATCCGCCAGATAGGCGACCGACCCGGCGGACACCTGGTCATGCAGACCGGCGATGCTGCGCACGCTGTCGTTCATCGCGGCGACCTGACCGATCATGTACATGCCCTGGCTGCGGCGCTGATCCTCGTCGATTGCGGTCAGCGCCTTGTCGGGGCCGATGCGCGCCATGCCCTTGGTCGCCATCCGCAACCGGCCCAGCGAATAGGTTTCCAGGGTTTCGCGCACTTCGCTGACCGAGGCGCCTTCGGCCTCCATCGCCAGCTTCTTGGTGCGGAATTCCCCGGTGATCGGGGTGATGGCGCAGCGGCTGGCAAACCCCGGCCCTTCCCACAGCGACTGCGTCTCGCCGCAGGTCAGCGCCACATCCTGATAGTCGGGCACGATGGCGCCTGAGTCCACGATTTCCCTGGTGAACAGATAGCCGGTGCCCATCAGCACGCCGACCGAAACCCCCAGCGCGGCCAGCGGTTCGGCCAGCGTGGCCACCATCGCCGCCGACAGCGCATCATGGATGCCGCCGGCAAAGACGACCTGCACCTTCTTGCCCTGTTTCTTGACCACAGGGTGGTCGCGCATCGCCTCGATGATCGCGCTCCACAGCACGAAGCTGGACAGCGGGCCGATATGGCCGCCGCATTCGCGGCCCTCGATGACGAAACGCCGTGCGCCTTCGTCCAGATAGTTCCGGATCAGCCCGGCAGTCGAGGCGTGGACGAAGGTGGAAATCCCCTGCGCCTCGAAATCCAGCACCTGATTGATCCGCCCGCCCGCGATGATCGCGAATTTCGGACGGACCCGGAACACCTCGTCGATCTGGGGTTTCAGGACCTTGGTGTCGATAAAGCCCAGCAGACCCACGCCCCAGGGCCGGTCGCCCAGCAGCGCGCTGGTCTCGTCCAGCAGTTTGGCGACGGTGTCGCCGCGCAGCAGCGCCAGCGCGGCAAAGGGCAGGGCGCCGCCTTCGGCCACCTTGAGGAAGAAATCCGACACGTCGCTGACCCGGGTCATCGGGCCCTGCATGATCGGATAGGTCGTGCCCAGGGTTTGCGCCAGCGGCGCGCCTTCGGACAACGCGCGCCGTTCGGCGGCCCGGGCGGGCAGGTCGTTTACGGCCCGCAGGATGGCCTGAACCAGCCGTCCCAGCGTGTGATAGCGCTGCGCCAGCGGCGCGGCCAGCGTCAGGCCCTGTCCGGCAGGGGGCACCGCGCCGGGGGCCCAGGAAAAGCCCTGGGCGATGTCCTCCATCGGCTCCGCGCTGTCGCGCAGCCGGGCGGCATAGTCGGGGGCAAGCGATTTTCCGGGCCGGTCCAGCCCGCGCAGATAGCGGCCGCCCTCGGGCGCCTCGACCTGCAATGTTTCGCTGCCCGAAAAACCGGCGATTCGGCGGCGCAGCATTTCGT
Source organism: Actibacterium sp. D185-2 (assembly GCF_054954595.1). Classification (NCBI taxonomy): domain Bacteria; kingdom Pseudomonadati; phylum Pseudomonadota; class Alphaproteobacteria; order Rhodobacterales; family Roseobacteraceae; genus Actibacterium; species Actibacterium sp. D185-2. Next base: position 182,319 of record NZ_JBPWNX010000003.1, read on the forward strand.
CGTCGAGCGGGGATTCCGCCAGCAGCAGGATCTGGTCGTCCAGCACCACGCCCGCGGCCCCGGCGACGCGGGCGGCGGCGGCGGTTTCCGGGGTGATACCGCCGCGCGCATAAAGCGGCAGGCCGGTCTGTCTGCGGAATTGCTGAAGCAGGATGAAGGTGGTCTGTTCGCTGACCAGACCGCCGCATTCATGCCCCTTGAGGATGTAGCCGTCGATCTGGTCTTCCAGCGCCGACAGATCGTCGGACCAGCGAATGACCTCGCACAAGACCTGAACGCCCTGTTTGCGAAGCTTCGAGATCGCGGTTTTCGCGCCCTGGAACGCGACTTGGGGCGCGATCAGCACACACAGCCCGTCGGGGGTGGTTTTTGCGATGGCGCCCATCTGCTTGGAGGTGTCGAGCGCGACGCCGTACCGCGCCAGCCCGGCTGCGGGCAGGGCGCAGAGTTCTTCGTCTATCTCTGGGGGGGTGGTGGCGGCCAGGGCATGAATGCCCAGACCACCTGCTTTTTCGGCCGCCCGCAGAAGTCTGATCGACTTCAGCCCGCGAGGGGCAAGCGCCCATACATGGAAATCCGCCAGGTGGGCGCGGTTCGTTTCAAATCTCGGCATTTGCACGGCTACATCACAACTTATGTTTATAAAACGTATCAGAAACACCGGGATACGAGATGTCCACGGCCTTCTGATTCAATTCTGAACAGCCTGCACAATGCTAAGGCGATCGTATGGCAGATATGCGACCGCCTGCGGGCCTTATTTGGAAAGCCGGCTGCCTTTCTTCGCAACCCACTGAAGCTTTTCGACGCTCGCGCCGCTTACGGTTTCGGCAGAGCCGTCCTCGGGCGACAGGAACTTCAGCATCCCTGCGGCAACCTTGGCGCCGGGCGCTTCGGGGCTTTCGGCACGCTTTTGCAGCGTTTCCATCAACCGGGCAACGCCGGTCTGGCTGAACGGGGTGTCTGCGACCATGCCGGAATCGTCGGCGGGGGTCTTGGTCAGCAGGCCATAAATTTTCATGACCATCTGCTTGCGTGTCTGCCGTTTGGAAGAACCGGCTTCGCCGAGACGTGTGGCGATACGGGCCTTGCGGCCCTTTGCAGCTGCTGCGTCCATTCCGTTTTCAACTCCTTTAACAACGGCTGCACGCGCAGTCGCATCTTTAATAGCACTATCAGTTGTCGTATTGCGTCCCATGTCCGTAAATACCTTTTAAGTTTTATACTCTGAATGAATTGTTATTTTTTGTGCAAATTAGCAGTTAAGTTCCGTTGCGGCAAGCGCCGCATCCCGAGTCTTTTACCATCTATGATACCAAGCATATGGTGCCAATAAATCATGAACTCTGACGCCTATATGAACAAGCGAAACGGGCCGGGGCGCCCGGCTGATCGGCAGAAAAAAGTGCCGTTCAGCGTAACGCTGTGCAATCCGGCGGGGTTTTTCCGGGGGATGTCTGATGTGTTCAGCCCCCTGCGCTTTGTCACATGGCTGATCTGGCCCAGTGCGATTCTGGCCGGATTTGCCGCAGCCTTCAACTGGTACGACCTGAGCGACCATATCGACCGGGTTTTCCTGTCGATCGGTTTTTTTCAGAATTTGCTCATAGGAATGCTGACTGCCAACCTTTTCAGCAAAATTATGCTGGGCACGACCATGGCATTCTATCGCGCTGATTCGACGCAGTTCGGAATCCGGCTGCTGTTCGGGGTGATTCCCCGTTTCTTCATTCAGCGTGGCCCGATCCGGGAACTGAGCTTCAAAGCGCAGCGGGCCTGCTACAGCGCGCCGCTGCTGACCAAGCTTTCGATGTTCTCGGGCGGGCTGCTGCTGTGGCTGATGCTCAGCCGCTCGGGGTCGGGTGCGGCCGACATGTTTCTGGCGGTGGCGGTGGGTGGATTCGGCTCTTTTCTGTTCACGCTCAACCCGCTGTGGCCGGCGGACGGGTATCGCTGGCTGGCGGCGTTTCTGAAGCGGCCCACGCTGCGCCAGCAATCCTTGCGGCTGACGGCGATGATCCTGACCGGCAAACGGATTCCGGCGGGGTTGAGCCGGGGCGAGGCCTGGGCGCTGGTCGGATACGCGGTTCTGTCGGCCGGGTTCACGGCCTTTCTGATTTATCTGGTTCTGCGCGGCATCGCTTTCGCACTTGAGGCGCAGCTGCGTGGGACGGGTGTGGTAATTTTCTGCATTATACTGGCTATGGTGACCCTTTTTCTGATAAGTCTGAGATCGAGGAAAAGTAGCAGACCCGTCGTGCGCAAAGCGGTGAAACAGCCCCGCAACGCGGCGCGGGACCCGGGGGGGACGAAGGTCATGGCGGCCCGGATTGCCGAGCCGCGTGTTTATTCCGCGCACCAAGCGGACGATCCAGTGCAGGAAACGGATTTGCCAGGGACCCCGAACAAGATGAGCGAAAAACCCAAGCGTGGTGCCAAGGCCGGTCTGGCGGCAAAGCAGGCGCCCGATGATGCGGCCGCGCCTGCACAGCAGCCGTCCGGCACCGACGAGGCCGCCCTGCGTGAGGTGTTCGGCGACGATCCGGGCTGGGGCCAGCCGCGCTGGTCCGGCGGCGAGGTGGAAGACGACCCCGACGCGTTTTTCGATGGCGCGCGCCCGGCGGGGGGCACCGACCCCGATCTGGACGATTTGTTCGCGGATGACCCCGACGATGTCGCGGATCTGGATGACGACCCGATCATGGACGAGTTGGAACAGATCCTTTCGGCCGCGCTGGAGGAAGAGGAGGACCTCGACCCCAAGGCGCAGGCCGAGGTCATTTCCCCGTCTTTCACCGCCCCCCGCCCGGCGCGGTCGCGCGCGCAACACGCTACCCCGGTGCATCCCGATCTGGAGGATCTGTTCGCGGACGACCCCGAGGACGATGCGGATCTGGATGACGACCCGATCATGGACGAGTTGGAGGCGATCCTTTCGGCCGAGCTGGAAGGTGACTTGCCGGATTTCGATCTGTTAGACGAACCGACCCCCGCCGCACCGGCGGGAAAGCCGACGGAAGACGCGCCCGCCGATGCGTGGGAAGAGGTCGAGGCCAAGGCGCCGGACGCGCCCGCCACCCCGTCCGCATCTGCGCCCGAACCCGAAACGCCGCCGCAGGACACGGCCGCCGCACAGCCCGCCGCGCTGCCGGTTCCGGCGTCACGGCGCGCGCCGGCCCAGCTTCCGCCGCCAAAACCGACCACGCCGGCAGCCCCGAAACGGAAAAGCCCGCCCCCGGCGCGGCCCCGCTCCTCGACCGAAGAGCTGGACCGGGTGCTGAACATCGGCGCCGCCGCCAGACCGCCGCGCAACAAATGGCGCGCGCGGATCATCTGGGCGCTGTTGCTGATCGGGCTGATCTATGTCGCGATGATGCCGTATGCGTTCGAGGTCGGCGGCGAATTCACGATCCAGCCGCTGGAACTGTCGCAGGTGCGGGCGCGCACCGACGGCGAAATCACCGAGGTTTATGTCAGCGAGGGCGACTGGGTCGAAAAGGGCCAGATTCTGGCGGTTCTGTCGAACTGGGACGAAAAACGCGACATCGCCGTGCGCGAGGCCGAGATCGCCAAGCTTCAGGCCGAGCTGGAGACCCTGATTTCCGGCGCCCGCCCCGAAGAGATCGCGGTGGCCGAACAGAGCGTCGAATCCGCCGACCTGCGGATCGCCATCGCCGCGCGCGAACTGGAGCGGCAAAAGCAGTTGTTCGCCAGCGGCACGATCACCAAACAGGCGCTGGATGCGGCCGAAAGCGAACACCAGATCGCGGTCGCCGCACGGCAGGAAGCCCTGGCCGCGCTGGAACTGGTCCGGTCGGGGGCGCGCGAAAGCGAAATCGCCGCAGCGCGCGCCAATATCGCGCGCAACGAGGAAGACCTCGCCTTCAGCCGACTGCAACTGGAACAGACCCATATCCGGGCCGCCAGCGAGGGCCAGATCGTCAGTTCGCTGGATGCGGTGCCCGTCGGCGCCTTCCTGCCCGAGGGCGGGCTGTTCGCCCAGCTGGAAAACAACCGCGTGGTTCTGGCGGAGATCGAGGTGCCGGAAACCGAGATTGACGAGGTTGCGATTGATGCCGAGGTGCTGCTCAAACTCTGGAGCTCCACCAATGACAGCCTGACCGGCACGGTCTACCGGGTCGCGCCCAAGGCCGAAGAACGCGATTTCGGGCGGGTGATCCGGGTGGTGGTCAAAGTGCCGAATGTAGAGGGAAAGTTATCCTCCAACATGACCGGGTTCGCCAAGGTTTCGGCCGAAGAACGCCCGGTATGGGAAGCCTTCTCGCGCGTGATCGTCCGCTTCTTCCAGGTCGAGCTGTGGTCGTGGCTGCCATGAGCGAAGCTCCGCCCTCCGGGGGTTGGATCAGTTTGGGGATTATGCTACGGCTCAAGGGCATGCGGAACCTGAGCAGGCAGCAACGCTGCGGGGGAGACAGGGCCCTTCGGCGAAGAAACTAAAGGTTTGGCATCAGTGCTTGAGTTTAAGGATTTTTATAGGGAATCGCACCCGGTCGCCGGTCGGGGCTTGTCGCGTGAGCATTTCCGAAAAGTTTCCGAAAACGGTTTTGGCGACGGCGACAACGCCTATGCGCATTCGATGGCCTATTACAAAGGCCATGTGTTCGCAGGGACCTCGCGCGCCACGATGGCGCTGCTGGGCGGCGGTGACCGCGGCGGCATGAAAGACGTGCAGCTTGATGTCTGGCCGGTCGAAGTTACCCACCGCGTGTTCACCACCGAATTCGAAACCCGCCAGGCCCGCGCCGAGATCTGGCGCCTGAACCCGGCCACCGGTGTGTGGCGGCGGATGCATCAGGCGCCGATGGTCTATGGTCGCGACGGCACCTGGATGAGCCGCGATCTGGGCTATCGGGCGATGGCGGTGTTTCAGGGCGAATCCGATCCCGAACCGGCGCTGTATGTTTCGACCTGGTCGCGCTCGCGCGGGGACGGGATGCAGATTCTGCGAAGCGTGGACGGCGCTACGTTTGCGCCGGTGGGCCCGCCGGGTCTGGGCGGGCTCGATGCGACAAGCACCCGCTCGCTGGTGCCGTTCAAGGGGCGGCTGTTCACCTCGCCCACCGGCTCGACCGCGGGGCGGCAGAACGCCTCGGGCATCGCCAGCGTCTATGAAAGCCGCGATCCGGCCTCGGGCCAGTGGGTGCAGTCGAATGTGCGCGGCTTCGGCGACAAGACCAATATCGGCGTGTTCGAACTGATCGCGACCGAAGACTATCTTTATGCCGGCACCGCCAATCTGGCCTGCGGCTATCAGCTGTGGCGCACCAAGGCCGAGGGCAACCCGCCCTATGCGTGGGAACAGATCCTGGTCGATGGCGCAGGTCGCGGGCGGCTGAATCAGGGCGTGGTCAGCCTGGCCTCGCTCAATGGCTGCATCTTCGTGGGCTCGGGCATCCAGAAGGGCGGGATCGACCGGGAAAACAAGATCGGCCCCGCCGGGCCAGAGCTGATCCGGGTCAACCCCGACGGCACCAATGACATCATCATGGGCGAACGGCGGCGTGACCGCGAACCGCTCAGCGGGATGCTGCCGGGCTGGAACAACGTGTTTTGCGGCAGTATCTGGAAAATGAATACCCATGACGGGTGGCTTTATGCCGGAACGCAGGACTGGCTGGTTTTCCTGCTGTATCGCAATTTTGATGCGCTCGATTCCCCGGCGGCCCGGTTGTTGCGGGGCATGGATGTTGATGAATTTGTAGAATGCTATGGCGGCTATGACCTGTGGCGTACCCGGGACGGCGAAAACTGGGTGCCGGTCACGCGCTGTGGCTTCGAAAATCCTTACAATCACGGTGTGCGGAATATTCTTTCCACGCCTCATGGTGTATATGTCGGGTCATCCAATCAATTCGGCCCGAGATCGGCTTTCCGCACTGGGCGGGACAGCTGGGAATATCGTCATAACCCTCGAGGAGGTACTGAGATATGGCTGGGTTCTCCCGGATCGTAGCAAGACTTTCCGTTCTGGTCGCGACGATAGCGCTGGGCGGCGCGTCGTCGGCATCGGAAATGAAAACATTTTCATCTGGCGGCCGGCCCGTCGTGGCCTGGGCCATGCCGGTTGGCGAGGTAGACGCCCAGCCGGACGAGATCGACGGCATTTCGGTCGATCCATCGGGCAACACGATCATTTCGGGCGTGTTCCGCAACAAGCTGACGCTGGGCGGCACGCAGATGCGCAGCCGCGGCGCGGGCGATATTTTCATGGCCAGCATCTCGCCCGAGGGCAAGTTTCGCTGGGTGCGCCAGATCGGCGGGCCGGGGGATGACAACACCTTCGATCTGACGACCGACGCGTCGGGCAATATCTATGCCAGCGGCTGGTATTCCCAGCAGGTCGATTTCGGCGGCGTCACGCTGAAAAGCGCGGGCAAGACCGACCAGTTCGTGACCAAGATTTCCCCGTCGGGCAAGACTGTCTGGGCCAAGTCCTTTGGCGGGCGGGGCGGCGACGGCGGCAACGAGATTTCGGTCCTGCCGGGCGGCGACATCGCGGTCAGCGGCATCACCGAGGGGGATTTCACGGTCGACGGCAAGACCTATAAATACGGTGGCGGCAAGCGCGACGCTTTCGTGATCCGGATGGCGGCGGACGGTAAGGTGCTGTGGGTGCGCCATGTCGACGGGCCGGGCACAGAACGCATTCGTGCCATGAGCATGGGCCCCACCGGCGATGTCTATGTCGGGTTTCAGTATCACGGCACGCTGCGCTTCGGGTCGCACAAGCTGGAAAGCAAGGGCGAATGGGATGGCGCCGCGGCGCGGCTGACGCCGGATGGTGAAATCGCCTGGGTGGTGCCGGTCGGCAGCGCGGGCACCGATAACGTGCGCGGAATCGGCGTCGGGTCCGATGGCAGCGTCTATGCCTCGGGCGTGGTCAGCGGCAAGGCGGTGATGATCGACCGCACGATCCCGCAGCTGGGCCGCAAGGGCGACGATTACTTGGCCAGGCTGTCACCTGAGGGCAAGCTGCTGTGGCTGGTCACCATGAGCGGGCCGGGCACCAGCGTCGGGGGCGAGCTTACGACCGATGCGCGCGGGGTTCTGGTGTCCGCGATGCTGGACGGCCCGGTCACGATCCGGCGCAACAAGGACAAGGTGACAGTTGTCGAACCGCCCACCGGCCGCCCGACCAGCTATGTCGCGGCGTTCGACCGCAATGGCGGGTTGCGGTTCATCTATACGCCGTCGCCCGACGGGCCGGGCGGGGGGGCGTTCGGCGACGTTCTGTCGGTTTCGCGCAACGGCAATTATCTGGCCCAGGCGATCCGCTTCCGCCAGAAGCTGAACATCGCGGGCAAGACGATCACGACCCCGTCGAAAAAGGACTCGGCCGTTATCTTTCTGCGGCTCAACGGATCATGAGGACGAAGGCTTGACCGTAATCGAACCGGCTCCGGTCATCATTCTGGCCTCGCGTGGCGCGCAGGGCAGCCTGCTTGCCACGCTTCTGGGCGGGCATCCGCAGCTTTACGGCGCGCCGCACCTGAACGTGCTCGCGTTCGAGCAGGCGTGGCAGCAGCATCTTTATTGCCATGTGCCGCGCGACAGCAACTATCACGGGTTGTTGCGGTTTCTGGGCCAGTGCCTGACGGGCGAGCAGACGGTGCAGTCGGTCCAGACCGCCCGCCGCTGGCTTGGCGTGCGCGCGGCCCGCAGCTCGCGCGAGATATACGCCGAGATGATGGCGCTGGTCGCACCCAGGCGGCTGGTGGATTACAGCCCGCTCTATGCCCAGAATATCGAGGTCATGCGCCGCGTGGCCGACGCGCTGCCGACGGCCAAACTGATCCATCTGGTGCGCAACCCGGTCGCGCAGGCCAAGGCGATCAGCCCCGCGGTCTGGCAGACGATCAACGCCAATCTGGGCTACTGGGCGGAACGCGGGCTGAACCACCCCTGCATGGATGCGTTCGAGATCGGCGATCATCTGGTCGACTGGTCGGTGACGCCGCCGGTCTTCGACCCGCAGTTTTCCTGGTATCGCACCCAAAAGGCGGCGGTGGATCTGTTCGCCGAATTGCCGCCCGAGCGCTGCATCCGTCTGAATGCCGAAGATCTGGTCGCCGATCCCAAGGCCACGCTGGCGGGGCTTCTTGGGGCGCTGGACGTGGCCTGCGATGACGCGATGATCCAGGCGATGCTGTCCTGCGAGGCGCCCGATTATGTGCAGGCCGGCCCGTTCGAGGCGCCCATGGGGGTGGATTTCGACATGATCGGTGCCACGGTTGGCGCGCTTGTCGGCAAGGCGGTTCCGGGCGATCCGATCAACCCGTTGGCGCCGTTGCCCTGGCGCGGGGATAATGACGTTTTTCAGGCCGAGGTTTTGGACCTAGCCCAGGAACTTGGATATTGCGTTGCCTCTTAGGGTGACTTAGCGTGACCGCATTGGAGATGCGTTTTTGACGACTGCAGAGTTGCGGTTTTTTTTCTTCATTTCCGGGATATACCCGACCCCGCCAAGGAGGAGACCTCCCATGACCACCCAAGCCGCCGAAACCATTGCCGAAATGCCGGTCACCCCGCTGAAGGCCGGCGCGATTATCGACGCATCCGCCGTGTCTGATCCCGCCGAGATCGATGTGCAGGCGGTGCTGGATGCCTATCACACCTACGGTGCCGTGCTGATCGAGGGCGCCGATATCACCCGCGAGGGGTTCGTGGCCGTTACCGAACGTTTTCTCGACAGTTTCATGGAATATGTCGGCGGTGCCGATAACGACCGCGGCTCGGCGCTGGGAAAAAGCAGCACGGTGCTGACCGTGACCGGCGGCAATACCGAAAAGCAGGCGATCCCGCTGCATGGCGAGATGTTCTATACCGAACCCCGGCCGCAGACCCTGTTCTTTTGCTGTATGCGCCCGGCGGCGGAAAATGGCGAAACGACGATCTGCGACGGTGTGGCCCTGTGGGACGCGCTGCCCGAGGACGCCAGGAACCTGTTCCTCGACAAGCGTCTGGTCTATCGCCGGATCTATACCGACGATGCCTGGACCAAGGTCTACAAGACCGACGATATCGAGCGTGTCGCCAAGCTGTGCGAAGAAACCGGCGTGACCTTGACCCGCCACCCCGACGGCTCGATCGAGACCGTGCATGTGGCGGATGCGTTCGTCGATCACAAGGCGGGCCGGTCCTTCATCAACAGCATTCTGACCTGGGCCGCGCGCGAATATCTGGCCGGGATCAAGGACAGCCAGCTGCGGTTCGAGGACGGGACCGAGCTGCCGAAGGAAATGCTCTACAAGATCAATGAAATCGCCGAAACGTTGACGGTCAATGTGCCCTGGAAGCCGGGCACACTGGCGATTGTCGACAATACCCGGGTCATGCACGGCCGCCGTGCCTATGAAGACTCGAACAGGGACATTATCATGCGCTTGAGCCTTGAAAGTCTGCCGGAAACGGCCGAGGTAAAGCACTGATAACCCTCTTGGTCGGACGCAAAGCAGGCACTATCCCGGAATGACGGACAAGAAATCCCCACGTAAAATGCCCGACACGGGCAGCAGTGATGACGAGTCGTCGTCGGATGCATCGGCATTCCGCACGATGCAGATGCCCGATCTGACCGAGACCGCCGTGACCTCGTTCGCGTCGGACCGCGATGCGCTGCTGGGCGAGGATATTCCCGACCCCGCCCTGCCGCAGACCGAGGAGGAATATATCTCGCGCGACCCGTTCTCGGCTGACTATGTCGATTTCCGGTTGCACGAGGCCGAAGCAAAGCAGGGCGACATCCACCGGGTGAACGCCAAGCTGCGGGCCGACCTTCTGGCCGCACCGCATCTGATGGAAAAGCCCGCCGAATCCGGCAACCGCGGGGCGGCGGCGGTGTGGCGTTCGTTGCGGGACATCCTGCGCGAGGAAAGCCACGAGATCATCGACAACAGCGGGCTCGAAGAACTGCTGATGCTCAAGCGCGAGCTTGAGGCGCGCAAGGCGGTGGTCGAGGCGGTGAATGCCGGTATTGGCAATCAGCTCAAGCGGCTCGAACAGCGGTTGACCGCCTTCGACGACGCCAAGAAGGCCGCGCCCCCCAAGGACAGTGCCGGCAAGGAGAAGGGATAGACGATGGCCCGGCTCCTGATGATGCTGTCCCCGCCGAGGTCGTTCTCCTCGCTCGTGTCCACGATGATCGGGCAGCACCCCGAGATTTACGGTTTTCCCGAGCTTCATGTCATGGTGCGCGAAACACTGGGCGAGACCATGAAATGGGAACGCAAGCGCGAGAAATTCCTGGGCCCGCCCGGATTGCTGCGCGCCATGGCGGAATTGATGTATGGCGGCCAGACCGCCGAAAACGTGATGACGGCCTGTAACTGGCTGGAAGATCGGGCCGACTGGAAATCGCGCGATGTGATGAATTTCATCATGGACCGCGCGGAAGAGGTGGCCGGCACACCCTATTGCCTGGAAAAGACGCCCACGCTTTCGTTTCTGCCGCTGGCGCTGGAACGGGTGCGCCGCGCCTGGCCGGACGCACTTTATGTGCATGTGACGCGGCATCCGGTGAATCTGAAAAAGTCGATGGATGAATTCATCCTCAACAACCCGCGCCTGTCGGATGACGAAAAGCAGGCCCGGCTGGATAACGCGATGACCGCCTGGCCGGTGACCCAGCGCAACATTCTGGATTTCTGTTCGTCGCTGGCGCCGGGGCAGTATCTGCGGATCCGGGGCGAGGATGTGCTGAGCGATGCGCATTCGGTGATGTCGCAGGTGGCCGAATGGCTGGGTGTGCGCACCGACGAAGAGGCGATCGCGGCCATGCTGCGCCCCGAGGATTCGCCCTATGCGTCGCTCGGGCCGCCGAACGCCGCCTTCGGCAACGACCCGAAATTCATTTCCAGCCCGAAATTCCGCCCCGGCAAGCCGCGCCTGGGCAGTATGCAGGATTATATCGAAACCGGGGCGGGCCGGAATCTGGACGCCAAGCGGCAGGATTACCTTTTGCAACTTGCCAATTCCCTTGGGTATCAGTGATGGGGCAGGGGCCTTTGACTGTCATCGCCATATCGCTTGACCCGCAATTCGGGGCGGTGGCCTGCATGGGGCTGCTGCGCCCGGCAGATATTCCCGTCGGCGTTGTCGTCGCGAATGGCCAGATACGCCTGTTCGCGCAGGCCGACGCCACGCCGAGCATCCTGTGGCAGGACGAAGGGGCAACGGACGCGCCCGCGCCGGATATGGTCGCGGATGGCGCCGGGGGGCTGCTGTGCCTGATCCCCGGTCAGGCCCTGCTGCGGATTTCCCTGCAAGACGGGGGGCCGGTTTGCGATGTGCTGCGGATCGACGGCGCGCTGCCGGTGCGGCTGTTCTTCGCGGCGGGCACGGCGTATGGCCTCTTTGAGGCGGATGCCGGGGCGGCGCTGCGGATCGTCCCGCTGACGGTCGGTGGCGATGCGCTGAAGGTGGGGCCGGGCTTTGACGCGCCGGTATTGGCCGAACCGGCAACCCTGAGCGGTCTGGCGCAGGACGATCAGGGGGGCCTGGTGGCCGTGGCCGACAATCGCCGGGTCGGGTTTCAGCTTTGGCGGCAAGGGCCGGGCGGCGACTGGGCGCAGCTGATCGGCAATGGCGCGACGCGGCATGGGCTGAACGCGGCGATCCTTGATCTGATGCCCTGGGGCGGGTTTGTCGCGCTGGCGGCGGGGCCGGGCCGGGATGTGCGCCGGCGGCTGCTGAACATGCCGATCGCGGGCGAGCTGCTGCTGCTGCGTGCCGATGGAACCTATCACATGATCTGTGGCGAGACCCGGACAAGCGAGTCGGGCCTGAAAACACCGCTTGCGGGGGCCGGTAACCCCGCCGCGCGCGATGTGGGCAGCTTCACCCGGATGGTGCCGGATGGCGACGGGCTCCTGACCGCGCTGCAACGCGACGGCGGCACGGCCCGGATTTACCGGGTCGGGCCAGATTTCCACATCACGGCTGTCGCCGATCTGAACGGCGTGGTGTGCGGGCTTTGGCCGGGCCGCGAAACCGGCGATCCGGCCATTGTGGCGGTGTGCCCGCCGGGAGCGTAAGTCCTAGGTCTTGCGACCTTCGAGGAACGGCACCTCAAACACTTTTTCATGCATCACCGGGCCGTGGCCGAAATAGTCGCCCTCGCCAAAGCATTCGCCATGGTCCGACGCGATGATGAAATGCGTGTTGACCGGCGCCTTGTCGAGCAGCGCGCCCAGCACCCCGTCGACATATTCGACGCAGCGCACCTGCTGCTCGTGCAGCGCCACCATATCCTCGGACGAAAAGAATTCAGGCTCTTCGTCGGGCACATCGCCGGTGCGGGCGATCGCTTCGTCCATGCCCTTGACGACACCGTGCACGCCCGAAATCCGCGGCAGGGCTTCGTCCTTGAGCATATAGGGATAGTGGGTCTCGCCCAGATTGCAGAAGTAATAGCTGGGCTGGCTGGTGGTGAATTCGATATCCTCGACGATGCCCTTGAAGTCGTTATGGTCGGGCATCAGCTTGTAATCGTCGAAATAGCGGTTCAGCCCGGTCATCGGGTTGAGCACCGGCATCGACACCCGCCCGGTGGTCCAGTAGCCCAGCTTTTGCAGCACCTTGGCCAGGCTCAGTTCCGGTACGAAATTCTTGAACGACAGGTCCGGTGTGTCCAGACGGTCAACCCACTTGGCATATTCCTGCTTGTAGACCTCCGACGCCAGGATCTTGGTCGGGCTGGCATGTGCGACCTGCCCCATGAAGATGCTGTGGTGCGACGGCGCGGTCCAGGAGGCGTAGCTGTAGCGCTGAACGCCTTCGGCGATCCGATCCATGTTGGGGGTACGGGCGCGCTGATAGCTGTCGAAACGGCAGCTATCCATGATGATGTAGACAAGATTGGTTGACATGAGGCGAAGAGCCGTTCGTTTAATGAAAATTCAGCGCCGGCGGCGCATGGGTGCAAATGCAACGCCGCCGGCGGTCAAAGTCAGGTGCGATCCGCGCGATATTCGCGCACGGCTTCGATGATGGTTTTGCGCGTATGCGCCTTCCACAGCTTGGCCTTGTCTTCGGGCGTTTTCGCTTCGGCCTCGGCCGATGCGGTGGGCGGGCTGACCTTGGCCTTTGCGCAGGCCTGCTTGTAGTTGGCCAGCGCTTTGTCCGTCTCGCCCGCCTTCAGCGCGATGTCGCCGCGCAGCTTGGCGGCCACCGGCACGAAAATGCGCCGATCCCCCAGCCCGTCAACCATGGCACCCGCCGCGTCCAGATCGCCGTTTTCGGTCAATGCGACGATATAGCGGATCTTGTCGGTTGGCTTGGCGGATTCGCCTTCGGCCAGACGCTTGTAATGCTCGACGGCCACATCCGGGCGTCCGGCGCTGACCGCATAGCGCGATAGGCGATAGACACGGCGCCGGTCGTTGGGTTCGTTTTCCACGTCGCTTTCAAGGAAGGCCAGCGCTTCGTCGGACCGACCTTCGGATTTCATCAGCCGGACATAGGCTTTCAGCACGCGCTTGTTGTCGGGGTTGTTGGCGACTAGGGTCTTCAACTCTTCCACCGCCAGATCCTTGCGGCCCTGACGCACATTGATGCGCGCGATCAGCTCATGCGCCCGCTCAAGCGACGGATCGATGTCGAGAACCTTCTCGCACAGCATCAGTGCTTCTTCGTAGTTCTCGTCCATCATCTTGACGGCGGCGGCGCCCAGGTGCGCCCGCGCCGAACCGGGGTCGAGGGTGATCGCCTCGGAAAATGCAACGGCAGCTTCGGAATGCTGCTGTTTGCGCAGATGAACGAACCCCAGGGCGAGCAGCGGCTCGACCTCCAGCGGGGCCAGCGCCTTGGCTTTTTCGGCGGCTCTGATCGCGTCGTCATAGCGCTGTTGCTTGGCCAATAGCCGGGCGAGCGTGACAAAGGCCAGATGCGATTTCGGCTCTTCGCGCAGAAATTCGATTGTCGCACGTTCAGCCGCGGCCGGGCCCGATTCCTTTTCAATGGTTCGGATATTGGAGAGGCGTGCTCTGGTTCCAGAGGTTGCGTCATCCGTTTTCGTAATTGCTGCCAATAGTATCTCCATTAATATGGTTGGAGGATGGGGGCAATTGCTTCGGACGGCCAACCATCCGTTGCGCCCCTGCAATTTCTTTTCACGGCGACATGTCATCCCGTTCTTACCGTCGGGTCAAGGGCTTTCGGGTGAAAGCGGTGCCGGGGCAGGCAGAAAAACCACATTCGCCTAAGCGATCAGCCAAGTTCCAGTGTGGCCACGCCGTAAAATGGCGCGGGCGCGGGGCGGGGCGGCGGCCCCAGATACATGCGCGCCGTCTCAAAGACAGGTATAAACCCAATACCTTCAACCAGTTGTGCCATTTTGCCCGCAGCTTGCGGAATGTCGATGAAGATCGTGTCATAGGGGCCGGTGGCGGCAAGTCCTTCCAGTAATGTCAGCGCCGTGGCGCGGGTCGGGGCCGCGAACGGGCCGATCTTGGCGCCGTCGCGGCAGGCCCGGATTGTGCCATGGGCCAGCGGTGCGCCTGGCGGCCCGATCAATAGGGTCCTGCGGGTGGCGGCGGGGGTGAACCAGGCGGTCAGGAAGGCCGCGCGCGCGACTCCGGTCCAGGCCGCGTCCAGGGCCAGAAGGGCGGGCAGGTCGCGGGCGGCGGCGGGGCGGATTTCAGGCGCGGTGCGGGCCGGCAGTCGGCCCTGATAGCGGATCGTGCGGCCGGTGCCGGCAAAGCCCGAGCGCGCATAGTTTTCCTGCTGCGCGGGCACGCCGTCCAGCCCCACGGTGCGCCCGCCCGCATGGGCCAGCCCGGCGCGCCAGACATCCATGCCATGGCCCTGGCCGCGGAAATCGGGGTGGCAGATGTATAGGCCCAGAAAAGCGAAATCCGGCGCATGATTGACGACTGCGATTGCTGCGGCGGGCCGCCCGTCCACCCGTTTCAATAGGAAACCGTCCGGGTCGGCCGCCAGAAACGCGGCCGCATCGTCCAGCCCGGGGTTCCAGCCTTCGGCGGCGGCCCAGTCGAGGACCAGTTCCAGATCCCGCAGGGTCATGGGCTCAATCATCGCCAAGCAGGGCCTCCCGCAGCGACCGGGGGGCGGCCTTGCGCGCGCGCAGATCAAGCGCCGAGTGCAGATCGACAAGATGGCTGCGCATCAGGTCTTCGGCGCGGGGGCCGTCATTTTCCCGCAGCGCGCGCAGCAGGGCGTGATGCGCGGTGCTTTCGCACAGCGCGCTTTCGCGCCGCCAGTACAGCGCGATGATCAGCGAAGAGCGCGCGATCAGCGTCTCGATGAAGCGGGCGATCGTGTCCTGATCGGCAATGCGCGAGATTTCGATGTGAAACAGCCCCGACAGGCGCAGCGCCCGGCCCGCGTCGCCCGCCGCCAGCGCGGCGTGCTCATCGCGGATATGGCGTTCCAGCATGGCCACGTCATCGGGGTTGGCGCGTTCGGCGGCGGATCGGGCGGTGCGGGGTTCCAGCAGGGCGCGGGCCTCGAACACCTCGCGCGCTTCGCGCAGGTCGGGCCTGGCGACGAAGGCGCCGCGATGGCGTTCGATCTGGACCAGTTGTTCATGTGCCAGCGCCTGAAGCGCGGCCCGGACCACGGTGCGCGAGACGCCGTAAATCTCACCGATCTCGTCCTCGCCCAGCTTGGTGCCGGGGGCCAGCCGGTGTTCATGGATCGCCAGCGACAGCCCGTCTGACACGGTGGTGCTTGCCGCAGTACGGGCAAGGGACTTGGCACTGTCACGCTCGGGTTTGTTCACGTTGGTGTTCTCCGTTCCGAACAGGTGCCAGAGCGCCGATCCGGCGACAAGTTCGATTCGGTTCGAATTCCATCTTCCGAATGATTGTATACAACTTTGTGCGCGATTTTGTGCAGCGCGGGCAGGTTGTGCTGATTTTTCGGGCAGGTCTGGGTGCGTGATGCCCCGGGTCCGACCCCGCGATTGCCAGACGCGCGCCATCTGCGCCCATGTTGCAGCAGCAAAATGGGGTGCGCATGGGCCAGTCCGCCGTCGATCTTGAACTCGTTTTCCTGACCAAGCGCTACGGCACGACCGTGGCGGTTGATCGGATCAACCACCATTTCCGGCCGGGCACCTATGCCTGTCTGCTGGGGCCGTCGGGGTGCGGCAAATCCTCTACCTTGCGGATGATCGCGGGGCACGAGGCGGTCAGCGACGGCTCGATCGTGCTGGGCGGGCGTGACATTTCCCATCTGCCGCCGGCCAAGCGCGGCACCGCGATGATGTTTCAGAACTATGCGCTGTTTTCGCATCTCAGCGTTGCCGACAATGTGGCGTTCAGCCTGAAGATGAAGGGGATCGGGGCCGCCGAGCGGCGCACCCGCGCCGGCGAGATGCTGGAACTGGTGGATATGGCCGCCTATGGCGACCGGCTGCCCGATCAACTGTCGGGCGGTCAGCAGCAGCGTGTGGCGCTGGCCCGCGCGCTGATCACCCGGCCGCAGGTTCTGCTGTTGGATGAACCGCTGTCGGCGCTGGATCCGTTCCTGCGGATTCGGATGCGCAGCGAGTTGAAAAAGCTGCAGCGCGAGCTTGGGATCAGCTTTCTGCATGTCACCCATGGCCAGGACGAGGCGCTGGCACTGGCCGACGAGATCGTGGTGATGAACAACGCGGTGATCGAACAGGCCGGCCCCGCGCGCGAGGTCTATAACGCGCCGAAGACCGAATTCGTGGCGCGGTTCATGGGGGGCCACAATGTGGTCACCCTGCCCGAGGGGGCCTTCGCGATCCGCGCCGATGCGGTGCAGGTCACCCTGCCGGGCGCGGGCGCGGTCGATGCGGATGTGATGAGCATCGAATATCAGGGCACCCATGTCAGCCTGACCGCCCGGATGCCGGGGGATCAGGACATCGTCGCCCTGATGCCCGACGCCGCGTTTTTCGAAACCCCCAGACAGCCGGGCGACCGGATCGGTCTGCGTTGGGACACAGGGCAGCTTCATCGTCTGAGCGCCTGATCGAGCAACCAAGTTCAACAAGGAGAGATCAATGACAAAGACAACAGGGACACTAAGCCGCCGCAGCCTGCTGAAAGGGGCCGCAACCGCGGTGGGCGCCAGCACGCTGGGCGCGCCGATGATCTGGGCGCAGAACATCAAGGATGTGACGCTGCGCCAGTTCGGCACCGGGGTGTCCAACCTCAACGAGGTGGCAAACAAGGTAAAGGAAGACCTGGGCTTCACGCTGGAAATGACCGCGCTCGATTCCGACAGCGTGACCCAGCGCGCCGCGACCCAGCCCAAAAGCTTCGACATCGCCGATATCGAATACTGGATCTGCAAGAAGGTCTGGCCGACCGGCAACCTGCAGGCGATGGATACCAGCAAGATCAAGAATTACGACAAGATCGTGGGCACCTTCCGGTCGGGCAAGCTGACCCCCGACAGCGTGATCGCCCAAGGCACCGCGCCGCATACCGTGGGCTTCACCTCGGGTCCGGACGGCACCGATTTCGTGCAGGAGGAAAGCGGCTGGATGACGCTGATCCCGACGATCTACAACGCCGACACGCTGGGCATCCGCCCCGATCTGATCGGCCGCCCGATTGAATCCTGGACCGAACTGCTGAACCCCGAATTCAAGGGCAAGGCCAGCATCCTCGACATCTCCTCGATCGGGATCATGGACGCCGCGATGGTCTGCGAAGCGATGGGCGAGATCGCCTATGGCGACAAGGGCAACATGACCCGCGAAGAGATCGACAAGACCATGGCGATCTTCACCGAGGCCAAGAAGGCCGGCCAGTTTCGCGCCTTCTGGAAAAGCTTCGACGAAAGCGTGAACCTGATGGCATCGGGCGAGGTGGTGATCCAGTCGATGTGGTCGCCCGCGATCACGGCGGTGAAATCCAAGGGCATCCCGTGTGTCTATCAGCCGCTGAAGGAAGGCTATCGCAGCTGGGGCGGCGGCATCGGCCTGTCGAAGAACCTGACCGGGCTCGAGCTGGAAGCGGCCTATGAATACATCAACTGGTATCTCGACGGCTGGGTCGGCGGCTTCCTGATGCGTCAGGGCTATTATTCGGCCGTGCCTGAAACCTCCAAGAACTACATGACCGCCGACGAGTGGGGCTTCTGGTTCGAGGGCAAGCCGGCCGAGGGCGAAATCACCAACCCGTTCGGCCAGGTGATGGAAAAGGCCGGCGCGGTGCGCGACGGCGGCTCGTTCTATGACCGGATGGGCGCCGTGGCCTGCTGGAACTCGGTGATGGACGAGAACCAGTATATGGTCCGCAAATGGAACGAGTTCATCGCGGCCTGATCTCACAACCGGGGGCGCCCGCATGGCGCCCCCGATCCCCCCCCAGGATGATCCCATGCAAAGATTTCTGTCGCGTCCGGCCGTTTCGGGATGGCTCATGGCCTCTCCGCTCACGCTGGTTCTGGGCCTGTTTCTGATCCTGCCGATCGTGATGATCGTGATCGTCAGCTTCTGGCAGGCGACGGAGTTTTCCATCGTCCCGGCATTTGATTTCGAGAATTACGAGTTCCTCTTCGGCTCGCATGTCACCTACAAGGTGTTCCTGAATACGTTCAAATACGCGGCCATAACCTGGGTCTGCACCCTGCTGATCGGGTTTACCGTGGCGTATTTTCTGGCGTTCCACGTTCGCACACAGACCTGGCAGATCGCGCTGTTCCTGCTGTGCACGATCCCGTTCTGGACCTCGAACATCATCCGCATGATTTCGTGGATCCCGTTTCTGGGGCGCAACGGCATCGCCAATTCGGCGCTGATCTCGGCCGGGGTGATCGACGCGCCGCTGGACTGGCTGCTTTATTCCGATTTCGCGGTGATCCTGGCCTTCGTGCATCTTTACACGCTGTTCATGGTGGTGCCGATCTTCAACACGATGATGCGCATCGACAAATCCCTGATCGAGGCCGCGCGCGACGCGGGCGCCACCGGCGCGCAGATCCTGTGGAACGTCATCATCCCGCTGTCCAAGCCGGGCATCATGATCGGCACCATCTTCGTCGTGACGTTGGTGATGGGCGATTTCATCACCGTGCGTTTCATGTCGGGCAGCCAGTCGGCCAATGTCGGGCGGCTGATTTCCAATGACATCGCGCTGCTGCAATACCCCTCGGCGGCGGCCACGGCGGTGGTGCTGCTGCTGACCGTGCTGATCATGATCGGCATATTGCTGCGCTTCGTCGATATCCGAAAGGAGCTTTGAGATGGAAAAGCGCCCCCGCAGCTTTTACGTGCTTGCCG
The DNA here is from genome assembly GCF_054954595.1 of Actibacterium sp. D185-2. NCBI lineage: Bacteria > Pseudomonadati > Pseudomonadota > Alphaproteobacteria > Rhodobacterales > Roseobacteraceae > Actibacterium > Actibacterium sp. D185-2. Next base: position 201,562 of record NZ_JBPWNX010000003.1, read on the forward strand.
CCTTTTTCGCGCTGTTTTTGCTGTTTCTCTACGGCCCCACCCTGACCATCGCCATATTGTCGTTTCAGGGGCCGCAGGGCGGGCTGACCTTTCCGATGAACGGCACCTCCCTGCACTGGTTCTTTGACCTGTTCGAGCAGCAGGCCGTGGGCGATATCTGGGGCTCGTTCGCGCGCAGCCTGGTGCTGGGGCTGATGGTGATGGTGACCACGGTAGTGGTGTCGGTGATGGGCGGGCTGGCGTTTCGCAAACGCTTTCCGGGGTCGAACGTGGTGTTCTATCTGATCATCACCGCGCTGGTGATCCCGTCGATCCTGATCTCGCTTGGTGTCGGGCTGATCTTTTCGCAGCTCGGGCTGAATGTGCACTGGTCCACCTCGGGCTTCGGCGCGCAGCTGACCTGGACGCTGCCCTTTGGCCTGTTGATCATGTTCGCGGTCTTCAACCGGTTCGACAAAAGCTATGAGGAAGCCGCCCGCGATCAGGGCGCGACAGCCTGGCAGACCCTGCGCCATGTGGTGCTGCCGATCATTGCGCCATCGCTGATCGGGGTGGCGCTGTTCGGGTTTACCCTGTCTTACGACGAATTCGCCCGCACCCTGCTGACGGCGGGCAGCTATAACACCCTTCCGCTGGAAATTTACGGCATGACCACCAATGTGACCTCGCCGGTGCTGTATGCGCTTGGCACTTTGACCACGGTGTTTTCGCTGCTGATCATCGGGGTGTTTCTGCTGACCGCGCTGATCGCCACGAAGCGTCGGGCGCGGGCCGGGTCGGACGCGGGCAAGGGCATGGTCTGACCCGCATGACCATCGTCATCATCAACCCCAACAGCACCGCGGCGATGACCGGGGCGATGCTGGCCGCCGCCCGTGCGGCGGTGCCGCGCGCCCGGTTCGAGGGATGGACATCGCAGGCCGGGCCACCCGCCATTCAGGGCCCCGAAGACGGCGCGCGCGCCGTGCCGCCGCTGCTGGACCTGGTTGACCAGGCTTCGGCGCAGGGGGCCACGGCGATCATCATCGGGTGCTTTGACGATATCGGTCTGGATCAGGCCCGCGCCCGCGCCGCCTGTCCGGTGATCGGGGTCGGGCAGGCGGCCTGCCATTTGGCGGCTCTTGCCAGCCCGCGGTTTTCGGTCGTGACCACGCTGGAGATATCGGTGCCGATTCTGGAACGCAATCTGCGCAGCTATGGCTGCGGTGGCAGTCTGGTGCGGGTGCGCGCCAGCGGGGTGCCCGTGTTGGCGCTGGAACAGGCCCCGGACGCGGCCTGCGACACCGTACTGGCCGAGATGCGCCGCGCCGTGGCCGAGGACGATATCGGCGCGGTCATTCTGGGCTGTGCGGGTATGGTCGGCCTTCTGGCGCAGGCCCGGGCGCAACTGCCGGTGCGGGTGATCGACGGGGTCGCGGCGGCGGCGGCCCTGGCCCAGGCGCTGAGCGCGACAGGCGGCAGCGCTCAGGCGAAGGGATCGGCCGGATAGCCCACCCGTGCCAGATAGAGCCCCTGCGGCGGGCAGACCGGGCCACAGGCGGCGCGGTCGCGGGCCGCCAGCGCGTGGGCCACATCCTCGGGCGCCCAGGCGCCGGCGCCGACCCGTTCCAGCGTGCCGACGAAGCTGCGGACCTGGTTGTGCAGGAAACTGCGGGCGCGGACGTGGAACCGGAACTCGCGCCCATGCGGGATGTCGAACGCCTCGATCCGCAATTCGTCCAGCGTCTTGACGGGGGATGCCGCCTGACACAGCGCGGCGCGGAAGGTGGTGAAATCATGCCGGCCCAGCAGATGCCGCGCGGCCTGCTGCATCGGTTCCAGCGCCAGCGGATGCTGCACCTGCCAGACCTTGCCGCGCTCATGCGTGACCGGCGCGCGCCGTGAAATCAGGCGAAACAGGTATTGCCGTTCCAGCGCGGAAAAGCGGGCGTGAAACTCATCGCTGACCCGTGCGGCGGTCAGGATCGCCACCGGCTGTGGTTTCAGGTGATAGTTCAGCGCCTCTGACAGGCGAAAGGCGTCCCAGTCCTTGACCATGTCGCAATGGGCCACCTGACCCAGCGCATGTACCCCCGCATCCGTCCGCCCGGCGGCGGCGATGGTATGCGGCCCCGGCTCCAGCTTTGCCAGGGCGGCCTCGACCGCACCCTGCACCGTGGGCAGGTCGGCCTGGCGCTGCCACCCGGCGAAGGGCGCGCCGTCATATTCGATTTTCAGCGCATAGCGGGGCATGGCCCCCGGTTAGCGTGCAAAGCGCGGCTTGGCAATCGCATCGCCGCTGGCGAAATCGCGCGGGTATGCCTATCTTGGGGTGAACAACGAACGAGGCGGCAGTGGGCTTAGGCAATATCGCAGACGGCGTCGCGCGCAGGGTCGAGGGGGTGGGCCATGCCGTGACCGGCGCCCTGTTCGAGCCGGTGATCCGCGTCGGCGTGACCGGGCTGTCGCGCGCGGGCAAGACGGTGTTCATCACCTCGCTGGTGGCCAATCTGATGGACCGGGGCCGGATGCCGCAGCTTGCGGCGGCGGCCAGCGGCGCGATCCGCACCGCCTATCTGCAACCGCAGCCCGACGACACCGTGCCGCGGTTCGATTATGAAACCCATCTGGCGGCGCTGACCGGCGATGCGCCGCACTGGCCCGACAGCACCCGCGCGGTGTCGGAACTGCGGCTGTCGCTGAAGGTGCAGCCGGGCGGGTTGCTGGGGGCGGTGTCGGGGCCGCGCACGGTGCATCTGGATATCGTCGATTACCCCGGCGAATGGCTGCTGGATCTGGGGCTGCTGGACAAGGACTATGCCACCTGGTCGGCCGAGACGCTGGAGCGTGCCGCTGCGCGCCCGGCGGCGGCCACCTTCCGCGCGGCGCTAAGCTGCACGACAGGCGGCGAAAAGCTGCAGGAACCCGTGGCCAAGGCGCTGGCCGCCGATTTCACCGCCTATCTGCTTGCCGCGCGCGAGGCCGGGTTTTCCGACTGCACGCCGGGACGCTTCCTGCTGCCCGGCGAATTGGCGGGCTCGCCCGTGCTGACCTTCGCGCCGCTGCCCAAACCCGACCACGCCGCGCGCGGCTCGCTCTGGCGCGAGATGGAGCGCCGGTACGAGGCCTATAAGCGCGAGGTGGTCAAACCCTTCTTTCGCAGCCATTTCGCCCGGATCGACCGGCAGGTCGTGTTGGTGGACGCGCTGGGCGCGATCCATGCGGGCCCGCAGGCGGTCGAGGTTCTGCGCCGCGCCATGGCCGATATTCTGGGCGCGTTCCGGCCCGGCCGCAATGCCTGGCTGTCACAGCTCGTGCTGGGCCGGCGGGTGGAAAAGATCCTGTTCGCCGCCACCAAGGCCGACCATCTGCACCATAGCCAGCACCCGCGCCTGACCGCGATCATGGGGGCGCTGGTGCGCGACGCCAAGGACCGCGCCGATTTCGCCGGTGCCCGCACGGCGGCCATGTCGATCGCCGCGCTGCGCGCCACGGTCGAGGAAACGCTGGAACATGACGGCAAGATGCTGGATTGCGTGCGCGGGACCCTGCTGGACAGCGGCAAGCAGGCGGCGTTCTATCCCGGCATGCTGCCCGAGGATCCGGCGCGCATCCTGTCGCCCGCCCGCGCGGGGCAGGACAAATGGCTGGACGCCGATTATCGGATCATGCGCTTCGCGCCCGCGAAGCTGACCTTGAAACCGGGCGAGGGGCCGCCGCATATCCGGCTCGACAAGGCGATGGAATTTCTGATCGGAGACCGCTTGCGATGACCCAGGGCCCCGTGCTGATCGATCTGGAAGGCGCGGACCGCCGCGCCGAGACCCCGGCCACCGCCCCGCCGGTGCCCGAACCCGCACCGGATGTGCCCACCGGCCGCGCGATGCAGACCATGGCGGTTCTGGCCGCGCGCCCGGCGTCGCGGCTGGGCCGGTTTTTCTGGAGCGCGCTGCTGGCGCTGGTCGGTTTCATCGCCTCGGTCACGGCCTGGGATTTCGTGACCGGGCTGCTGACCCGCAATACGGTGCTGGGCACGGTGGCGCTGGGCCTGATCGTGGCGGTCGGGCTGGCGCTGTTGCTGGTGGCGCTGCGCGAACTGGCGGGCTTTGCCCGGCTGCAGCGTCTGGACGGGGTGCATAAGGCGGCGCTGGCGGCGATCGCAACCGAGGATCTGGCCGCCGCGCAGAAGGTGACCGCGCGGCTGGAGGCGCTTTACGACGGGCGTGACGATCTGGCCTGGGGTCGTCAGCGGCTGGACGAGCGCAAGGGCGATCTGTTCGATGCTGACGGGCTGCTGGCCCTGGCCGAGGCCGAGCTGCTGGCGCCGCTGGACATCGCCGCCACGCGCGAGGTCGAGGCCGCCGCGCGGCAGGTGGCGCTGGTGACGGCGCTGGTGCCGCTGGCGCTGGCCGATCTGTTCGCGGCGCTGACCGCGAATATACGGATGATCCGGCGCATCGCCGAGATTTACGGCGGCCGCGCGGGCACGCTGGGCAGTTGGCGGCTGTTGCGGGCGGTGATGACCCATCTGGTGGCCACCGGGGCGGTGGCGATGGGCGACGACATGCTGGGCAGCGTTGCGGGCGGTGGGGTTCTGTCCAAAATCTCGCGCCGGTTCGGCGAGGGCGTGGTGAACGGCGCGCTGACCGCCCGCGTTGGCGTTGCCGCGATCGAGGTGTGCCGCCCGCTGCCCTTCGTGCAGGCAAGGCGCCCTTCGGTCACGGCGCTGGTGAAGCGGGCGCTGACCGGGCTGTTCGGCAGCGACGGCTGATCCGGTCGCGCGCTCCCTTTACGGGCCATCCCGGGCGGCCTATAAGCCTGCCCATGATGCATTGGCTGACCATCATCATTCGAATTACCGGCCCGGCGCTCTGATACATGAGCCGCCGGGACAAGGCGTTTGAGCCCTCGCGCCGCCCCAATCCTGCATTCGAACACTCCCTGAAGGACCACGACCGATGTGTGCCGACACGCCTGACTATAAAGACACGCTGAACCTGCCCGAAACCGAATTCCCGATGCGCGCGGGCCTGCCCAAGCGCGAGCCGGAATGGCTGGCCCGCTGGGCCGAGATCGGGGTTTACGACCGCCTGCGCGAAAAGCAGGGCCGCACGCCATTCATCCTGCATGACGGCCCGCCCTATGCGAACGGCCACCTGCATATCGGCCACGCGCTGAACAAGATCCTCAAGGATATGGTGGTGCGGTCCCAGCAGATGATGGGTCGCGATGTGCGCTATGTGCCGGGCTGGGATTGCCACGGGCTGCCGATCGAATGGAAGATCGAGGAACAGTACCGCAAGAAGGGCCGCAACAAGGATGCGGTTCCGGTGGTCGACTTCCGTCAGGAATGCCGGAAGTTCGCCGAGGGCTGGGTGGATATCCAGCGCGAGGAGTTCAAGCGTCTGGGTGTAACGGGCAACTGGGCCGATCCCTATCTGACCATGAATTTCCACGCCGAGGCGGTGATCGCCGAGGAGTTCATGAAATTCCTGATGAACGGGACGCTGTATCAGGGGTCAAAGCCGGTGATGTGGTCGCCCATCGAGGAGACCGCGCTGGCCGAGGCGGAGGTCGAATATCACGACAAGGAAAGCTTCACGATTTGGGTGAAGTTCCGCGTGGCCTCTGGCCCGTCCAACACCGCTACGGTCGCCGACACCTCTGACCTCGTGGGCGCCAGCGTCGTGATCTGGACCACCACGCCCTGGACGATCCCGTCCAACAAGGCGGTCGTCTATGGCGCGGACTATGCCTACGGGCTTTACGAGGTTACCGACACGCCCGAGGAATGCTGGGCCAAGCCGGGAGACAGGTTCATCCTGGCCGACAAGCTGGCCGCCGATGTCTTTACCCGCGCGCGTCTGTCGGACGAGATGTGGACCCGCGTCCGCGACGTGCCGGCACGGGAACTGGCGGGCCTGTCGCTGGGACACCCGCTGGCGGGCGCCGAAGGCTCGAACGGCGAGTGGGACGAGCCGCGCGATTTCCGCGCCGCGGATTTCGTGACCGACGAAGAAGGCACCGGATTCGTTCATTGCGCGCCCAGCCACGGGATGGAGGAATACGAGCTTTACCGCGATCTGGGCATGCTGCCGCAGGTCATCACCTATAACGTGATGGACGATGGTTCTTTCCGCGCCGATCTGCCGTTCTTCGGCGGCAAGCGCATCCTCAAGTCCAACGGCAAGGAGGGCGACGCCAACAAGGCGGTGATCGACAAGCTGGCCGAGGTGGGCGGGCTGCTGGCGCGCGGCAAGATCAAGCACAGCTATCCGCACAGCTGGCGCTCCAAGGCCCCGGTCATCTATCGCAACACGCCGCAATGGTTCGCCGCCATCGACCGGCCGGTGGACGACGGGCAGGATACCTATGGCACCACGATCCGGCAGCGCGCGCTGACCTCGATCGACCAGTTGGTGACCTGGACGCCGAAGACCGGGCGCAACCGGCTTTACTCGATGATCGAGAACCGGCCCGACTGGGTGCTGTCGCGTCAGCGCGCCTGGGGCGTGCCGCTGACCTGTTTTGTCAAGAAGGGCGCATTGCCGACCGATGCCGATTTCCTGCTGCGCGACCCGGCGGTCAACGCCCGCATCGTCGCCGCGTTCGAGGCCGAGGGCGCGGATGCCTGGTACAAGGACGGCGCGAAGGAACGGTTCCTTGGCGATGCGGTGAACCCGGATGACTATGAGCAGGTGACCGACATTCTGGATGTGTGGTTCGACTCCGGCTCGACCCATGCGTTCGTGCTGCGCGACCGGCCCGACGGCGCGGAAGACGGTATTGCCGATCTCTATCTCGAAGGTACCGACCAGCATCGCGGCTGGTTCCATTCCTCGATGCTTCAGGCCTGCGGCACCAAGGGCCGCGCGCCGTATCGCGGGGTGCTGACCCACGGGTTCACGCTGGATGAGAAGGGCATCAAGATGTCCAAATCCATCGGCAACACGATCGTGCCGGAGGAAGTGGTCAAACAATATGGTGCCGATATCCTGCGGCTTTGGGTGGCGCAGACCGACTATACCGCCGATCAGCGGATCGGGCCGGAAATCCTGAAAGGCGTGGCCGACAGCTATCGCCGGCTGCGCAACACGATGCGCTTCCTGCTGGGCAATCTGGCGGGCTTTTCCGAAGCGGAACGGGTGGACCCGGCGCAGATGCCGGAACTGGAGCGTTGGGTGCTGCACCGGCTGGCCGAACTGGATCAGCGCGTGCGCGCGGGCTATGCCGCCTATGATTTCCAGGGTGTGTTCCAGGCGCTGTTCAACTTCGCCACGGTCGAGCTGTCGAGTTTCTATTTCGACATCCGCAAGGACGCGCTGTATTGCGATGGCGACGACAGTCTTGAACGCCGTTCAGCGCGGACCGTTCTGGATATCCTGTTTCACCGCCTGACCACATGGCTGGCGCCGGTGCTGGTGTTCACCATGGAAGAGGTCTGGCTGGAACGCTTCCCGGGCGATGACAGCTCGGTCCATCTGATCGATCTTCCCGACACGCCCGCCGATTGGCAGGACGATACGCTGGCCGCGAAATGGGCCGGTATCCGACAGGCGCGCCGGGTGGTGACGGCGGCGCTGGAGGTGCAGCGCCGGGACAAGGTGATCGGCGCCAGCCTGGAGGCCGCGCCGGTGGTGCATGTGGCGGATGCGGATGTGCTCAAGGCGCTGAAATCGGTGGATTTCGCCGATATCTGTATCACCTCGGATGTGGTTCTGACCGGCGATCCCAGCCCGAACGAGGCCTTCCGGATGCCCGAGGTCGAGGGCATGGGCGTGGTGTTCGAAAAGGCCGATGGCGAGAAGTGTCAGCGCTGTTGGAAAATCCTGCCGGGTGTGGGAACGCACAAGCATGCGGACGTTTGCGGGCGCTGCAACGACGCGCTGGGCTGAAGCGGCGGGGGCGGAGCGCGGACAAAGCCGCGCTATGCGATCACCTGCGCGATCGGTCGGCGCAAGGACGCGGGCATCCTGGGCCCGCGTCCGACGCGCATCACCAGATTGGGGCGCCGGTCGCCCAACCCCAGCAGGCCCTGTAATTCGCGCCGCATCTGCGGCACCTCTACCGCCTGATTGAGGAAGGCGTGTTTCAGCCCGTCCGCCGTGGCCTGAAGCGCCAGGCGCTGACAGGCCTGCCCCGCCTTCACCCAGCCTTCGGGGGTGTCGGTGGGTGCCACAAGCACGAACAGACCGGCGGAACTGCGGATCTGGCGCACGTATTTCGCGTTCTCGCTCTTTGCCCTGACCGCCAGATCGAAAATCATCGTGCCGAACCATTCCGGAATGGCCGGGCTGCCGGTGGAGCGTGCGAACAGGCCGTCGCCGCGCTGCACCGCATTGCGGGGGCTGAACCGGATCCAGGTGCGAAGCTCGCGCATGAAGGCAGGATCGGTCATCTGGGTGGTGTTTCCGGCAACGATCAGCGCCAGCAGGTCGTCCTTTGCGGCCTGCTCTGACAGATAGATCGCTTCGACCCCATGATGCGCGGCCGCTGCTTTCATCCGGTCCACAAGCACGGGCTCAATCGGCGCGCCATCGAAATCGGTACGGGTGCTTTGGCGATGCGGGATCGCGTCGAACAGCGCACCGGCGCGCGCGGCATCCTTTTGCAGGCTGACCTTGATATATCCCCCGTCCGCAACGGTTTCAAAGATATGCGCGCCGGATTTCCCGCAGGCCATCGCGGCGAGGCTGAGGTTTTCCACGGCGCAGCCAAGGCTGGCGTACAGGTGGTGGTCATCAGGGTCCACCACGCTTGTGCGGCGCGAGAAATCAGGGCGGATATCTAAGCCATCCCCCCCGTTGACGGAAAAGCGCCAGGGCTGGGCGTTGTGACCGCTGGCGGCCAGCGTGGCATAGCGGATCAGGTCGTGCGGCCCGGCAGGGGCGGGCAGGCGCGCGCGCTGATGCGCGACGGTGGCGTGATAGATGTGCAGGCCCCGGCGCCAGTCCCGCCAGGCGATCCCGCCTGCCGCCAGCACCACACCCCCACCGATCAGTGCACGTCGTGAAATCGGCATGGCCTTCCCCGCGCTTAGCTTCTGCCGGGAAAGTCTTGGGGCAACGGCGGGCGATCCGCCTTGATCCGTCGCAAATCCGCTATGTTTTGGGATGCGCCTTTTCATAGGCTTCCATCAGATGCGCGGTATCGACGGCGGTATAGGTCTGCGTCGTCGACAGCGAACTGTGGCCCAGAAGTTCCTGGATCGCGCGCAGATCGCCGCCCGCGCTTAGCAGGTGGGTGGCAAAGCTGTGGCGCATCGCGTGCGGCGTGGCGGTCGCGGGCAGGCCAAGCTGCATCCGCGCCGACGCCATCGCGCCCGAAATCAGCCGCGGGTTCAGCGCGCCGCCGCGGGCGCCGCGAAACAACGGTGCGTCTGGCGTCAGATCATGCGGGCACAGCGCGCGATAGTCCTCGACCGCATCGCGCGCGACCGGCAGCACCGGCACCAGCCGCTCCTTGCCGCCCTTGCCCCGGATCCGCAGGACCTGCGGCAGCGGCGCGTCGCGGCCCGTCAGCCCCAGCGCCTCTGATATCCGCAGGCCGCAGCCGTAAAGCAGGGTCAGCACCGCCACGTCCCGCGCCCCGACCCAGCCCTTGAGCGATTGCAGCTCGACCGTGTCGATCATCGCGCGCGCGGCATCTTCGGCCAGTGGACGCGGCAGTTTCTTCTGAAACTTCGGCGCGCGGGTCGACAGAACGGCGGTGGGGTCGAAACCCTGCCGTTCGGCCAGCCAGCGATAAAAGCTTTTGACCGCCGACAGCGCCCGCGCCAGCGACCGCGCCGCAACCCCGCGCCCGCGCTCATGCGCCATCCAGGCGCGCATGTCGCGGATGCCGACACCGGCCAGCGGCGCCAGGCCCTGGGCCTCGCCGAAATGAAGGCTCAGAAAAGACAGAAAGCCCATCACGTCGGTGCGGTAGGCCTTCAGTGTGTTGGCAGCGGCGCCGTTCAGCGCCTTTTCATGCTCCAGCCAGCGGTCCAGCGCATCGGCTGCGGCGGGCGAGAGCGCGCAGATCACGACAGCCAGCGGCGCATTGCCCGTTCGAACACCCCGGCGAAGAAGGCAAGCAGGTCGGTGCCCTGACTGGGCGAGAACTGATGCGGATCCTCGGCGCCCATCGCCAGCAGGCCGGGCAACCGCCCTTCGCCGAAATTGAGTTTCAGCAGCGCCTCGGAATGGACCCAGCCCGCGGCCTCGCCATAGATGCGTTCATCCTGCGGCTGCATCTGGCGCAGGGTCACGGTCCGCGCGCTGGTGTCGCGTCCCATGGTCAGATAGCGGTCGATATAGCCCGGCTCGGCCACGCACAGGACGTCGCCCAGCCGTTTCACCGCCGGGTCGCTGTCGCTTTGGGCCGTTTCCAGCACCAGCCGGATGCAATCGATGCGCAGGATATCGGCGACCTCATCACCCAGGACGCGCAGGAACCCCTCGAACTCGGTCGGGTCGAGCAGTTTCAGAATCGCGCGATGCACCCGATTGGTGCCCGCGAGGTTGTCATAGGCGGCGGCGATGACGGAACGGTGGGTATCTTCCAGCCGTTCCAGCCGCGCCTCAAGACGTTCCATCGCGATGCCGCGCAGGTCGATGATATTGCTGCCCAGCCCCTTTTCGTTGGCCGCCACCAGCGCGCGCATCAGATCGCGGTCGTCGAGGATCACATCGGGATCCGCGATGATCTTGTCACGCAGGTCGCTTTCGGTCAGGGCTGTGCCGCTCATATCTGCCTCATGTCGTCTTTTTCGCCGACCTTACACGAAAGTCAGAGGATTTTCTGCCCCGTTTTTGCCCAATCCTTCAGGAACGTCTCCAGCCCCTTGTCGGTCAGCACGTGATTGGCCATGGCCTTGATCACGGCGGGCGGCGCGGTGGCCACATCGGCGCCGATCAGGGCTGCGTCCTTCATGTGGTTGACCGTGCGGATCGAGGCGGCCAAAATCTGGGTCTGAAAATCGTAATTGTCATAGATCGTGCGAATGTCGGCGATCAGATCCATTCCATCGAGGTTGATGTCATCCAGACGCCCGATAAACGGCGAAATGAACGTCGCGCCCGCCTTGGCCGCCAGCAGCGCCTGGTTGGCCGAGAAACACAGCGTCACGTTCAGCTTGTTGCCCTCGTCCGACAGCACCTTGCAGGCCTTCAGCCCGTCCCAGGTGAGCGGCACCTTGATGCAGATGTTTTCGGCGATCTGGGCCAGCTTGCGGCCCTCGGCGATCATGTCGTCGGCGCCGGTGGCGACCACCTCGGCCGAAACCGGGCCGTCGACCAGATCGCAGATTTCCTTGGTGACCTCCAGGATGTCACGGCCGGATTTCAGGATGATCGAGGGGTTGGTGGTCACGCCATCGACCATGCCCAGCTCGTTAAGTTCGGCGATTGCATCTACATCGGCGGTATCGACAAAGAATTTCATGGGGTTCCTCCTGCGGGTTTGTGCCCTGATTTGCGCCTCTGATACAGGATGGGCGGGCAGGCTGAAACCCATTGAATGGCGGCGGGGCGTATGACGGATCAGTTCTTTGACGAAGGCGCGCTGGTGGCGGTGCTGACCGCGCAGCCGCTGGACCGCGCGCTGGATTACCGCGCGCCCGAAGGCGGCTGCCATACCGGCGCTTTCGTCGAGGTGCCGCTGGGCCCGCGCAAGGTGCTGGGCGTGGTCTGGGGACCGGGCGAAGGCGGCTATGATCTGGCCAAGGTGCGCGCGGTGATCCGGGTGCTGGATGCCGCACCGATGCGCGCCGACATGCGCGCCTTTCTGACCCGCGCCGCCGATTATACCCTGACCCCGATGCCGGCCATGCTGCGGCTGGCCACCCGTGCGCCGGGGCTGGGCGGGGCCGCGGCGATGCGCAAGGTGTACCGGCTGGGCCAGGGCAGCCCGGACCGCGAAACCGACGCGCGGCGCCGGGTTCTGGCGGCGTTGGGCGCCTATGGCGGGCTGGCCTTTACCCTGGGCGAGTTGGCCGAAACGGCGGGCGTGTCGCATTCCGTGGTCAAGGGGTTGGTCAAGCAGGGTGTGGTGATCGAAGAGGACGCGCCGCGCGATATGCCCTATCCGCGCCTCGACCCCGCCTTGCCAGGGCATGTGCTGACCGGCGATCAGGCGGCGGCGGCACAGGTGCTGCGTGGCGCGGTGGCGTCGGGCGCGTATGGCACCACGCTGCTGAAAGGCGTCACCGGATCGGGCAAGACCGAGGTCTATCTGGAAGCGGTGGCCGAATGTCTGGCGCAGGGGCGGCAGGCGTTGGTGCTGCTGCCCGAGATTGCGCTGACCGCCGGGTTTCTGACCCGGGTCGAGGCGCGGTTCGGCGCCAAACCCGCCGAGTGGCATTCCGGCGTGACGATGACCGAGCGGCGGCGCTGCTGGAAGATGGCCGGGCAGGGCGGGGCGCAACTGGTCGTGGGGGCACGGTCGGCGCTGTTTCTGCCCTATCGCGATCTGGGGCTGATCGTGGTCGATGAGGAACATGATACTTCCTATAAACAGGAGGAGGGCGTGTTGTATAACGCCCGCGACATGGCGGTGCTGCGCGCGTCGCTGTGTTCGGCGCAGGTGGTGCTGGCCTCGGCCACGCCATCGCTTGAAAGCTGGGCCAATGCCGAGGCGGGCAAATACCGGCGGCTGGATCTGGCCGCCCGGTTCGGCGCGGCCGAACTGCCGGAAATGCGCGCGATCGACATGCGCGAAGAGGATCTGCCGGGGGATCGGTGGGTGTCCCCCGCCATGGCGCGCGCGGTGCAGGCCCGGTTGGCGGCGGGCGAGCAGGCGCTTTTGTTCATCAACCGGCGCGGCTATGCCCCGGTGACGATCTGCCGGGCCTGCGGCCATCAGATCGGCTGTGATCATTGCGACGCGCGGATGGTCGAGCACCGGTTTCAAAAGCGGCTGGTCTGCCATCAATGCGGCGAAACCAAACCGATCCCGCAGACCTGCCCGTCCTGCGGGGCCGAGGACCGGCTGGCGCCCGTCGGGCCGGGGGTCGAGCGGCTGGCCGAAGAGGTAGCGGCGCTGTTTCCGCAGGCCCGCGTGGCGGTGCTGTCGTCCGATCTGTATGCCTCGGCCCGCGCGCTGAAGGAGCAGATCGAGGCAATCGCGGCGGGGGCGGCGGATATCATCATCGGTACCCAACTGGTGGCCAAGGGGCATAACTTTCCGTTGCTGACGCTGGTTGGTGTGATCGACGCGGACCTGGGGTTGCAGGGGTCCGATCTGCGCGCGGCCGAGCGCACGTTTCAGCTGATGCGGCAGGTGGCCGGGCGCGCGGGGCGGGCGGAGCGGCCGGGCGTCGCCCTGCTGCAGAGTTTTCAGCCCGAGCACCCGGTGATCCGCGCGATCCTGAGCGGCGACGAGGAAGGCTTCTGGCGCGCCGAAGCGGACGAGAGACGCGCCGCCGGCGTGCCGCCTTATGGCCGGATGGCGGGAATCATTCTAAGCGGGCCGGACGCGCAGCAGGTGTTCGATCTGGGCGGCGCGCTGGCGCGGATGGATGCGCCCCTGCGCCGGATCGGGGCGCAGCTGTTCGGCCCGGCCCCGGCGCCGATCGCCCGGATCAGGGGGCGTCATCGGGTGCGCCTGCTGATCAAGGCCGACAAGGGCGCGCCGTTGCAGGCGGCGCTGCGGGCCTGGGCGGCGCAGGTCAAGCTGCCCGCGAATGTCCGGTTGCAGATCGATATCGATCCGCAGAGTTTCTATTAGGGCTCAGATCAACTGATCATAGGCGGCCAGCGCGATCCGGCGCAGCGCGTCGCGCGGGATGTCGCCGACAACGGCATAGTTCAGCGCCCCGTCCATCCAGTAGAAGCTTTGCACCCCGCCCTGGTCGGCGAACTGAAATGCGGTTTGCGCGCCGCCGGTTTCGGGCGCGACATACAGCGTGACCCGGCGGCCCTGGTCATCCTCATACATGAACAGCGCCGCCGCGCCGGTATCGCCGGGCAGCACCCGCCCGCCCATCAGGCGAAAGCCAAGGGCCGCGAAATCGGGCGGCGCGATGCTGTGGCCCAGACGCTTGGACACCCAGCCGGTCAGATGCGTGGCCTGATCGGCGCCGACCTCGATCGGGTGGGCGACCTCGACCACATAGGTTTCATGCGCGGCGATGGCGGCATCGGCCAGTGCGCGCGGCGCGGCGGGGCGCAGATCGGCGGCCAGCCAACCACCCGCACCGCCCACCGCCAGCAAAGCCAGCATCGCGGCGATGCGCAACAGCGGCGGCGCGCCCCCGGTCCGTGTGGGCCGCGACCGGGTAACGGCCAGCAGGCGGTCGGGCACGGGTTCGTCGGCCACCGGGGCGTAAAGCGCACCGAGAACGGCGTTCTGACGTGCCCATGTTTTCAACAGCGCCTGCGCCTCGGGATCGCCGGGCAGCCGGGCGGCCAGCGCCCGCGCCGCGTCGGGCGGCAGGGCGCCTTCGAAATAGGCCAGCAGCTGCTCTTCGGGGATCGGGGTCATGGATTTCGCCTTTCGGGTGTCGGTCGCGCGGGGCGCTCGCGCCCAGTCATGACGCGCAGTTTTTCACGGGCCCGGCCCAGCCGCGACATCAGCGTGCCGGTGGGAATGCCAAGGGTCCTGGCGGCCTCGTCGAAACTCATGCCCTCCAGCGCCACCAGCAACAGGGCTTCGCGCTGGTCGACGGGCAGGGTGGCGATGGCGGTCTGCACCTCGCTCAGGGCCATGTGGGCCTCCTGCCCGCCGGGGCGGGCGGGTTCGGTGGCCAGATCCGCCACCGCCACCAGTTGACGGGGGCGGCGGCGCAGCGTGTCGCGGTGGCGGTTCAGCAGGATGCGGAACAGCCAGGCTCGGACCGGCCCGTCGCGGCGCCACAGATGGCGCTTGGCGACGGCCCGTTCCAGACAGTCCTGGACCAGATCGTCGGCCGTGTCCCGGTCGCCGGTCAGCCCGCGCGCATAGCGGCGCAGGGCGGGGATATTGGCCTCGATCTCGTCCAGAAGGGGCATGGCGGGCTCAGGGCTTGGCCAGGTGCCACACACCCTTGACGCCGTCGCCGGTGATGTCGCCCGGCGCGCCGTCCTTGACCCACAGATACAGCGGCTGGCCCTTGAAGGCCCATTGCCGCGCGCCGTCGCTGCGCAGGACGATGCCGAATTCGCCCTGCGGGCGGGCCTTGGCGCCGGCTTCCAGCGGGGGCCACAGGGCGGCGCAGTCATCATAGCAGTTCGACACGGCGGGGGTGTCCTTGTCGAAGGTGTACAGCGTCATGCCGTTGCCATCGGTCAGGACGGGGCCGGCGGCGCTTTCGCCGGTCTGGATCGCGGTGGCCGACAGGGCGGCGGTGGCCGACAGCGACAGGGCGGCGGCAAGCGCCAGAAGGGTGGGTTTCATGATCAGGCTCCGAATTGTTGGGTCGGTTCGGGCGCGCCGTTGCGGCAACACCTGTCCTGAATGACGCAAAACCGGCGCGCATAATCCCGCAGTTCGGATCACGGTTTCGTCAGCGGGGTCAGGCCGCCGCGCGCAGGCCGGGCTGATCGACCACGAAATCGGTAAGGACCGCGCCGACCCACATGCAAAACAGCGCCAGCCACGCGGTGCCCGCGAAGATCGACCCGCCCGTGACGCCCGCGCCGATCGCACAGCCGCCCGCCAGCATCCCGCCGAACCCCATGAACGCCGCCCCCAGCATCGCGCGCTTCATGTTGTCGGCATCCTGAAAGCCCTGAAACCTCAGCTCGCCCGCCAGGGCAGAGGCCAGGAAGGCGCCGATGAACACGCCGGGCACCAGGCCGATGTCGAATTCCAGCACCGGGTTGCTGACCAGAAAGAACATCAGCGTATTGGCCGAGGGGCCGGTGAAGGTGGCGCTTTCGATCTGCACCGGATCAAAGCTGACCTGCGCCAGCCCGAAGGTCAGCACCCAGCCGACCGCGACGGCAAAACCCACGCCCGAGGCGAAGACCAGGGTGCGCACGCCGATCTTATTGCGGTGCGAAAACCACAAGGCCATCAGCGCCAGCACCAAACCCAGCACCAGCCCGCTGCCGTCGGGCAGCCTGCTGGCTTCCAGCAGGTTGACGTTGCGCCCGCCCGGCGTGACCCAAAGCCCCGCCAGCCAGTTGCGCAGGGGCGACATCCAGCCATGCAGGCTCATCTGCGCCACCACCGCAAAGATCAGCCCCGACACGACCGCGCGCAGGTTGCCCGTGGCCGCCAGCACCAAAAGCCGCCCCGAACAGCCGCGCGCCAGAACCATGCCCACGCCGAAGATCAGCCCGCCGATCACCGCACCCGACCATGACCCGGTCACCGCCATCATCCGCGCGTCTTCGGCCCGCATCAGCCCCAGCATCTGCGCCCCCTGCACCCAGACCACGGCGGTGGAAAAGGTCAGCAGCCACACCGACATGCGCGGCCCCAGCCGGCCACGGGCGAATTCCACCGTCGCAGCGCGCAGGCAGAACGAGGATCGCTGCGCCGCCACGCCAAAGACGATGCCAGTGATCAGGCCGAAAAGGGCGGCGGTGCGGGCCTCGCCGACCCATTCCACCAGATTCAGGATATCCATCATGCCTTACCCAGGTATGTTCAAATTCGAATATATCTGCCGCAGGCGGGGTGAAATTTCCTTGATCCAGATCAGGGCCGCCCGCGCTTTTGCCCTCGCCAAGCCTTGCGGATCGGATTATCGCAGACCTATGTCGCGTCCGATTTCCCTTGCAGATGCCCAGACCCTGCCCCGCTGGCGGCGGCCGGTGGTTCTGCTTGTGCTGACGGCGATGGCGATGCCGGTGGCCTTTGCCACCTGGTCGGCGCTGCTGAACAATTTCGTGATCGAGGTCGCGGGTTTCACCGGGGTCGAAATCGGCTGGCTGCACTCGGTACGCGAAATTCCCGGCTTTCTGGCCGTGGGTGTCATCGCGCTGATCATGTTCATCCGCGAGCAGGTGCTGGGGCTGGTGGCGCTGCTGATGCTGGGGGCGGCCACGGCGGTGACGGCGTGGTTTCCGTCTTTCGCCGGGCTGCTGACCGTGACCATGCTCAGCTCGATCGGGTTTCATTATTACGAGACCGTCAACCAGTCGCTGCAATTGCAGTGGATCGAACGCGCGCGGGCGCCGCAGGTGCTGGGCTGGCTGGTCGCGGTGGGATCGGGGGCGTCGCTGGTGGCTTACGGGCTGCTGGTTGTGGGCTGGAAGGCGTTCGATCTGTCCTATAACTTCGTCTATCTGGTGTCGGGCGGCTTTACCGTGGCGGTGGCGGTGTTCTGCCTGCTGGCCTATCCGCAATTCGAATCCCCCCATCCGCAGGTCAAGAAATTCATCCTGCGCCGCCGCTACTGGCTGTATTACGCGCTGCAATTCATGGCCGGCGCGCGGCGCCAGATCTTTGTGGTGTTCGCGGCCTTCATGATGGTCGAGCGGTTCGGGTTCGAGGTGGATGAGATCACAGCGCTGTTCCTGATCAACTTCGTGGCCAACATGATCTTCGCGCCGCTGATGGGCCGCGCGGTGGCGAAATGGGGCGAACGCCGCGCGCTGGCCTTCGAATATATCGGGCTGATCGCGGTGTTCCTGGCCTATGGCGGGATCTATTATTTCGGCTGGGGCGTGGTGCTGGCCGCCACGCTTTATGTGATCGACCATCTGTTTTTCGCGCTGGCCTTCGCGCTGAAGACCTATTTCCAGAAAATCGCCGATCCGGGCGACATCGCCCCCACCGCCGCCGTGGCCTTTACCATCAACCATATTGCGGCGGTGTTCCTGCCCGCCGGGCTGGGCTATCTGTGGATCGCGGCACCCGGTGCGGTGTTCGGGCTGGCGGCGGGGATGGCGGCGCTGTCGCTGATGCTGGCGCTGATGATCCCGCGCCACCCCGAACCGGGCAACGAGACGATCTTCGCGCGCTTTGTTCCGGCCCCGGCAGAGTAGATTTTCTGCACAGGCAGCATATATTTGTTAAGGATTCGCGAAACGGAGGAGCAAATGTTCGGATTCGTGCGCAAAAAGGCTGAAATGGTGCCCTCGGCTGCGGCCTTGCCGGGTCGGCCCGATCCGATCGCAACCGCCGAAACCCATTTCCTCAGTGCCCGCCCGCTGAAGGCGCCGGTGCCGCAGGGCATGGAACAGGCGATTTTCGGCATGGGCTGTTTCTGGGGTGTCGAGCGGTTGTTCTGGCAGTTGGATGGCGTGTGGCTGACTATGGTCGGCTACGCCGGGGGCTATACCCCCAACCCCACCTATGCGGAAACCTGCACCGGCCGCACCGGTCATACCGAGGTCGTGCGCGTGATCTATGACCCGGCGGTGATCGGCTATACCGGCCTGCTGCGCGTCTTCTGGGAAGGGCACGACCCGACCCAGGGGATGCGGCAGGGCAACGACATGGGCACGCAATACCGGTCCGCCATCTTCACCTTCGACGCCGCGCAGGCGCAGGCCGCACAGGACAGTCGGCAGGTGTTTCAGCAGCGGCTGGACAGTGCCGGGCTGGGCCCCATCACCACCGAGATCGCCCCGGCGGCGGATTTTTATTACGCCGAGGCCGAGCACCAGCAGTATCTGGCCAAGAACCCCGGCGGCTATTGCGGGCTGGGCGGCACCGGCGTGACCTGCCCGATCGGAACGGGGGTGTAGATGGGGCAGGGGCTGCGCATCCACGTTTTGGGTGCCAGCGGTTCCGGCACCTCTACACTTGCGCGTGCGCTGGCCTCGGTTCTGGCCAGTCAGGCGTTTGACACCGACGATTTCTATTGGCGACCGACTGATCCGCCGTTCCGGGAAAAGCGCCCGGTGGCCGAGCGGCTGATGATGATGGAAGAGTTGTTTCTGCCGCGTACCGATTGGGTGCTGTCGGGTTCGTTCGCCGGTTGGGGCGATCCGGCGATCCCGCGGCTGACCCATGTGGTGTTTCTGACGCTTCCGTCCGGGATCCGGCTGGCCCGGCTGCGCGCGCGTGAACGGCAGCGTTACGGTGCCGCGATCGGGCCGGGCGGCACACGGGCGACGGCGTTCCGCAGTTTTCTGGACTGGGCGATGCGCTATGACGATCCGCATTTCACCGGGCGCAGCCAGCGGCTTCATGATCTGTGGCTGGAGGAGCTGACCTGCCCCGTCATCCGCCTGGATGCGGCCCAGCCGGTCGATGCCCTGGTGCGACAGACCATCGACGCGCTTGACCATTGCCGCACGGACGCCTAGGCGCAGGGGCAGATATCGCAGCCGGAGCCGCCCCAGATGCC
This sequence comes from Actibacterium sp. D185-2, assembly GCF_054954595.1. NCBI lineage: Bacteria > Pseudomonadati > Pseudomonadota > Alphaproteobacteria > Rhodobacterales > Roseobacteraceae > Actibacterium > Actibacterium sp. D185-2. The sequence continues at coordinate 220,748 of NZ_JBPWNX010000003.1, forward strand.
CACATTCACCGCCCTGACCACCCTTGCCGGAAAAGCCGCAGCCGAAGCGCTGGGCGAAGCGCTTGAACGTCTGACGCCCGAGCCCTCGGGCGTCGGCGTGTTCGAGATCGAGGATGACTCGGGCCTGTGGGAAGTGGGCGGCTATTTTACCGAAACCCCCGATGCCGCGGGGCTGGCGCTGTTGGCGGCGATGCACGGGGCCCGCGATTTCACCATTTCGGAACTGCCCGAGGTCGATTGGGTCGCCAAGGTCCGGCGCGAACTGGCCCCGGTCGAGGCCGGGCGCTTTTTCGTCTATGGCAGCCATGACGCCGACAAGGTGCCGGCGGATGCCGTGGCCCTGCTGATCGAGGCGGCGATGGCTTTCGGCACCGGGCATCACGGCACCACGCTGGGCTGTCTGCGGGCGCTGGACCGGCTGGCGGCTGCTGGGTTCACCGGCCGCAACGTGGCCGACATTGGCTGCGGCACCGCCGTGCTGGCGATGGCGGCGGCGAAAATCTGGCCCGAACCGGTGCTGGCCAGCGACATCGATCAGGTCGCGGTCGACGTGGCCGCGGCGAATGTGGCCTGCAACGGGCTGACCGGCCGCGTGCGCTGCGTCGAGGCGGCGGGTTTCGACCATCCCGATCTGATCGCGGCGGCACCGTTCGATCTGGTCTTCGCCAATATCCTCAAGGGTCCGCTGGTGGCGCTGGCCCCCGATATGGGGCGCAACGTGGCGCCCGGCGGCTATGCGGTTCTGTCGGGTATCCTGAACCCGCAGGCCGATGAGGTCGCGGCCGCCTATGGCAAAAACGGCTTTATCGTTCACAACCGCGAAGAAATCGGCGACTGGACCACGCTTTGTCTTCGCAAAACCTGATATGATCGCCCTAATTTTGCCTTGTTTCTACCGCATATTCGCCTTTGTGGGGGCCGGTAGGAGTTATTGGTATGACCGACCCGGGCTATCAGGAATTTCAAGGACGCCTGCGCCGGATTGAGCGCATTCACCGTCGCGGCGGTGGGTTCGAGGCGAGCGGAACGCTTGGCCGGTCGTTTTACCGGGGCAAGCCCCAGCGGGTGAGCCTTATGCGCCCGCTGGTATTGCTGCTGGTGTCAGGTCTGCTGTTGAAAGCGGTGTTGCTGATGCAGATCGGTGAAGGCGATTACCGCGACCGGATTGCACGGCTGCAGGACGGGACGCGGGTCGAAATGATCGGCGCCTATGTGATGCAGCCCGATCAGGTCACTGTGTGGCTTGCGGACGTTCTGGGCGAGTTGCTGAGAAAACCTGTGTAAGACGAATATCTGCTGAAGGCGGCCTGCGGGTGCCGGGGCAGATGCGCAAGTAAAACCCCGCCCTGGCATCTGCCGGGCGGGGTTTTACTTGTCTGCGGGGCCGGTCGGGGTCAGGCAATTCTGTCGATATCGCCGCGGGTCAGGCCGATATCGTCCAGTTCATGGTCGGACAGCTTTTCCAGCGCGTTGCGGGTAATGCGCGCGTTGTTCCAACTGATGATCCCGACGAAGATGCGGTTCAGGGGGCCTGCAGCATGGCGGCCACCGGCGAGGGGGCGTGTGGTGTCATTCGCAGCCATTGGACTCGTCTCGTTTGATTAAAATAAGGGCAAAGTGAAAACTATTCCCACTCGGGCATCTAAGGCCCTGATGACCCAAGGACAAGCCGCGACTTTTGCATGGCTCGCATGCGTCCGCTGCATGTCGGGTGATTTGTCAACAGTCTGTTACAAAATGTAAAAACCCGCGTCGTTCTTGCCGTGTATGGGGCGCTGCCCGCTTGTTTCCGCAGATTTTCCCACTGCGCGCGCCGGGCGGGGGCGGCGTCGGGTCTGCATTCGTTCTGGCCGATGTTCGCTTTTCGTGCTACTTCGTCCCCAATGACACAAGAAACGGGGCGAGCATGCGTGTTTTGGGGGTGGACCCTGGGCTTCGCAACATGGGCTGGGGTGTGATCGAGGCGACCGGATCGCGCATTTCCCATGTGGCCAACGGCATTTGCCACACGGCGACGGGCGATCTGGCGCAGCGGCTGCTGTCGCTGCATACGCAACTGACCGAGGTGGTCGCGCGCTTCGCACCGGACATGGCCGCAGTCGAGCAGACCTTCGTCAACAAGGATGGTGTGGCCACGCTGAAGCTGGGCCAGGCGCGGGCGATCGCGCTTTTGGTGCCGGCGCAGGCGGGGCTGACGGTGGGCGAATACGCCCCCAACGCGGTCAAGAAGGCCGTGGTTGGCGTAGGCCATGCCGACAAGCGCCAGATCGATCATATGGTGCGGCTGCAACTGCCGGGGGTGCAGATCGCCGGGCCGGATGCGGCGGATGCGCTGGCCATTGCGCTGTGTCATGCCCATCACGCGCAAAGCGCCGGGCGGCTGGCGGCGGCGGTCAGGCGGGCGTCATGATCGGCAAAATTTCGGGACGGCTGGAGTATCGCGGCGCGGATCATGTGCTGATCGACGTGCGCGGCGTGGGGTATGTGGTGCATGTGTCGGACCGGACCATGGCCGGGCTGCCGGGCGTGGGCGAGGCTGTGGCGCTGTTTACCGAGCTTTTGGTGCGCGAGGATCTGTTGCAGCTTTTCGGGTTTCCGACCTTGGCTGAAAAGGAATGGCACCGTCTGTTGATGAGTGTCCAGGGCGTCGGTGCGAAAGCGGCGATGGCGATTCTGGGCGCGCTTGGCCCCGATGGCGTCGGCCGGGCGATTGCGCTGGGTGACTGGGCCGCGCTGAAATCCGCCCCCGGCATCGGCCCCAAGATCGCGCAGCGCGTCGCGATGGAGCTGAAGGACAAGGCGCCCACGGTGATGGCGATGGGCGCCGGGCTGACGGCGGCGATGGGGGCGGTGCCCGCCAGCGCCGATATGGCCGTGATTGACGAGGCCGCCGCCGCACCAGTGTTCGCACCGCAATCGGCGCCCGCCGCATCGGCCCAGGCCGAGGCCTTGTCGGCGCTGGGGAATCTGGGCTACGCCCCGTCGGAGGCCGCCCGCGCCGTGGCCGAGGCCGCGGGCGCCGACCCGCAGGCCGATACGGCCGGACTGATCCGCGCCGCGCTGAAGCTGCTGGCGCCGAAAGGGTGACGGGGATGAAAAATTTTCACGAAAATTTTTACGAACGAAAATTCTTCGGGAAGAATTTTCAGGCGGGGGGGTGAATGGCACAGCCCGATCCCACCTTGCGCCCTGACGCCCAGCCGCAGGATGCCGACCGCGCGCTGCGGCCGCAGACACTGGACGAATTCATCGGCCAGGCCGAGGCGCGCGCCAACCTCAAGATCTTTATCGAAAGCGCCAGGATGCGGGGCGAGGCGATGGATCACGCGCTGTTTCACGGGCCCCCGGGACTGGGCAAGACGACGCTGGCGCAGATCATGGCGCGCGAGCTGGGGGTGAATTTCCGCATGACCAGCGGCCCGGTTCTGGCCAAGGCCGGCGATCTGGCGGCGATCCTGACCAATCTGGAAGCGCGCGATGTGCTGTTCATCGATGAGATTCACCGGCTCAGCCCGATTGTCGAAGAGGTGCTGTATCCCGCGCTGGAGGATTACGAACTGGATCTGGTGATCGGTGAAGGCCCCGCCGCGCGCACCGTGCGGATCGAGCTGCAGCCGTTCACCCTGGTCGGCGCCACCACGCGGCTGGGTCTGCTGACCACGCCACTGCGCGACCGGTTCGGCATTCCGACGCGGCTGCAGTTCTATACGGTCGAGGAGTTGCACGAGATCGTCACCCGCGGGGCGCGCATGTTGGGGGTGCCCGCCGATTCCGGCGGCGCGCGCGAGATTGCCAGACGCGCCCGCGGTACGCCGCGCATCGCGGGGCGGCTGCTGCGCCGGGTGCTGGATTTCGCGGTGGTCGAGGGCGACGGCCGGATCACTGAAGCGATTGCCGACAATGCGCTGACCCGGCTGGGGGTGGATCATCTGGGGCTGGACGGGGCCGACCGGCGCTATCTGAGCCTGATCGCCGAGAATTACGCCGGTGGCCCGGTAGGGGTGGAAACGCTGTGTGCCGCGCTGTCGGAAAGCCGCGATGCGCTGGAGGATGTGATCGAGCCCTATCTGCTGCAGCAGGGGCTGATCCAGCGCACCCCGCGCGGCCGGGTGCTGGCGGCGAAGGCCTGGGCGCATCTTGGCCTGCCCGCGCCGAAAGCACCGGGACAAAGCGACCTTTTCGAGGGTTGAGGGCGCGCGCCCGGGATTCTATGCCTCCGGCGGGAGTATTTGGACCAAGAAGAAGGGATGGGACATGACCGCGGACGAGGTTCAGGCGCTGTTCACGCGCGGTGACGGGGCCTATCTGTTCGCCCGCTGGGGCCGGCCGATCGCGCCGGTTGTGTTCGGCGTGACGGAGGAGACGCTGGCCGTGATCAAGGGCGCCTGCGAGGCGGTGGTCACGCTGGCCGGTCACAAGATGGCCGAGACCGACCCCGAGCTGGGCGCCAATCTGATGGTGTTCTTTTTGCGCGACTGGGACGAGTTGCTGCAGACCCCCAATCTGGACCGGCTGATACCCGAGCTGGGGCCGCTGGTGGCGCGGCTGCAGGCGGGCGGGGCCAATCAGTACCGGCTGTTTCGATTCGACGATTCGGGGGCGATTCAGGCGGCGTTCGTGTTCATCCGCATGGATGCGGCCCTGTCCGATCTGCCAGCCGAGACGCTGGCGCTGGGACAGATGGTGCAGATCATTGTGCTGTGGTCCGACACGGCCTTTGCCGCGCGCAGCCCGCTGGCGCACACGCCCGAGGGGCTGACCGTTCTGCGCCCCGATATCGCCGCCGTGATCCGGGCGGCGTATGATCCGGTGATGCCGGTGGCGGCGGCGGATGCCAGCCACGCGCTGCGGCTGGCCGCGCGAGTAGGGGTGATGGAATGAGCCACCGGTTCGCGCTGCGCGTCTATTACGAAGACACCGATCTGGCCGGGATCGTTTATTACGCCAATTATCTGAAGTTTATCGAGCGCGGGCGCAGCGAATGGGTGCGCGGGCTGGGGATCGATCAGGGGGCGCTGCGGGCCGAGCGCGGGATCGTCTTTGCCGTCCGCCGGGTCGAGGCCGATTATCTGCGCCCGGCGCGGTTCGACGATCTGCTGGAGGTCGAGACCGACCTTGAGGCGATGGGCGGGGCCCGGATGGTGCTGATGCAGCGGGTTTTACGCGGCGAAGAGGTGCTGTTTACCGCCCGTGTGACGCTGGTTGCACTGTCCGCAAGCGGCGCGCCGGTGCGGCTTCCGGCAGATATTCGCCGATTGCTGATCAAGCCTTAGGCACAAAGCCGCGATGACACGGTTGTGTTGGCAATTCCCCTTAAAACATTGTAAGGTCGCGGCTAATCAGAGCCGGATAAACACGGCCCAACAACGAGCAGGCAGATGGAACCCCAAACCCTTGCAATGGCGCAGGAGATCGACTTCTCCATGCTTGCCCTTTTTGCGCGCGCCACTTTCGCCGTCAAGATCGTCATGATCCTTCTGATCGCCGCTTCTTTCTGGAGCTGGGCGATCATCATCCAGAAACTCATCACCTTTCGCAAGGCGCGCGGCCAGTCCGATGAATTCGATCAGGCGTTCTGGTCGGGCGAGCCGCTGGACGAGCTGTTCGACAAGATCGGCCCCGAGCCCGAGGGCGCATCGCAGCGGATCTTTGCGGCCGGCATGATGGAATGGCGCCGCAGCCACCGGCAGGATGGCGGGCTGATCCCCGGTGCCGCGCCGCGCATCGACCGCTCGATGGATGTGGCGATCGCGAAAGAGGCCGAAGGGCTGAATGGCGGGTTGCCGTTTCTGGCCACGATCGGGTCGACCGCGCCGTTCGTCGGGCTGTTCGGCACGGTCTGGGGCATCATGAATGCGTTCGAGGAAATCGCGATTCAGCAAAACACCAATCTGGCCGTCGTGGCGCCCGGCATTTCCGAGGCGCTGCTGGCCACGGCGCTGGGTCTGCTGGCGGCGATTCCGGCGGTGGTGTTCTACAACAAGCTGTCGGCGGACAGTGACCGGATCATCGGCGGGTACGAAGCCTTTGCCGACGAGTTTTCCACCATCCTGTCGCGCCAGTTGGACGCCTGAGCGATGGGGGCGGGGGTCATTCAGCGCAAGGGCGGCAACCGGCGGCGTCGGTCGCGCGGCCGGTCGGCGGCGATGTCGGAGATCAACGTCACGCCGATGGTCGACGTGATGCTGGTGCTGCTGATCATCTTCATGGTCGCGGCCCCCTTGTTGACGGTGGGTGTGCCGGTCGAACTGCCGGAAACCGCCGCCGAGGCACTGCCGACCGAGCCCGAAGAGCCGCTGACCATCACTCTGTCGACCGATGGCAAGATCACATTGCAGACCACCGAAACCCCGGCCGATCAGTTGATTCCGAAGCTGCGGGCGATCGCGGCGGAGCGCGAGAGCGACAGGATTTACCTGCGTGCCGACGGGGCGATCCCCTATGAGCGTGTGATGCAGGTGATGGGGGCGCTGAACGCGGCCGGGTTCCGCAATATCGGACTGGTGACAGAGACCGGCGGGCCCAGCCTGGACGGGCAGGGCGGATAAGGCAGCCTGGCATGAAAACGGGCCTCTATATCTCAGGCATCGGGCACGGCCTCCTGATCCTGTGGGTGTTGCTGGGCGGAGTATTCTCCGGGCCCCGGCCCGAACCCGTCGAGGTGGCGCAGGTGTCGATCGTGTCCGGCGCGGAATTCGCGGCGCTGTCGGCGCCGGCCTCGGCCCCGCGCGCCGAGGTGGCGGCCCCCGCGCCGGTGCCGGTGCCCCCGTCCGCCCCCGAGCGCCCGGCGCAGACGCCCATCCCTGATACCGTGCCCGAAACGCCTCGCCCGTCCGAACCCGCGCCGCCAGCGCCCGAGGCCGCGCCGGATGTCAGCGCGCTGGCGCCGCTGCCCGAGACCGAGGTGGCCGATCAGGCGCCGGTTCAGCCCGCGCCGCCCAGTGCCGATGACGGCGCGACGCTGCTGCCGGAAAACGCACGCCCGCGTCCCGTGCCGCGCGTGGCGCCGCTGCCTGCCGCGCCGCCCGCGCCCGATGCCAAGGTGGACGATACGGTGGTCAAGGCCACGAAGCCCGCGCAGCAGGCCGAGCTTACGGCCCCGCCGGTCGAGGAATCGACCGCCCCCGAAGAGGCCGCGACCGAAATCGTGACCGAGGCCGAGGAAAGCGATGCGCCCGACACGGCTGTGACCGCCTCGATCCGGCCGCGCGCCCGGCCCGACCGCGCGGCGCCCCCCACCGCCCCGGTGGCGGCGAAACCGTCGGCGCAACCGGCGCAAACATCCGCCCCGGCGCCGGCCACACCCGCCAGCCCTGCCGCCGATCCGATTGCTGCGGCCCTGGCCGAGGCGCTGACCAGCGGGGCCACCAACACCACCGGCAGTGGAACCGCGCCGGTGGGTCCGCCGTTGACCCAGGGCGAAACCGACGCGCTGCGGGTTGCGGTCGGAAAATGCTGGAACGTGGGGTCGCTGTCGAGCGAGGCGATGAAAACATCTGTCGTGGTGGGGGTGTCGATGGCCGAAGACGGCAAGCCGAAAACTGAAACGATCAGGATGATCTCGTTCTCGGGCGGGTCCGAGACGGCGGCGAAACAGACCTACGAATCCGCACGCCGCGCGATCATTCGTTGTGGCGCGAGCGGTTTTGAATTGCCGGCCGCGAAATATACCCAGTGGCGCGACATTGAAATGACATTCAATCCGGAGAAAATGAGGATCAAATGATGTATCGAGTTCTGACCCTCCTGCTTGCCCTGACCGGCCTTGCCGCCGCGCCCGCCTGTGCGCAGGATGGCCCGCTTCGGATCGTCATCGACGAGGGCGTGATCGAACCGTTGCCGTTCGCGGTGCCCGATTTCGTCGCCGAGACCCCGCAGGCGGCGGAATATGCGCGCAACATCAGCCGGGTCATTGCCGCCGATCTGGCGGGCACCGGCCTGTTCCGCGAAATCCCGCAAGAGGCGTTCATCGCCCGGATCACCAGTTTCGACAGCCCGGTGCAATATGCTGACTGGAAGGCGATCAACGCGCAGGCGCTGGTTACCGGATCGGTCGGGATGGACGCGGGCGGGCGGCTGACCGTCAAGTTCCGGCTGTTCGACGTATACGCCCAGGCCCCGCTGGGCGAGGGGCTGCAATTCGGCGGTACCACCGACGCCTGGCGGCGCGTGGCGCACAAGGTGGCCGATCAGGTCTATAGCCGGATCACCGGCGAGGGCGGCTATTTCGACAGTCGCGTGGTCTATGTGTCCGAAAGCGGGCCCAAGAACGATCGGCGCAAGCGGCTGGGCATCATGGATTACGACGGCGCCAATCTGAAGTACCTGACCGAAAGCAGCGCGCTGGTGCTGGCGCCGCGGTTTTCGCCCACCGGCGACCGGGTGCTTTATACCAGCTACGAATCCGGGTTTCCGCGGATCTATCTGATGGATGTGGCCAGCGTGGCACGTCGGGTGCTGGACGATCAGGCGGGCACGATGACCTTCGCGCCGCGCTTTGCCCCCGATGGGCGCACCGTGGTGTTTTCGCTGTCGCGCAGCGGCAACACCGATATCTATGCGCTGAATCTGAGTACTGGCCAGCGCACCCAGTTGACCTCGGCCCCGTCGATCGAGACCGGCCCCAGCTATTCGCCCGACGGGCGCAGCATCGTCTTCACCTCTGACCGTTCGGGCACGCCACAGCTTTATGTGATGCCGGCAACCGGGGGCGAGCCGAAGCGGATCAGCTTCGGACAGGGGCGCTATTCCACCCCGGTCTGGTCGCCGCGCGGCGACATGATCGCCTTTACCAAGCAGAATCAGGGCCGGTTCCATATTGGTGTGATGCGCACGGACGGGTCCGAGGAACGGTTGCTCACCGCCTCGTTCCTTGACGAGGGGCCTACCTGGGCCCCCAATGGCCGCGTGATCATGTTCAGCCGCGAAACCTCGGGGGCGGGGGGAACCTCGGCGCTGTATTCGGTGGATATATCGGGCCGCAATCTGCGCCGGGTGCCGGTGCAGGGCGGTGCGTCCGACCCGGCCTGGTCGCCGCTGTTGCCCTGACGCCGTGCGTTTTCAAACACTGGCTCGGATGGTAAGATCACCGCAATCGGGCCAAGAACGACAACAAGGACATGTTCATGAACACCTTCTCCAAATCCATTCTGGCCGTCGCGATGCTGGGCCTGGCGGCCTGTTCCAGCCCTGACCGGTTCAACACCGCCGGTGGCACCGGCACGGGCACCGCGGGCTTTGACGCGGGCAGCGCCAGCGACCCCACCTCGGTGGCCTATTTCAACCAAACCGTGGGCGACCGCGTCTGGTTCGCCGTCGATCAGCACACGCTGTCGGACGCCGCCATCGCCACGCTGAGTGCGCAGGCGACCTGGCTGAACCAGAACACCGATTACAGCGCCATCGTCGAGGGCCATGCCGACGAGCAGGGCACGCGCGAATACAACCTTGCGCTGGGCGGGCGCCGGGCCAGCGCGGTCGAAGAATACCTAGTCTCGCGCGGGGTGTCGCCGAACCGGGTGCGCACCGTGAGCTATGGCAAGGAGCGCCCGATCGAGATTTGCTCGCAAGAGGCGTGCTATGCCCAGAACCGCCGCGCGGTGACGGTGGTGACCGCTGGTCTGGGAAGCTGAGGGGACGGCTGACATGATGCGCCTTTCGGCATTACTCGTTTCACTGATTTTGGCATTCGGCGCGGGGGGGCTGCCCGCCGCCGCGCAGTCGCGCGACGAAACGCTGGCCGACATCCGTCAGCAGCTTTCGGTGCTTTATGTGGACGTGCAGCACCTGAAGCGCGAATTGTCCACCACCGGCGGGGTCGCGGGCGGCACGGCCGGCGGCTCGACCCTGCAACGGGTCGATGCGATCGAGCAGGAAATGCAGCGCCTGACCGCCAAGACCGAAGAGTTGGAATACCGGATCAATCAGGTGGTCAGCGACGGCACCAACCGGATCGGCGATCTGGAATTTCGCCTGTGCGAGCTGGAAACCGCCTGCGATATCGGCACGCTGGGCGAAACCACCACGCTGGGCGGCGCGGGGCAGGCCAGCGCCCCGGCGACGCCGATCGCCCAGCCCGCCCCCCCCGCCCCCCCCGGCGGCACCGAACTGGCCGTGGGCGAGCAGGCGGATTTCGACCGGGCGAAGGCGGCGCTCGATTCCGGTGACTTTCAAGGGGCTGCAACGCAGTTTGCGGCCTTTACCCAGACCTATCCGGGCGGACCGCTGAGCGGGGACGCGCATTTCTATCGCGGCGAGGCACTGAGCCAGACCGGCCAGACCGCCGACGCGGCGCGCGCCTTTCTCGAAAGCTTTTCGGGCGCGCCGAACGGCCCGAAAGCCCCCGACGCGCTGTACCGACTGGGTATGGCGCTGCAGGGGCTGGGCCAGACCCGCGAAGCCTGTGTGACGCTGGGCGAGGTCGGCACCCGGTTCCCCGATGCGGCGATCACGTTCGACGCCACCGCCGCGCGCAACACGTTCGGGTGTCATTGAGCCCGGCCAATCCGGCCTTGTCCGCGGCCCTTGCGGCCTGTCTGGACCCGATGCCGCCCGCGCGGCTTGGCGTGGCGGTGTCCGGCGGGGGTGATTCGCTGGCGCTGTTGCATCTGGTGCGCGACTGGGCGGCGGGTGCGGGGGTGCCAGTGGCTGCGGTCACGGTCGATCACGGGCTGCGCCCCGACGCGGCGCAAGAGGCCGCTTTCGTCGCCGGAACCTGCGCGCGGCTGGGTGTGCCGCATGACATCTTGAAATGGTCGGACTGGAAGGGGCAGGGCAACCTGCAGGATCAGGCCCGCCGGGCGCGCTATGCGCTGATGACCGATTGGGCGCGCGCGCGCGGGATCGACGCCGTCGCGCTGGGCCACACCGCCGATGATCAGGCCGAAACCTTTGTGATGCGGCTGGCGCGCGGGTCGGGCGTTGACGGGTTGTCGGGGATGGCAGGGGACCACCATGCGCACGGGGTGCGCTGGCTGCGGCCCCTGCTGGGCCAGCGCCGGGGCGTGTTGCGCAGTTATCTGACCGGAATCGGGCAGCGCTGGATCGACGATCCGTCGAACGAGGATCCGGCCTATGACCGGGTCAGGGCGCGCCGGGCGCTGGCGGTTCTGGACGGTCTGGGGATCACGGCGGACGGTCTGGCCGACACCTGCATGCGCCTGTCACTGGCCCGCGAAGCCCTTGAAAGACTGGCCCGCGACGTGGCGCAGGCGGCGGCCGCGACGGATCGCGGTGATGTCGTATTGCAGTGCGGCGCGTTGCTGAACGCCCCGCGCGAGACGCAGCTGCGGCTTGTGGCCCACGCGCTGTGCTGGGTGGCCTCGGCTGAATACCGCCCGCGTCTGGGCGCCCTGACCGAAAATTATGCGCAGGTTCTGGCGGGCGCGTCGCGCAGCCTGCATGGCTGTCTGATGATCCCGTCGCACGGGCAGATCCGCATCACCCGCGAATACAGCGCGGTCCGCGATACCACCTGTGCGCCGGATGTGCTGTGGGATCGCCGCTGGCGGCTTTCCGGCCCGCCGGACAAGGGGTTAGAGCTGCGCGCGCTGGGGCAGGCGGGGCTGCGCGTCTGTCCCGCCTGGCGCGGCACCGGGCTGCCGCGCGCGTCGCTTTTGGCCACGCCGGCGGTCTGGCGCGGCGATGAATTGGTCGCCGCCCCGCTGGCCGGTCTGGCAAACGGCTGGCGCGCCGAATTGGCGCAGGGCACCCAGAGCTTTGCCGAAACGCTGATATCGCATTGAACCTGAGCCGCTTATCTCTATTTTAGAGGGATGGTCGGCCTGCCGCCGGCCCTTGAGTTCAAGGAGTATGCCGTGGGCAACGCGAGAAACATCGCCTTTTGGGTCGTTCTGTTCCTACTGATCCTGGCTTTGTTCAACCTGTTCAGTGGCGGTCAGACGACGATGTCGTCGCAGACCATCAGCTATACCGAATTTCTGGACAGCGTCGACGCGGGCGAGGTGTCCGCCGTCAGGCTGGATGGGGAAAAGGCGCTGATCCGTGGCAATGACGGGTCGACTTCGACTGCGATCATCCCGCAGGGCGTGGACCTGACCGACCGTCTGGTTGCCAAGAACGTGGACGTGACCGCCGAACCGCAGGAACGCAACGGGCTGCTGGCCTATGTCGGTACGCTGCTGCCGTTCCTTGTGTTGATCGGTATCTGGATTTTCCTGATGAACCGCATGCAGGGCGGCGGCAAGGGCGGCGCGATGGGCTTTGGCAAGTCGCGCGCCAAGCTGCTGACCGAAAAGCATGGCCGGGTGACGTTCGACGACGTCGCCGGCATCGACGAGGCCAAGGAAGAGCTGGAAGAGATCGTCGAATTCCTGCGCAACCCGCAGAAATTCAGCCGTCTGGGCGGCAAGATCCCGAAAGGCGCGCTTCTGGTCGGCCCTCCGGGCACCGGTAAGACGCTGCTGGCGCGCGCGATCGCGGGCGAGGCGGGCGTGCCCTTCTTCACCATCTCGGGCTCCGACTTCGTTGAAATGTTCGTCGGTGTGGGCGCAAGCCGCGTGCGCGACATGTTCGAGCAGGCCAAGAAGAACGCGCCCTGCATCGTCTTTATTGATGAGATCGACGCCGTGGGCCGGTCGCGTGGCGTCGGCTATGGCGGCGGCAATGACGAGCGCGAACAGACGCTGAACCAGCTTCTGGTCGAAATGGACGGGTTCGAGGCAAACGAGGGCATCATCATCGTCGCGGCCACCAACCGCCCCGACGTGCTGGACCCCGCGCTGCTGCGTCCGGGCCGGTTCGACCGCCAGATTCAGGTGCCCAACCCCGACATCAAGGGCCGCGAGAAGATCCTTGGCGTTCATGCGCGCAAGGTGCCGCTGGGCCCCGATGTCGATCTGCGCATCATCGCGCGCGGCACGCCGGGCTTTTCGGGTGCCGATCTGGCCAACCTGGTGAACGAGGCCGCGCTGATGGCCGCCCGTATCGGCCGCCGTTTCGTGACGATGGAAGATTTCGAAAGCGCCAAGGACAAGGTCATGATGGGGGCCGAGCGCCGCAGCATGGTGATGTCCGAGGACGAAAAGAAACTGACCGCCTATCACGAGGCCGGCCATGCCATCGTCGGCCTGAACGTGCCGCAGCATGACCCGATCCACAAGGCGACGATCATCCCGCGCGGTCGGGCACTTGGCCTTGTGCTGTCGCTGCCCGAGCGCGATCAGTTGAGCGTGACCTACACCAAGTACACCTCCAAGATCGCGATGGCGATGGGTGGCAAGGTGGCCGAAGAGCTGATCTTCGGCAAAGAGAACGTGACCTCGGGCGCGGCGTCCGACATTCAGCAGGTGACCCGTATCGCCCGCGCGATGGTGACGCAGTTCGGCATGTCCGAAACGCTGGGCAATATCGACTATGCCAACGAGCAGCAGTCCTATCTTGGAAATTACCAGGGTCAGGCCAACGCCTCGCCCGAAACCCAGGAGAAGATCGACGAAGAGGTCCGCAAGATCGTCGATGCGGGCTATGAGACCGCCAAGCGGATCCTGACCGAAAAGAGCGAGGAACTGCATCGCCTTGCGCAGGGCCTGCTGGAATATGAGACGCTGACCGGTAACGAGATCACCCGCGTGATCGCCGGCGAGGCGCTGAAGCGGGGCGATGATGAAGACACACCGCCCGACAGCGGCAGCGCGCCGTCGGTCACGGCGATCCCGAAAACCACCAAACCAAAGCCCGACAGCGGGTTGGAGCCGGAGCCGTCGGTCTGAGCCGGACCGCACAAAACGACTGGAACCCCGAAACCTATGCCAGGTTTCGGGGTTTTCGTTTGCGTCCGGCGCTGGATCTGCTGGCGCAGGTGCCGCCGCTTCCCGCAGGCGATGTGGTCGATCTGGGATGCGGGACCGGGGCGGTGGGTGCGGCGCTGCGGCAGCGCTTTGCCGGGGCGGCGCTGATCGGGGTCGATGCCTCGCCCGCAATGCTGGCGACGGCGGCGCAGACCGGCGACTACACCGCGCTGGCCCGGGCCGATGCAGCCGTCTGGATGCCCGATGCGCCGCCCGCGCTGATCTTTTCCAACGCGCTGTGCCAGTGGCTGCCCGATCACCCGGCGCTGTTCGCCCGGTTGGCCGGGATGCTGGCGCCGGGCGGTACATTGGCGGTGCAGATGCCCAGGCAATTCGGCGCGCCTTCGCATACCCTGATGCGCGAGACCGCGCAGCGCCTGTTTCCCGACCGGTTTGATTTCAGCGGCTGGACCGCGCCGGTCGCGCCGCCCGCAACCTATCACCGGATGCTGGTGCCTTTGGGCGCGGTGTCGGTCTGGGAAACCGACTATGTGCAGCCGCTGGCCCCGGTCGAGACCGGCCACCCGGTGCGCCGGTTCACCGAATCCACCGCCCTGCGCCCGTTCGCGGCCCGGATGAGCACGCCGGAACTGGCGCGCTTTGTCGCGGAATATGAGGCGGCGCTGGCCACCGCCTATCCGTCTGCGCCCGATGGCGGCGTTCTGTTCCCCTTCCGGCGACTGTTTTTCACGCTAACGTGCTGATCTCGGCCAGCTTTGGTTTGAAGCGCGGGCGTGGCTGACGCATTCTGACCCGGTCACAGCCCGGAGATTGCCGATGCCCGCCCTCAAGCCCACCGCCTTCAGCGCCGAAATCATCTGGCTGGGCAGGGTCGCCGACCGCGACGCCAGCTTGACCGCCACGCCGCTGGACGAGGTGCACGCCACATTTGCCGGGGTCGCGGGCGAGGCCCATGCCGGGCTGACGCGGCCTGCCTGTTCGCGCGTGGTGTCGCAACATCCGCGCGGCACGGAAATCCGCAATGTGCGGCAATTCTCGATCCTGTCGGCCGAGGAACTGGCCGCGATCGCGGAAAAGATGGGCGTGGCGCGGCTGGATCCGGCCTGGCTGGGCGCGTCGATGGTGATCGCGGGCATTCCCGATTTCAGCCATGTTCCGCCCTCGGCCCGGCTTCAGTCCGAAACCGGCACGACCCTTGTGGTGGATATGGAAAACCGGCCCTGCCTGCTGCCCGCGAAGGTGATCGAAGGTATGTTGCCCGGCGCCGGGCGTACGTTCAAACCGGCGGCGGCGGGCCGGCGTGGCGTCACCGCCTGGGTCGAGCGCGAAGGCGTGCTGCGCCGGGGCGACCGCCTGACCCTGCATATCCCGGATCAGCCGGTCTGGCCGCATCTGGACGCCGCGCGCGGGGCGTGACCGGGGCCTCAGATCGCCAGCAACAGCGTGGCGCCGGCGGCAAGCCCGGTGGCGAAGGCCAGATGAATGAGGATGGCAGCGGATTTCATGGCGGTTCCTTTCCTGTCTTGCCGGGTCAACGCGCGCGGCGGTGCCCCGGTTCCGTCGCCGCACGGCGCTTATCCTCGGGCGAAGGTCGGAAATGCGGTGCCCCCGGCGCGCGGGTCGGCGTATGACCGACGGGACGGGGCCGGAATGTCAGGAAAGGGTCGGAATGGCACATAAGACCGATATCGAGATCGCGCGCGCCGCGCAAAAGTTGCCGATACAGGAAATCGGCGCAAAGCTGGGCATCCCGCCCGCGCATCTGGCCCCCTACGGTCATGACAAGGCCAAGCTGGACGCGGGCTTTATCGCGTCGCTTGCGGGCCGCCCCAATGGCCGGCTGATCCTGGTCACCGCGATCAACCCGACGCCCGCGGGTGAAGGCAAGACCACCACCACCGTCGGGCTGGGGGACGCACTGAACCGGATCGGCAAGCGTGCCGCGATCTGCATCCGCGAGGCCAGCCTTGGCCCCTGTTTCGGGATGAAGGGCGGGGCGGCGGGCGGCGGCTTTGCCCAGGTCGTGCCGATGGAGGCGATGAACCTGCATTTCACCGGCGATTTCCATGCCATCACGGCCGCGCACAACTTGCTGGCCGCGATGATCGACAACCACATCTATTGGGGCAATGCGCTGGAGATCGATCAGCGCCGGGTGGTCTGGCGCCGGGTGCTGGACATGAACGATCGCGCGCTGCGCGACGTGGTGACCAGCCTGGGCGGCGTCGCCAACGGCTTTCCGCGCCAGACCGGGTTCGACATCACCGTGGCGTCCGAGGTGATGGCGATCCTGTGTCTGGCGCGCGATCTGGATGATCTGCAGCGCCGGCTGGGCGATATCATCGTGGGCTACACCCGTGACCGCGCGCCGATCCGCTGCCGCGACCTGAAGGCCGACGGCGCGATGACCGTGCTGCTGAAAGAGGCGATGCAGCCCAATCTGGTGCAGACGCTGGAACACACCCCGGCCTTCGTGCATGGCGGCCCGTTCGCCAATATCGCGCATGGCTGCAATTCGGTTGTGGCCACCACTACGGCGCTGAAACTGGCCGATTACGTGGTGACCGAGGCCGGGTTCGGCGCCGATCTGGGGGCCGAGAAGTTCATGAACATCAAATGCCGCAAGGCCGGGCTGGCGCCGGCGGCGGTGGTGCTGGTGGCCACGGTACGGGCGCTGAAGATGAACGGCGGCGTGGCGCGGGCCGATCTGGGGGCCGAGGATGTGGCGGCGGTGACAGCGGGCTGCGCCAATCTGGGCCGCCACATCGAGAATATCAAACAGTTCGGGGTGCCCGTGGTCGTGGCGATCAACCATTTCGCGGCCGACACCGAGGCCGAGATCGCCGCCGTGCGGGACTATGCCGCCGCGCAGGGAACCGAGGCGATCCTGTGCCGCCACTGGGCCGAGGGCGGCGCCGGGGCCGAGGAACTGGCCCGCCATGTGGCCATGATCGCGGATGCGGATACGGGTAATTTCGCGCCGCTCTATCCCGACGATATGGCGCTCTTTGACAAGATCGAAACCATCGGCAAACGCATCTATCGCGCCGATGGCGTGGTGGCGGGGCCGGCGATCCGGACGCAGCTGCGCGAGTGGGAACAGGCGGGTTACGGGACGCTGCCGGTCTGCATGGCCAAAACGCAGTATTCCTTTACCACCGACCCCACGCAGCGCGGCGCGCCAGACGGCTTTATCGTGCCGGTGCGCGAGGTGCGGCTGAGCGCGGGGGCCGGTTTCGTCGTGGCGATCTGCGGCGAGATCATGACCATGCCGGGCCTGCCCCGCCACCCCGCGGCCGAGGCGATCGGCCTGAACGATCTGGGCCAGATCGAGGGGCTGTTCTGACTGGACTTGAGGCTTGGCCCCGGCTGACCTAAGAGAGAGCTGCCGAAACTGATCGGAGCACCGGAATGATCCCCCCCCAGGACTGCGCCACAATGCAGCAATTGCGCCAGCAGATCGATCTGCTGGACCGGGACCTGATTGCCCTGCTTGCCCGCCGGGCCGGCTATATCGACCGGGCGGCGGTGCTGAAACCGGCCGAAGGCATGGCCGCGCGGATCGACGCGCGGGTCGAAGAGGTGGTCGCCAACGCCCGCCGCAACGCGGATGCCGCCGGGCTGGACCCCGATCTGGCCGAGACGCTGTGGCGCGCCTTGGTTGAATGGTCGATCGCCCGCGAAGAGCGCGTGCTGGGCCCATCCGCCGGGACCGAGGAAAAGGATAGCAAGCCGTGACAGCCCAGATTATCGACGGCAAGGCCTTCGCGGCCGGGTTGCGCGACAAGGTCGCGGGCCATGTCGCCCGGCTGAAAGAAGTGCATGGGCTGACCCCCGGCCTGGCGGTGGTTCTGCTGGGCGAGGATCCGGCCAGCCAGGTCTATGTGCGCAACAAGGGCAAGCAGACGGTCGAGGTCGGAATGGCCTCTTTCGAACATAAGCTGCCTGCGGACACGTCCGAACAGGATTTGCTGGCGCTGCTTGACCGGTTGAATGCCGATCCGAAAATTCACGGGATTCTCGTGCAGTTGCCGCTGCCGCCTCATCTGGATGAGGGGCTGGTGATCAACCGGATCGATCCGGCCAAGGATGTGGATGGCTTTCATATTTCGAATGTCGGGCTGCTGGCAACCGGGCAGAAGGCCATGGTGCCCTGCACCCCGTTGGGCTGTCTGATGATGCTGCGCGACCGGCATGGCAGCCTGTCGGGCCTGCATGCGGTTGTGGTCGGGCGCTCGAATATCGTGGGCAAGCCGATGGCCCAGCTTCTGCTGCGCGACAGTTGCACCGTGACCATCGCCCATTCGCGCACCCGCGAGATCGAGGCGCTGTGCCGTCAGGCGGATATTCTGGTGGCCGCGGTGGGGCGGCCCGGGATGATCACCGGCAACTGGGTCAAGCCCGGCGCCACGGTGATCGACGTGGGGATCAACCGGATACCGGCCCCCGAAAAGGGCGCGGGTAAGACGCGCCTGGTGGGCGATGTCGATTTTGCCAGCGCCGCCAGCGTGGCAGGCGCGATCACGCCGGTGCCGGGGGGGGTGGGGCCGATGACCATCGCATGCCTTCTGGCCAACACGGTGACCGCCTGTTGCCGGGCCAACGGATTGCCCGAGCCGGTCGGTCTGACCGCCTGACCCTGGCGGGCGCCGGGCGGGCGTGGACGGTTTTCCATATTGCGGTAAGGAATTCCTGACCCTTTTGGGGCAAGCTCTTATATGTCGTTGTATTGCCGCGCCGGGTGAGGTTTGGCTTGCTTTCGCATGTCGCCCGCGCATGGCATAAGGACGGTCCAGGTGTTTGTCGTCGCGCGACGACTGGCGACGTCTGCCTGAAACAGTTGCTGCGC
Organism: Actibacterium sp. D185-2; assembly: GCF_054954595.1. Classification (NCBI taxonomy): domain Bacteria; kingdom Pseudomonadati; phylum Pseudomonadota; class Alphaproteobacteria; order Rhodobacterales; family Roseobacteraceae; genus Actibacterium; species Actibacterium sp. D185-2. Next base: position 239,366 of record NZ_JBPWNX010000003.1, read on the forward strand.
GTGGTTGGTGGTTTTGTTGGTTTCGGAGGAGGTTCATGACCTCGTTCTTACGTGAGTTGAAGGCCGCGCTCTGGGCGCCCGGGCCGGTGCTGTCCTGGGTTCTGGTCACGGTTTTGGTGTCCTATTCCGGGCCGTTCGGCACATATGAAGGGCTGCCGCTGCTCAAGCGGGTGTTCTATTGGGCGACCGTGGTCGGCCTGTCGATTCTGTGCGGTCAGACCGTGCGGATGGCGGTACGGCGGGTGATGCGCGATTCGGGCTATTGGGGGGTGTCGCTGGTAACGTCGGGGGTGATGTCGGTTCTGCTGGCGGTGCCTTTGGTGATGTTCACTGACTATATCTCGGCCGATACGTCGAACCGGGTGCCCACGGTGCCCGAGATGATGTTTCTGATCTTTATCGTGGGCGTGGGCGTTACGGCCTTCCGGTCATTGGTGTCCGGGGCGTCGTCCCTGCCGCCGGTGGCCACACCGCGCCTGATGGAGCGGGTCGATCCGGGGCTGCGGGGGCGGCTGATCCGCTGCTCGGCGGGGGATCACTATGTCGCCGTGTATACCGACAAGGGCGAGGCGCGGCTGCTGATGCGGTTTTCGGATGCGATGGCCGAACTGGACGGTGCGGACGGGCTGCAGGTGCATCGCTCGCATTGGGTGGCGGTGCCTGCGGTGATCGGGCATCTTTATGACAATGGGCGGCTGTTCCTGACGCTGGAGGATGGCAGCACCGTGCCAGTCAGCCGCAATTTCCGCGCCGTGGTTGCCGCGCGGGGGCTGATCTAGGGGGCGCGCAACGCGGCTTTGCCGCCACAGTGGGCTGGGGGAGTGTGCCCCGCCGGATTGCGCAACGGGTCCCGGCCCGGCATCATTGTGGGCAAGCCATGGGGGCTATGCCCGACACAGGCAAGCTGCGGATTTTCGCGGCATATTGAGAGCAGAGTGATGAGAACGCCGGTCTATATCCTCTATGCCGAAGGGCATGCCTTTCGCGGTTCCGTGATGATGCGGTGCCTGCAACTGTCGCAAATCGCCGAGGCGCACCTGTCCGACCGGTATGAATTCCGTCTGCGCGCCATGCCGCGGGCCAAGCTCCAGCCGCATATCGAGGCCTGCGCCGATCTGAAGGACGGGCTGGTGATCCTGTCGAAAAGCATGGTGCATAACCTGGAACGTGACGCGTTCGACCTGCTCAAGGCGCAGAACCGCGCTATGCTGGCGGACTGGATCGACCGCGGGCTGCGGTCGCGGCATCTGTCAGGGTTCGACATTCACATCGCGGCGTCGATGGCCTTTGCCCGTGATGCCGCCGCCCGCAGGCCCGATATGCGGATGCGGCTGCTGACCCATCATGCCGACCCCCGGCTTGGCTGGTTCGAATTCGGTGATCTGGAGCGCCTGTCGCCGGTCTATCTGGGTCATGTCGGCAACATCCCCGACCACCCCGAACTGGCGGATCAGATCACCATGGCGCAGGTGACGGAAAACGCGGGCTTTGCGGCGTTTCTGCCCCGGTTGCCGGAGTTCAACCTGCATTACAACGTTCGGGCCGACACGCAGGAGAAGGACGACAATTTCAAACCCTTCACCAAGGGGTTCACGGCGGCGGCCTGCCGCTCGAACATCCTGCTGCAACCGGATGTGCATGACGCGGTGGAGTATCTGGGCGCCGATTACCCCTATTTCGTGGCCGACGCGTCGCTGAACAGCATTCTTGACGGTCTGGCCTTTGCGAGGGAAAGCTTTGGCGGCCCCGAATGGCGCTATGGGCTGGAGGTGATGCGCGACGTGGCCCGGCGGTCGTCGCCCACCTATGTGGCGGGCGAACTGGGTGCCATTCTGGACGAGGCAATGGATATCGGCCGCGCGCCGCTGCGCCTGCACGCGCTCGGCTGAGGCCGCGCCCCGGCCTTAGTGAATGATGGCTTCCTCGCGCACGAACATGTTGGCCCAGGCGCGGTCGATCAGGTCGGGCGACATCTGATAGGGGATCCCCTCGAACTCGCAGATGGCGATCATCTGGTCGATCAGAAACACCGGCTGATAGTTGGCATAGACGTTTTCGATCAGCGGGTATTTTTCCTTCAAAAGATAGATCAGCGTACGCTCGTCCAGCGGCATCTTTTTCTTGCGGGCGACCAGGGCAAAGATTTTCAGGAAATCCTCCTGACTGGGGCCGTCGATCTTGATCTTGAAGAAGATCCGGCGCAGCGCGGCCTTGTCGAAAATCTCGTTCGGGTGAAAGTTGGTGGAAAAGATCACCAGCGTGTCGAACGGCACCTCGAATTTCTCGCCCGATTGCAGGGCAAGGATGTCACGGCTTTCCTCCAGCGGGACGATCCAGCGGTTGACCAGCGCCTGCGGCGGTTCGGCCTGACGGCCAAGGTCGTCGACGATGAACACGCCGCCGGTGGATTTCAGCTGTAGCGGCGCCTGATAGGTGCGCGCGGTGGGGTTGTAGACCAGATCGAGCATCGACAGCGATAGCTCGCCGCCAGTGACCACCGTGGGCCGGTCGCACAGCACATAGCGTGTGTCATAGCGCCCCGAGGTGCGGCGCAGCGCGCGCGGGTCGTCCATCTGTTCCTCGGCCGAGGAATGCACGATCGGATCGTAAACCGTGATCACCTGGCCGGTATATTCGATCGCGCGCGGGATATAGATCTTGTCGCCCAGTGCGTCGCGGATCCCGTTCGAGATCGAGGATTTACCGTTGCCCGGCGGGCCATACATCAGGATCGAGCGGCCGGCGGAAACTGCGGGGCCCAGATGATCCAGCAATTCACTGGGCAGGATCAGATGGCCCATGGCGCCGGTCAGTTGTTCGCGGGTGATCTGGATATTCTTGATCGACTGGCGTTTGACCTGGTCTTGATAAACCGTCAGCGGCACTGGCATCGCGCCGTAATATTCCGACTGGCTGAGCGCATCCAGCGCGCGCGACTTGCCGGCATCGGTCAACTGATAGCCCATCTCGCCGCCCGAATTGGCGTGCAGGGTGCCCGTGGCCTCGACCAGTTTCTGGCCCCGGGCCAGATCGACCAGTTCTTGCGTTACGGGGACCGGCAGGCAGATCGACTTGGCGATTTCCGTCACGATCTCGATATTCTGGCGAAAGATCGTTTTCAGAAGGATGTCGCGCATCATCACCATTGGCAGCTGCATTTCCGCAAGGGAACGCGGCGCCGGAGGGGCCATGACCGTGGATGTCTGCATGTTCATGTAAAGGCCTCAATCCGCTTGTCCTTTTCCTGTTTTACAGGGGCGGTATGGCAAGAATTGGGCGTGGGCAGGGTGGTGTCAGGACATGCGCATCGCCAGATACAGCAGCAGCACGGACCCCAGCGCCAGACCCATCGGGAAATCCTTGCGATCCCAGGATTCCCAGCCCGGCGCGGCGCGGCGCAGGGCCGGTATCCGGCGCGCGACCCGGTGCAACAGGAAGGCCGACAACAGGACCACGGAAAACAGTATGGCGAACCCGCCCAGATCGGCCAGCGCAACGAAGGGCGCCATGGCGGCGGCGAATTTGGCGTCGCCCGCGCCGATCATTCCGACCATATTCATCGCAAAGCCGATGACCAGCACCACGGCCAGGTGGCTCCAGCGCCACATGTAGGTGTCCAGCGGCAGCACCAGCAGACCGACCACGGCAAAGACCGCGACCAGTGTGTACACCGCCTTGTTGGGGATCAGCATGGTTTTCATGTCGCTCCAGGCGACCCACAGACAGATGGGTGCGGCGCAGATCAGAAACCACAGGGCGGGGTTGGTTGTCGGGATCATGGGCGGCTCAGTTCGTGACGTTGGCGTCGAGGGCGCGCAGCGATCGCACCGCGGCCTCGAAATGTTGCGGGTGGGTGTCGATGGCGTCTTCCAGCAGGCCGTGGCCGATGGCCACATCACCCTGTTTGACCGCGCTCAGCGCCAGCGTGTACAGCAGTTGCGCCCGCTCGACCTGGGTCGCCTCGATCACTGGCATCTGATAGTTGCGCTGGGCGCCGCGGGCCAGAACGAGGTTGTTCTTGGCGGTGAACAGGGTGCTGTCATAGCCGATCGCCTCGACAAACAGGCGCTCGGCCTCTTTGAAATCGCCACGGGTCAGTTTGGAATAGCCCCAGTTGTTCAGCACGCCCGAGGGACGGGTGGTCAGGCCAACGGCGGTTTCATAGAAACTGTCGGCCTTTTTCCATTCATGATTGCTATCGGCGATCATCGCTTCCAGGCGGTAGCGCTTGTAGGTTTCAAAGGTGGGCGGAACATCGTTCAGCACCTTTTCGGCCTTGTCCCAGTCGCCGGCCCGGATCAGCGCGTCGGCGTAATCCACATGGTCGTCATTGGTGGCTTCGGGGTGGGCGGCGACCTTGGCCCAGGTGGTGGCGCCTTCGGTGTTGTGCTTGCCCCGGATCAGCGAACGCGCCAGCCCGCGCTGCAGGTCGATCCGGTCGGGCTGTTCAGCGACGGCGCCCTTGAAATAGGCGATGGCCTCGTTCGGGTCGGCCACGGTCAGCATGATGTCGTTCAGGCTGCTTTCATCGGAATTGATGACGTCCTGAATGGCCCGTTCGACCTCTTCTTCGGACTGACGGGTCGTGCATGCCGAAAGCGCTACCACGCCGCTCAGGCACAGCGATACAAGGAAAAGGTGGCGCATTTGTGCGTCCTTTGTACTACTCGGTCCTCACGGTGTGGAGAGAAGAAGATAACGCCCGTCGCCCCGCCGCACCAATTCGAAATTATTATTATCTGCGGCATGATACGCAGGATTTTCCGATTTTGCGATAGCCAAGCGCAGATTTTCGCGGATTTGTTCGGAGTTGCCGCTGTCCAGCGCGAAGGCGACCTTGAAAACCTGCCGCGCCTCGCCGGTCTGGCCCTGTTCCATCAGCACGACGCCCAGATTGTTCCAGGCCGGCACGAAGGTTTCGTCCTTCTTGGTCGCTTCGCGCAGCAGGGCCTCGGCCTGGCCCAGGCGGCCCAGCCGCAAATTGGCGGACCCCAGCGCCGACAGCACATCGACGGTCAGGCCCTGCTCGCCCGCGGCGCGCAGGTAGGCTTTCAGCGCCAGTTCGTATTCGCCTGCCGCCATCAGCCGATGCCCGACAAGCAACCCGTCCACGGCCTCGGTCACTTCGGGGGTGCCGGGCGGCGGCGGCGGCCCCTCGTTCAACGGAGCAAAGCCGCCTGTCGACTGACAGGCGGCCAATAACCAGATCGCAGCGAAGAGAGCGCCTCGTTTCAGCGTCATTGCGTCCCTATTTCATTATCTCCCCCATCTGGGACACGCGATAGACCGACGGACCGATCAGGATGATCAGCAGGGGCGGAACCGTGAACAGCATGGTGCCAAGAGTAAGCTTCGTGGGCAACTTATTCGCTTTTTCTTCGGCGCGCATCACCCGTTTGTCGCGCATTTCCGCAGCATAGACGCGCAGCGCGTCGGCGATCGAGGTGCCGAACGTGGACGATTGCACCAAAACCGTCACGAAAGACGAAACATCGTTGACGCCGCAGCGCTCGCCCATGTCTTTCAGAACATTCACCTTGTCCTTGCCGGCCTTCATCTCGTGGCTGACGATTTCATATTCCTCGGCCAGCGCCGGAAAACCGGCGCGGATTTCCTTGGCGACCCGGACAATGGACTGATCCAGCGACTGGCCCGCCTCGACGCAGACCAGCATCATGTCCAAGCTGTCGGGAAAGCCGTTGATGATCTCTTCCTGACGGGCCTGCACCCGGCGCTCGACCCAGTATTTCGGCAGATAATATCCGATTCCGCCGGGAATGACGATCGACAGGACCAGGCCCCGGGTCGACATGCCGCCATCGGAGGAAGAGATAATCGCATAGACCACGCCGCCGAACAGAAAGATCAGCCCAAGCGCGAATTGCGCGAAATGAAAGGTCCGCACAGAGCCTTTCGAGCGATAGCCCGCGCGCGTCAGCTTCAACCGCGCGGCCGAGAAATCCTCTTCGTTCTGGGGTTCCAGAAAATCGGCGAACTTGTCGAGCTTTTCAGCGGATTTCGAGCTTTGCCGCAGCGCGCGTTCCCGGTCGTCCGGTTTTGGCGCCCGCGCGGTTCCGCTTTCCTGCTTGAGCCTGTCAAGCGGGTCGACCTTGCGGTTCAGCAGAACCGGCAGGGTTCCGACGATGAACAGCACGCCCAGCAGCCCGACCGCATAGAGCGGCCCCAAGGGCCCGAATTTCGAGATCAGCATGTCGCTGATCTGTTCGATAAAGCTCATCACACAGCTCTCCTTAGACCTTGATGTTCACCATTATCCGCATGAAAACCACATTCACGGCCAGGAACACGCCGACGGCGATTGCGGCGGGGATGAAGGCGGCGGTCTCTTTGACGTCGTCGTAATAGTCCGGTTTCATCACGCTGATCATGATGATGGCGAGGATCGGGAAGGCGGACAGGAACATGCCCGACCATTTCGATTCCGCCGTGATCGCCTTGACCCGGCGGAACAGCTTGAACCGCGAGCGGATCACCTTGGCCAGACCTTCCAGAATTTCGGCCAGATTGCCGCCCGATTGCTGCTGGATGGTCACGGCGACCGCAAGGAAGCGCAAATCCTGCATGTCCATGCGTTCGGCCAGATCTTTCAGGCTTTCGGAAATGTCGCGGCCATAGGCGGCTTCGTCCGCGATCATGCCGAATTCGGTGCCCAGCGGATCGGCGACTTCGCGGGCCACGATATTGACGGCAGAGGCGAAGGGATGCCCCACGCGCAGGCTGCGGACCATCAGTTCCACCGCTTCGGGCAGTTGTTCCTCGATCAGCCCCAGGCGTTTCTTGGCCTTGCTCGAGACCCAGAAGAACACTCCGCCCACGCCCATCACCACCGCGACCAGCGCGCGCACGGGCAGAGCCGCCGAGGTGCCCATGGTCATGCCCATGAAGGCCATCACGGTCAGCAACCCCATCACCATGATCAACTGCTTGGGCGAAAAGGCGATATGGGCCTTTTGCGCCTTGTCCGCCAGCAGCGAATACAGCGGGATGCCGCGCGCGCTGAGGTGCTGGCTCATCTCCTTGCGGAGCTGTTCCAGAACCTCTTCGCGGTCGGCGCCCTTTTCCAACATGTCCAAGCGGCGGTTGACGCGGCTGTTCAAGCTGATCGATTTGCCGAAGACGGTCAGGTACAAGCCTTCGACCAGCGCCAGAACGCCGACGAAGATCAGGATATAGATGATTGGTTCTGCGCTGAGTTGCATCTGACGTTACCCCGTGATCGGCTCGAACAGGCTGGCGGGCAGGTCATAGCCCCACTGCTTGAACCGTTGTGAATAATGCGACCGAACGCCGGTGGCGTTGAAGCGCCCGATGATCTTGCCGTCGGGGGCCAGCCCCAGACGTTCATAGCGGAACACCTCCTGCATCGAGATCACGTCGCCCTCCATGCCGGTGATTTCGGTGATCGATACCATCCGGCGCGACCCGTCCTGCAGGCGGCTGGCCTGCACGATCAGGTTCACGGCGCTGGCAATCTGGCTGCGCACCGCCTTCAGTGGCATCTCGATCCCGGCCATGGCGATCATGTTTTCCAGGCGGCTGACGCCATCGCGGGCGCTGTTGGCGTGGATCGTGGTCATCGACCCGTCATGGCCGGTGTTCATGGCCTGCAGCATGTCGATCACCTCTTCGCCGCGCGTCTCACCCACGATGATGCGGTCGGGGCGCATCCGCAGCGCGTTGCGCAGACAGTCGCGCTGACTGACCGCGCCTTTGCCCTCGACGTTGGCGGGGCGGCTTTCCATCCGGCCGACATGGGTCTGTTGCAGCTGAAGTTCGGCGGTATCCTCGATCGTCAGGATGCGCTCGGAATCGTCGATGAACGAGGACAGCGCGTTCAGCGTGGTGGTCTTGCCCGAGCCGGTCCCGCCCGAGACGATCACGTTCAGCCGGCAGGCGACCGCAGCCTGAAGGTAGACGGCCATTTCATCGGTGAAGGCACCGAAATTCACCAGATCGCTGATCGCCAGCTTGTCCTTCTTGAACTTACGGATGGACACAAGCGAGCCGTCCACCGCAATCGGCGGCACCATCGCGTTGAAACGCGAGCCATCGGCCAGGCGGGCGTCGACATACGGGTTGGATTCGTCCACGCGGCGGCCCACGGCGGTCACGATCTTGTCGATGATCCGCAGCAGATGCTTTTCATCCTTGAAGGTAATGTCGGTCAGTTGCAGCTTGCCCGCGCGTTCGACAAAAATCTGCTGCGGCCCGTTGACCAGAATGTCGTTGACGGAATCGTCCTTGAGCAGCGGTTCCAGCGGGCCCAGGCCCATCACCTCGTCGAACAGATCCTGGTGCAGAGTGGCGCGTTCCTCCTTGTTCAGGACGACGCTCATCTCCTGCAGCGCTTCGCTCGAGATCGCCTGGATTTCGGATTTCAGATCGACCTCGCTGGCATGTTCCAGCGCGGAAAGGTTCAGGTCTTCCAGCAGCCGCTTGTGCAACTCTACCTTCAACTCGGAAAACCGTTCCTTGCGCTTGCGCTCCTTGTCCACCGGGGTGGGCTTGGCGGCGGGTCTGCTGGCGGGGGCGGCGCGTTTCTGCGTCGGCTGCGCTGCGGGCGCAGGGGCGGCACCGGCGGTGGGGGCGCTGCCATCTGCGGGGGTCTGTTTCTTGTTGTAACGCGAAAACATGGGGAACGCCTTTGGCTGATTTTACCGGTTACCGGGCTATGGCCTCGTCCTGCGCATGGGCATGGAGGGAGGCGGCAAGCTTGGAAATTTCCTTGCGCAACGGGTTCTTCGCGGCGGTTTCACCCAGTGGAATGCCGTGATCGTTGGCCTGCATCACGGGTTTGCCGCCATCGGGCAGCATCACCTCGATGTCGATATCCAGGTTTTCGGCCATCCGCTTGACCCGGCTCTTGCCGGACAGGTCGGTGAATTTCGGCGCCCGGTTCATCACATAGCGCAGCTTTTCAAAGGGCAGGTCCTCGCTTTTCAGGGCGCGGATCATGCGCAGCGTGTTCTGGGCCGACCGCATGTCCAGCTCCATCAGCGCGAAATAGACATGGGCCTGGTTCAGCACCGTCTCTGTCCATTGCACCAGCGTCTTGGGCATGTCGATCACGACGAAATCGAAGTTGCGGCGGGCGGTGGCGATGATCGTGTTGATGTCGTCCGAGGTCAGCAGATCCAGCGGCAGCATATCCGACGGTGCGGTCAGCACGTGCAGTTTGTCGCCATAGACCTGCAGCGCCTGGGAAAAGCTTTCGCTGTCCATCGACGCGGTGTCGGCCAGCAATTCGTACACCGCTTCGCGGCGGGGCAGGTCGAGATAGGTCGAGGCAGAGCCGAATTGCAGGTCGAAATCCAGCAGGCAGACCCGGGGCGGGTTGCCCTTTTTCACTGTGGCCAGTTCCCATGCCAGGTTCACCGCGAAGGTCGTGGCACCGACCCCACCTGCAAGCCCGTGCACCGGCAGCACCACCCCGTCGCGGGGACCGGACTGGCCTGTGGTCTGCAGCGCGGTCGATTGGGGTTCGGCCACCACCACCACCGGCGCGGCGGCCACGGCCTGCGGCTGGCGCAGACGCTCGATCGCCTCGTGCAGCGCGCCTTCGGGCAGCGGATAGGGCACGAAATCGTCCGCGCCCAGGCGCAAAAGCTGGTGCAGCGCCATCGGGCTGACCTCTTCGGCGATCAGGATGACGCGGACACGGTTTTCCTTTGCGGTGCGGATCAGTTCGCCGATTCCGGGCAGGTGTTCCTCGTCCCGGTCATCGACGGCGATCGCGACGAATTCCAGTTCCGCCGCGTCGGGTTGCTGAAAGAAGACAGCCGCATCTTCGAACGACAGATCGCCCCAGCTTTCACCCAGTTCCGCTTCCATATCCTCGATCAGCAGATCGAAATTCTGAACATCGCGCGATACTGTGCAAGCAACGATCGGCGTCGGCTCGGGCTGCAATGCTGCACTACTCGTCATTGTTCCAAACATCCTTCCATTGCAGGGCGACCACGGCGTGAAGGGGTGCTAATATCCTGTAAAGCCCACTTTTCTTGCCGGGGTGCCCCGGCACGACTCGTCGCCATGCCTGCTGCTACCTCACGGCGACGATGGCGATCAATCTGGGCAACATTACGGCTGAATTTCCGTAATTGTTTGGATTTTGAGGAACGGGCAGGGCGCTGGCCGCCCACACCCTCCGGTGGAAATTACCGTTCTTCTGCAGCGGCTTCCGGGTCGCGCTCGACCGGGCCGTTATCCTCATAGGCGCTTCTGACATACTGGTCGTAGACGAACAGTGCATATTTGCCGTCCAATGCCTGTTCGCGCGTCTTAAGGAAGCCCGAAACCTCGGTCACGGTGCGGCGGTTGGCGCGTTCACGGCCTTCGGTCACGATCAGCGGCTGGGTCTCGCCGAAGGAAACGACGGCCTCAAGCCGGTTGCGCGAAATACCCTGCGACACAAGGAAGCTGACCACGGTCTGCGCCCGGCGCAGGCCGAGCGACTTGTTATAAGCGTCCGAGCCGACCTTGTCGGTATGGCCGTAAACCCGGAACCGGACCTGCGGATACTGGGCGATCCAGCCCGCCTGTTTGCGCAGCGCGTCCTGGGCTGTGGCGTCCAGTGCGGTGCTGTTGAAGGCAAAGTTGACGGTGCTGGGCACATCGGCGGCAAAGCGGCGCGACAGGTTGACGATGGCGGTGCGTTCGCCGGTCATCACCTGCTGGTTGTTCATGGTGGCGTTGCCGAAATCGCCGTCGTCGATCGACGCCCCGGCCGGGGAATAGAAATCGGCGACGCTGCTGGGGGTGCAGGCGCCGAGGCCAAGAAAGGCCGTGACCGAAAGCAGGGCGATCGGGGTCCGCATCATGTCGTCACTCCATCACATAGCCGTAAGAGCCGGAAAAATCCTGCCGGGCCACTTCGCCGGCGGCACCGGATTTCGGCCGTTTCGTCGCAGCGACCTTGCCCTGCAGGAACAGCTCATTCTCGGTCGGGGCGCGTACCCGGTCGGTCGGAAGGGCCAGCGCCTCGCCTCTGGTGGGGGTGACCAGATGGGCAGTGATGATGATCACCAGTTCGCTTTGCTGGCGCTGATATTCCGAACTGCGGAACAGCGCGCCCAGAATCGGCACATCGCCCAGCCAGGGAACCTGACTGTTCTGCGAGGTGAAATCGTCCTTCAGCAGGCCCGCGATGGCAAAGCTTTCGCCATCGTGCATCTCGACCGTGGTCGCGGTCGAGCGGGTCGAGAAGCCCGAGATCGACAGCCCGCCATCGGAATAGGAAACGGTGGGGTCGATGCTGCTGACCTCTGCCATCAGGTGCAGGTTGATGTTCTTGCCGACGACAAGCGGGGTGAAATCCAGCTTGATGCCGAAATCTTTGAATTCGACCGAGGTCTTGCCATTGTCGTCCACGACCGGCACCGGGTATTCCCCGCCGGCCAGGAATTCGGCGTTCTGTCCCGACAGGGCGGTCAGGTTCGGTTCGGCCAGGGTGCGGACAAACCCCTTTGTTTCAAGGGCTTCCAGCAGGACCGCGAATTGCAGGTTGCCAGCGCTGAGCCCCAGCGAGAAGACCCCGGCGCTTTCGCCGCTGCGCGTGGTGCCGGTGGCCGGGTCGCCGTCGAACAGATTACCCAGATTATCACCCTGAATATAGGTGCCGTTGCCGCCGATGACGGCGACATCGCCCGACACATCGCTTATCGCCATGCTGGAGGACAGGCTCTTGCGCACCGAGCGGTTCATTTCGGCAAAGCGGACCTTCAGCATCACCTGCTGGCTGCCGCCGACCACCATCAGGTTGGAAATCCGTTCGGGCGCATAGCGGTTGGCCAGATCCAGCGCCCGGTCGATGGCCGCGCCCGACGATACCGTGCCCGACAGCACCAGCCCGTCATTGGCGGGGCGAACCTCGATATTTTCGCCCGGCAGCACCTCGCGCAGGCGTTCTTTCAACTCGCTGACATCGGCGGTTACCCGGACTTCGACATTGGTGATCAGCCGCCCGTCGGGGCCCAGCAGGGTCAGCGTGGTGCGCCCCGGCTGTTTGCCCAGCACATAGATGGTGCGGTCCGACAGGGTGGAAATATCGGCGATCTGCGGGTTGGCGATGGACAGCTCGGCAAAGATAACATCACTTTCGATCACCACCGCGCGGTTCAGCGGGATATTCAGCGAGCTTGATGTCGCGCCTTCCATGACGCGCAGGGTTTCGGCGCTGGCGCCGGAAACACAACACGTCACAACGGCTGCGCCGATGAAAGCCGCCTTGATAAGCTTCTTGATACTCATGTGATCCTGCCTCTCCGATCACGCTTCGGGTCGGGTCTTTGTGCCCATTTTGCCCGAAGATGCGTCAATTTGCATTTATTTGCAAGAATCAAGCCTTTGGACCGGGGAACTTATGTGGATAAGCCGCAACAGATGCGGTGCTCCGGGGGAACGCGACGCGCGGGCAAACCGGTGGTCTGCCCGCGCCAGCACACTGAAATCGCGCGATTAATTCGTGCAGGGAATCTGTATCTCGACCACGTCCGAGCCCTTTCGGGTCCGAATTGTGCAGACCTCCTCTTTCGGGGCCTCGATGATTGCGGCCTCGGCGACGATGCCCAAAAGCTGGTTTTGGTCGACCTGAACCCCGGTGGCGATGGTTTCGTCCTGGGCACCGACCAGCGACAGCGACAGCTTGCCGGTGGACTGGGCCTGGGCCAGGCCGGCCACCTGGGTCGGGTCGGCCTCGACCGTCACGGTGCGGGCGATGACCGGGCTATAGCGGTCTTCGTCGGCGGTCTGGTCCACCGCGATCAGGCGCATGTTCGCCTGGATCAGCTGGGTAACCTGACGCTTTTCACGGGCCTGCCCCGCGACGCCGGTCCAGTAGACATCCACCCGATCGCCCGGCCGCAGAAAGCCGGACACGCCCGAACTGACATCGACATTGATGGCAAAGGCCCGCATTCCCTGCGCCAGGCGCGAGGTGATGCCGGCATCTTCGCCCGGCTCGGTCAGCTTGACCGCCAGCAGCGGCTCGTTCTTTTCCATTGCGCGCAGAACCGTGCGGAATTCGGCGGCCCCGACCGGGAACAACTCCTCCTCGGCGTGGAATGCCCCTTCGGGTACGGTGTCCTGGGGCCATGCAACCTTGCGCGCATTCTCGACCGTCAGTTGCTCGCCATACCGCAGCGGTTTATCCGCGATATAAATCTCGGTCAGCTTGATCTGCTTTTCACGCGAGGCGCGCTCCTGCGCGAGGGCGACCTGATATTGCGAGATATAGCCTTGCGCCATGTAGACGGCGAACCCGGCAAGCCCCAGGCCGATCAGCAGGACGACTCCGAACACCATTCTCATGACGTTTCCTTTCTTCGCGTGCACAGCGGTTTTCCAGCGGGGAATGCGCCGCGCGGTTTTGACCTGATCCCGACACTGCCGCCGGAATGCGGCGAAAAATGGGACGGGCAATGTCTAAACCGGGGATTTTTCGCTTTGGTGCCAAAGGTCCCGGTCACGGGGGGTCAGCCCCCGGTGTCGGGCTCGATATCCGCGATCGTCGCGCTGACGTTGTCGGCGATGGTGTGGGTGCCATCCGCGAAGACGAGGATTGTCGCCAGGCCCAGGCCGACAACGGCGGCGGTCAGCACGACCCAGTCTACGGTTACGGCGCCACGCTCGTCTGCGGCGAAATCGATAAGCATACGGCGCATTGAGCACTCCTTGCGTTAATAGCTACGACCACATAGGCGCGTCGGGATCATCGCCGCGGATATCTGCGAACTCGCGCAGCCTGCGGTAACCTTGCCGGGGCATTGGGGCCAAACAGTGGCGGAACAAGGGAAAAACAGTTTCATCTGAAATCTGTTTGGAACCTTCGATAAAATGACGCCGCGCCCAGATGGGCGCGGCGTTGAGGTTTTGTGTCGTCAGGCGAAGCGATAATTACTGGGACGGGGTGGTGCCGTCGTTGCCATTGACGCTCATGCCGCCCACTTCGCTCGAAATCCGGCCGGCCAGGGTGCTCATGCCATCGTCAGCGGCGGAAACCACGACCAGGCCCAGACCCACGACTGCGGCGGTCAGAACCACCCAGTCAACGGTCACGGCACCGGATTCGTCATTGTGGAAGTTCTGGATCATTTCAAACAGTTTCATTTCAGGTCCCTCTCTCTGGGTGTATGTTGCTCATTCACTCACCGGGTCGGTTCTTTGTGTGGGCCGCCTCTGTGTTGGCCCGATCACCGCCTCGGCATGGGTGTAAATTTGCTGTTTGATTGGGGCAGCAGTTGGGCGGCTCTGAGGCAATTTTGGAAAGGTTTTAGAAAGTTTTGAATAAACTCATAACCATTTGAAATTTAATATAAATATTAAAAATTTTTATGGAGGCAATTCGTTTTTCGCGCATCCGGCCTTCGGGCTTCGCGGTGAAATCCACAGGGCTTTTTCGGATTTCGATGGTTTCAAACCGGTTTTTTTGCGAGACTCGGTTTCATAAAACAGGGCAGAGCAGGACCCCTTCGCATGAAACGCATCGGTTTGGCCGGGCTGCTGGCCTGCGGACTGGCGGCTCTGCCCGCAATCGCAGAGCCGCCGCCCTATCCCGAGTTCACCTTCAAGCGCGTCAAGCCGCCTGCGGGCGATGTGGCCAGGCGCATCACCGTGCAGATCGCACCACGGCCGGGGGTCGTGCCGCCCGCCGCGACCGATGACGCGCCCGATGCGGTGCCCGGCATCCCGTCGCCCTATGACTGGTATTGGCAGGCGGTTTCCCCCGCTTTGGACGACAGCGGGCCGGGGCGGTTGAACCCGGCGGTTGCCGCGCTGGGCAAGGGGCCGGACGGCGCGCAGGTGCCGGCGCCGCGGCTGCAGGCGATGCAGGGGCTGGCGCAGGACTACGGGATCGAGATCCTGAAGGCGACGGTGGGCACCCGGGTTTCACCTGCTTTGGTTCTGGCGGTGATGGGGGTCGAAAGCGGCGGCCGCCCCGCCGCGGTCAGCGTCAAGGGGGCGACCGGGCTGATGCAGCTGATGCCCGCGACGGCAGAGCGGTTCGGCGTCGCCGACAGCACCGACCCGGTGCAGAACATCCGCGGCGGCGTGGCCTATCTGGACTGGCTGATGGGCCGGTTCGACCGCGACCCGGTGCTGGTTCTGGCTGGCTATAATGCGGGGGAAAACGCGGTGGCGGAACATGGCGGCGTGCCGCCCTATGCCGAAACCCGCGCCTATGTGCCCAAGGTTCTGGCCGCCTGGACGGTCGCGCGGGGCCTGTGCCTGACCCCGCCGGAACTGATCACCGATGGCTGCGTGTTCGCGGTGGGGCGTTCCGGCTGATCAAGCCCCCGGCACAAAGATGTGACATCCCGCCGGTCACACTCACTGTGCATATACGAACATTAAATTCGCCATACTCACGATCCTGTGCGTTGAAGTGAGGCGCATTCGTTCTCAATTTCAGATCATGGCGGCGGGATGGTCCCGCCTGAACCAAAAGATTTGAAAGGAAGGACCCGATGAAAACCTTTATTCTGACCAGCGCGATCGCCCTTGGCCTGTCGGCCCCGGCTTTTGCCGATACCCAACTGGAGCGCCTTCTGGGCGTGGAACCCGGCGTCTATACCGCCACGCAGCTGGTTGCCCTTGCCAGTGCCGCCGATCAGACTGGCAACGATGCCCGCGTCTATTTCGGCGATCCCGCCGAGAGCGTCGCGCGGTCCGGCTCCCTCTATGCCAATGCGTCGGTCCGTGCGACCTTCGCGGAACTGGCGGCCGCTTCGGACGACGGGAACGATCGCCTGAACGCAGGTGCAACCGACCGGGGTATCACCTTTGCCGGCGGCCGGTCCGGTGTGAACAAAGAGGTGATCGACATCGCCAACGAGCTGGCCGAGGCCGGCAAACACGACGGCGCGAACGGCTGATCCCGCGCACCGTCAGAAACAACAACGGGGGCCACATGGCCCCCGTTCACATTTCGTGCTGTGGTGGGTGCGATCAGCCGACGATGGTCGCCTCGGTCGCGGCGCGCAGGTCTTCCTCGGTCACGCCCTCGGCGGTCTCGACGATCTTCAGCCCGCCCTCGACCACATCCAGCACGCCCAGATTGGTGATGATCCGGTCCACCACGCCCTGGCCGGTCAGCGGCAGGGTGCATTCCTTCAGCAGCTTGCTGTCGCCGTGCTTGTTGGTGTGGTCCATGACCACCACCACACGGCCGACACCGGCCACCAGATCCATCGCGCCGCCCATGCCCTTGACCAGCTTGCCGGGGATCATCCAGTTGGCCAGATCGCCCTTTTCATCGACCTCCATCGCGCCCAGGATCGCCATCGCGATCTTGCCGCCACGGATCATCGCGAAGCTTTGCGCGCTGTCGAAATAGGCCGAATGCGGCAGTTCGGTGATCGTCTGCTTGCCGGCGTTGATCAGGTCGGGGTCTTCTTCCCCCTCGATCGGGAAGGGGCCGATGCCCAGCATCCCGTTTTCCGATTGCAGCGTTACATGCACGCCTTCGGGGATGTAGTTCGCCACCAGCGTCGGAATGCCGATGCCGAGGTTCACATACCAGCCGTCCTGCAGTTCCTGCGCCGCGCGGGCGGCCATTTGATTGCGGTCCCACATGATACGCTCCTTATCTTGGTGAAAAAATGACAACCGGAAAATCTACGAAATCCCCGCTCGAAATCGGTTGAGAGTCCATTCTTTCTTCAAAATCGCGCCCGGTTTTTTTGGCAACGTATTCGATTAGTTGTTTTCTAGTGCTATCCGATTGAGTTGCCCAGACATCAAAATGGTTGGCGAGTTCACTAAAAGACGCGTCAGAATGTTCGTTAAGTTCTCGAATAAAATCGTCAACAGTTTGGAGTTTGTCGGCTGGCATATCAAACGCTCCTTGTCGTGCGCTGTTCGATGCGTTTTTCGTGCGTGCCCTGAATGATCCGGTGCACATAGATGCCGGGCAGGTGGATGCTGTCGGGGTCCAGGCTGCCCACGGGCACGATTTCCTCGACCTCGGCCACGCAGATCTTGCCGCAGGTCGCCGCCGGCGGGTTGAAGTTGCGCGCGGTCTTGCGGAACACCAGGTTGCCGGTCTCGTCCGCCTTCCAGGCCTTGACGATCGACAGGTCGGCGACGATCCCGCGTTCCAGGATATAGGTCTGGCCGTCGAAATCCTTGTGCTCCTTGCCCTCGGCGATCACGGTGCCGACGCCGGTCTTGGTATAGAACCCGGGGATGCCGGCGCCGCCGGCGCGCATCCGTTCGGCCAGGGTGCCCTGGGGGTTGAATTCCAGCTCCAGCTCGCCCGACAGATACTGGCGCATGAATTCGGCGTTTTCACCCACGTAAGAGCTGATCATCTTTTTGATCTGCTTGGTTTGCAGCAGGATCCCGAGGCCGAAATCGTCGACGCCGCAGTTGTTCGAGGCGACCGTGATATCCTTGGTTCCGGCATCGCGCAGCGCCTCGATCAAAAGCTCGGGAATGCCACAAAGCCCAAAGCCGCCGGCCGCGATGAACATCCCGTCAAATACAAGACCTTCAAGAGCTTCCGAGGCCGAGCCGTAAATCTTAATGCTCATGCTGTTCCTCCAGACCACAATTGCGCGCCGTTGTGGCCCGCACCGGACGCAAAGTCAACGCAGGGCCGCGCTGCAGCATGCGGTCCGGGCACGGATTATTTGGCTTTCTTCCGCGTGCCCTTCTTGGCGCCTTTCTCGGCGATCAGTTGAACCGCCATTTCCATGGTCACATCATCGGGTTCTGTGCCCTTGGGCAGGGTCGCGTTGACCTTTGCCCATTTCACGTAAGGGCCATAGCGTCCGTCCATCACATTGACCGGGCCGCCTTGCTCGGGATGCTCGCCCAGCTCTTTCAGCGGCTTGGCCGTGGCCCGGCCGCGCCCTGTCTTGGCGGCCTTCTGGGCCAGCAGTTCGACCGCGCGGTTCATGCCGACGGTAAAAACCTCGTCCACCTCAGGCAGATTGGCATAGATGCGCCCATGCTTGACATAGGGGCCATAGCGCCCGATCCCGGCCTCGACCGGTTCGCTGTCTTCGGGATGGGGGCCGATCTCGCGCGGGAGGCTCAGAAGCAACAGCGCCTTTTCAAGGTCGATCTCTGCGGGTTCCCAGCCTTTGGGCAGGCTGGCGCGGGGCGGTTTGGGCGCCTCTTCGGTCGGCTCGCCGCGCTGCACATAAGGGCCGAAGCGGCCCATGCGCAGGGTGATTTCCTCTTCGCCGTCATGGCCCAGAACCTTGCCGTCCAACTCGGCGCTGCCGTCGTCGCCGTTGGGGGCCGACAGAGGCCGGGTAAAGCGGCATTCAGGATAGTTCGAGCAGCCGATGAACGCCCCGCCCGAACGCGCGGTTTTCAGGTTCAGCCGCCCGGCGCCGCATTTGGGGCAGAGCCGCGGGTCGGTGCCATCCTCGTTGGGCGGGAACAGATGCGGCGCCAGCACCTCGTCGATCTTGTCCAGAACCTCGGTAATGCGCAGATCGGCGGTTTCGGCGATCGCGGCCGAAAAATCGCGCCAGAACCGCGCCAGCACCTCGTGGTAATCGCGCTCTCCTGCGGAAATGTCATCCAGTTCGGATTCCAGATCGGCGGTGAAATCATAGCCCACATATTTGCGGAAATAATTGCTCAGAAACGCGGTGACCAACCGGCCCTTATCCTCTGGGATCAGGCGGTTGCCGTCCTTTTGAACATAGCCACGGTCCTGGATCGTGGTCACGATCGACGCATAGGTGGAGGGGCGCCCGATGCCCAGCTCTTCCATCCGCTTGACCAGCGTCGCCTCGGTATAGCGCGGCGGCGGCTGGGTGAAATGCTGCTCGGGTGTCACGCTTTGCTTGGCCGCGGGTTCGCCTTGCGCGATCTGCGGCAGGCGCTTGTCGTCATCGTCGACGACCACATCGTCGCGGCCTTCCTCGTAGACCTTCATGAACCCGTCGAACAGCACGACCTGACCGGTGGCGCGCAGCTCGACCTGGCCGTCGGCGCTGGCCACGTCGACCGTGGTGCGCTCCATCCGGGCGGCGGCCATCTGGCTGGCCAGCGTGCGTTTCCAGATCAGATCGTAAAGCTTGCGCTGGTCGGGCTCCGACACTTTCAGGCTGGCCGCGTCGCGGGTCATGTCGGTGGGGCGGATACATTCATGCGCTTCCTGCGCGTTCTTGGCCTTGTTCTTGTACATGCGCGGGCTTTTCGGCACGTAATCCTCGCCATAGCGATCCTTGATCGCGTCGCGCGCGGCCATCACCGCCTCGGGCGCCATGTCGATGCCGTCGGTCCGCATATAAGTGATGTGGCCGGCCTCATACAGCCGCTGCGCGGTGCTCATGGTCTGGCGCGCGCCGAAGCCGAACTTGCGGCTGGCCTCCTGCTGCAGGGTCGAGGTCATGAAAGGGGCGCTGGGGTTGCGGCTGGCCGGTTTCGCCTCGACCGATTTCACCGTCAGATCGCGGCTGTTGATCGCCTGCACCGCCAGCTCGGCTGCGGTTTCATTGGCCAGGTCGAATTTATCGAGCTTCTGACCGCCCAGAACCGTCAGCCGGGCCTCATAGGTCTGGCCGCGCGGGGTGGTCAGGATCGCCTTGACGGTCCAGTATTCGCGGGCGCGGAACGCCTCGATCTCCATCTCGCGCTCGACGATCAGGCGCAGGCAGACCGATTGCACCCGGCCTGCCGATTTCGCGCCGGGCAGCTTGCGCCACAGAACGGGCGACAGGTTGAAACCCACCAGATAATCCAGCGCGCGGCGCGCCAGATAGGCATGGACCAGCGGTTCGTCGACCTGGCGGGGGTTCTTCATCGCCTCGGTGACGGCGGATTTGGTGATCGCGTTGAACACCACGCGGCTGACGGCGGTGTCCTTCTTGATCGCCTTGCGCTTGCGCAGGGTTTCCTCAAGATGCCAGCTGATCGCCTCGCCCTCGCGGTCGGGGTCGGTGGCGAGGATCAGGACGTTGTCGTCTTTCAGCGCGTCGGCGATCGCCTTGACGTGTTTCTTGCTGTCGCTGGCCACTTCCCACTTCATCTCGAAATCATGCTCGGTGTCGACCGACCCATCCTTCGGGGGCAGGTCGCGGACATGGCCGTAAGACGCAAGGACCGTGTAGTCGGAGCCCAGATATTTGTTGATTGTCTTGGCTTTGGCTGGGGACTCAACAACGACAACTGGCATGGATTTCCTTTCGAGTCGGGCAGGGGGCCCTTGGCGGCGCAAGATGTGTTGCTTGACGCGGGATTGTCAATGCGTGGTCTCATGGCTTGACCGACGCCCCTATGGGGCGGAAAATCGCGGGAAATTGGCGAAGGGACGGGACATGTGGCGGCTGATCGGGATCGTGGCGATACTGTGGGGTGCCGCAGCGCAGGCCCAAAACTGGCACACGCCGGCGCGCGGCAGCGTCGAGCGGCGGGCGTTGATGGATGCGGCCCGGCCCCATGCGGAATGGATGTTGGGCGCGCCGGTTCAGTTTGTCGTGGATGACCTGCGGGTGGGGGACGGCGTGGCCTTTGCCGCGCTGTCGCCGCAGCGCCCTGGCGGTGTGCCCATCGACCCCGCGCGGACCCCGATGGTGCAGCGCGACGGCTGGGAGCCGGAGTTCATGGGCGGGGTCGCGATGCAGGTGCTTTATGTGAAATCCGGTTCCGTCTGGGTGGCGCTGCACTGGGCGGTCGGCGCCACGGATGTATGGTACGCCGCGCCCGAGCTTTGCGCGGTCTTCTGGTCGGTGATCCCCGAGGTCTGCGTCGGCTGACCGCACCCGCGCCGGAGCCGTCAGGATTTCAGCGACAGCAGCCCGCCCGCCTGCCGGGTGATCTGCCCGTCCAGTTCCAGGTTCAGCAGTTCGGGCGTGACGCGACCGGCGGGCAGGGCCAGATCGCGGATCAACTGATCCTCGGCCACGGGCGAGGGGCCGAGCCGCGACAGGATCCGCGCGTGCAGTGCGGGGATGTCGGCGGCGCGGCGGGCGCGTGGTGGCGGGCCGGCCGGAATGTCGGGGAACAGCGCAGGCTGCGTGGGCAGAGCGGCGGAGGGGGCGAGCGGGCCGAGCGCCTCAAGCACGTCGGGGGCGTTGCGCACCAGGGTGGCGCCGTCGCGGATCAGCATGTTGCAGCCCGCCGCGCGCGCATCGAACGGGTGGCCCGGCACCGCCAGCACGTCGCGGCCCTGATCCAGCGCGTTCCTTGCGGTGATCAGGCTGCCCGACCGCGCCGCGGCCTCGACCACGATCACCGCCCGCGCCAGACCTGAAATGATGCGGTTGCGCTGCGGAAAATGCCGCGCCTGCGGGTAAAGGCCTATGGGCTGTTCGCTCAGCAGCAGGCCGGTGTCGGCGATCTGTTCTGCCAGGGTGCTGTTGTCGGTGGGATAAATCACATCGACGCCGCCGGCCATCACCGCGATGGTACCACTGTCGAGCGCGGCCAGATGCGCCGCCGTATCGACCCCGCGCGCCAATCCCGACACGGTGACCATGCCTGCGACACCCAGCTCTTCGGCCAGTTTGCGCGCCATTCGCGTGCCCAGCGACGACGCGTTGCGCGCGCCCACCAGCGCCACCATCGGGCGTTGCAGCAGCGCCGTGTCGCCACGCGCCCACAGGAGCGGCGGCGCATCGGCCAGATCGGTCAGGGCCTGCGGATAATCGGGGCTGCCATGGGCGATCAGCCGGGCACCGGCGGCGCGGCCGGCGTCAAGTTCGCGCAAGGCGGCCTCGGCCGGGCTGGGGTCATAGCGCGCCACGCCGGCGCCGCGCGCGACATCGGGCAGGGCGGCCAGTGCGGCCTGGGCGCTGCCATGTTCGGCCATCAGCCGGAAAAAGGTGGTCGCGCCAACGCGGCGCGACCGAATGAGACGGAGCCACGCCACCAGGTCCTCTTCCTGGGTGGGTGGTGCGAGGGGGTGGGTGGAAGAATATGTGTCCACTGGCTGCATCGCTCCGCTCATTCGTGGGGCCAGTCTTGGAGCAAGAGGGTTAACGGCAGGTGAACGAAAAAGTGCGGTGATGAAAATTCTCGGCAGTTTCGCTGAAAACGAAACTCACCCGTTCTGAGGGTTCAGGGATTTCGTCATTTTCAGAAGTGAAATGTCGTAAGTCTCTGTGGCCGCGTCCAGCGTGGCGTCGGTCAAACCGGCCTCGTCCCAACCCCTTCGGGAGTAAAAGGCCCGCGCCCGAGTGTTTTCAGGAACGACAATCAGCCATGCGGTTTGATGGCCTGCCGCCGCGATTCGCTCTTCACCATCCCGCAGCAGAGCATTGGCGATGCCAGTGCCCTGGGCGCTTTGGGTGACATAGATCTGGTAAAGCTCGTCCGCGCGCACCGCGCAGAGCCCATCGGGTGCCCCGGGCGCGCCGATGACCCGCAGCGCGTCGGCGAGCGGCGGTACGCGGGCTTCGAAATCCGCGATTGTGCGCAGCTTTGTCAGATCGGCTGGTACGTGGGCAGCATGCGCCCGGTGCCAACCGTCATGCCACAACTGGGCAAGCGGGGCGAAATCGGCTTCGGTGACGGGGCGGGGCTGCGGGGTCACGCCGCCGAACCGCCGACCGTCAGCCCGCCGATCATCAGCGTGGGTTGACCGACGCCCACCGGCACCCATTGACCCGCCTTGCCGCAGTTGCCGATGCCCGGATCAAGCGCCATGTCGTTGCCGATGGCGCGGATCTGCTTCATCGCGGCGGGGCCGTCACCGATCAGCGTGGCGCCCTTGACCGGCGCGCCGATCTTGCCGTTCTGTACGCGGTAGGCCTCGGTGCAGCTGAACACGAACTTGCCGTTGGTGATATCGACCTGACCGCCGCCAAAGCCCACCGCATAAATCCCGTCCTTCACCCCGGCGACGATATCGCCCGGGTCGGCGTCGCCGCCCATCATGTAGGTGTTGGTCATCCGCGGCATCGGGATATGGGCATAGCTTTCGCGCCGCCCGTTGCCAGTGGGGGCCATCCCCATCAGCCGGGCATTCTGACGGTCCTGCATATAGCCGACCAACACGCCGTCCTCGATCAGCGTGGTGCGCGAACTGGGCGTGCCCTCGTCGTCGAAGGTGATCGAGCCGCGCCTGTCGGGGATCGAGCCGTCATCCAGCACGGTCACACCCTTGGCGGCCACCTGCTGACCCATCAGCCCGGCAAAGGCGGAACTGCCCTTGCGGTTGAAATCACCCTCCAGCCCGTGGCCCACGGCCTCGTGCAGCAGCACGCCGGGCCAGCCCGCGCCAAGCGCCACATCCATCATTCCCGCCGGGGCGGGGACGGCCGACAGGTTGACCAGCGCGATGCGCAACGCCTCGCGCGCGGTGGCCTGCCAGGCGGCGGGCGCGATCAGCCCGGTCAGGCCGGTGCGCCCGCCGCCGCCATGGCCGCCCGACTCGCGCCGGCCGTTTTCCTCGACGATGACCGACACGTTCAGCCGGGTCATCGGGCGGGTGTCATGCAGCAGCGCGCCGTCGGGGCGCAGGATGTACACCTCCTGCAATGACGCGGCCAGCGTGGCCGAGACCTGCACCACGCGGCTGTCCAGATCGCGGGCGAAGGCGTCGATTTCGCGCAATGTCTCGATCTTCACCGGAAAGGCCGCATCGTCCATCGGGTCGGCATCGCTGTAAAGCCGCCGGTTGGTGGGCTGCGGCCCCTCGGCCAGCACGCCGCCACCATCGCCCACCGCCAGCCGCGCGGTTTCGGCGGCGCGGGTCAGCGCGGCATCGCTGATTTCGGTGGAATGGGCATAGCCGGCGGTTTCGCCCTTCACCGCCCGCAGCCCGAACCCTTCGGAGGCGTCATAGCTGGCGGTCTTGATTCGGCCGTCGTCGAAGACCAGCGCTTCGGACCGGCGGCGTTCCAGGAACAATTCGCCATCCTCGGCCCCTGCGGTGGCTTGTCGCAGGGTGGCCAGGGCCCGGTCCCGGTCCAGATTGTCGGTAAACGGGTTGAATTGCGCGTGCTGCATAGATGCTTCCAGGATGTGTCTTTGACTTGGATCAATTCGCGGCCCTATGCCGCAACAGTATGGCTTGTTTCACCCGACCTAATATGGTTTTTGGGGCTGGGAACACAACGGCCTTCCATTTTTTGGCGGGACCGTTCTGCGGTCTGAGGAGGACCGCACTACGAACAGGGAATGAACATGCGGATTTCGAAATTGCTTTCCGGCCTGTGGGCCGCAGGTGCCATGACCATCGCCGCCACGGCGGCCCGGGCCCAGGACGGGATCGACGGGCTGAAGATCATCGGCAAGCCGACGCCGGGCGCCATGGGCTTTCAGCCGGCGGCGACCGAACTGGCGCGCGACCTGCAGGGTCTCGACAACATGCTGGTCTATATCATTTCCGCGATCACCCTTCTGGTTACCGTGCTGCTGCTGATCGTGATCGTGCGCTACAACAGCCGCATGAACCCCAAGCCGGCCACCTTCACCCACAACTCGCCGCTCGAAGTTGCGTGGACCGTGGTACCGATCGTGATCCTGGTCGTCATCGGCGCGTTTTCGCTGCCGGTGCTGTTCAAGCAGCTTGAGGTGCCCGAGGCCGACGTGACCGTGAAGATCACCGGCTATCAGTGGTACTGGGGCTATGAATATCCCGATCACGAATTCGCCTTCGACAGCTACATGATCGGCGCGGGTGACAATACCCTGACGCCCGAGGTCGAGGCCGAACTGATCGAGGCTGGCTATAGCAAGGACGAATTCCTGCTGGCGACCGACACCGCCATGGTCGTGCCCACGGGCAAGACCGTCGTGATCCAGGTGACCGGCGCCGATGTGATCCATTCCTGGGCGATGCCGGCCTTCGGCGTGAAACAGGATGCCGTGCCCGGCCGTCTGGCCGAGATGTGGTTCAAGGTGGATGAGGGCATGGAAGGCATCTATTTCGGGCAATGTTCCGAACTGTGCGGCCAGTCCCACGCCTATATGCCGATCACCGTGAAAGCCGTCAGCCAGGCTGATTACGAGAAATGGCTGGACGGTGCGATCGAGGAATATGCCGGCAAGCCGCGCGCGCTGACCGTCGCCTCGGCCGACTGATCGTCAGGGATACGGGCCGCGCGTTCCGCTGCGGCCCGACCCTGACCGGAGAAGAACATGACTGACGCTACCACTGTCTTCGAACAGCCCCAAGAGGCGCAATTCGGCGATTATATCGCGCTGTTGAAGCCGCGTGTGATGTCGCTGGTTGTCTTTACCGCGCTCGCCGGTCTGGTCGTAGCGCCGGTTCACGTACACCCGCTGATCGCCTTCGCGTCGATCCTGTTCATCGCCATCGGCGGCGGCGCGTCGGGCGCGCTGAACATGTGGTGGGATTCCGATATCGACCTGATCATGCGCCGCACCCAGAACCGCCCGGTACCCTCGGGCCGGGTCGGCCGGGATGAGGCACTGGCGCTGGGGCTGGCGCTGTCGGGCTTTGCCGTGCTGATGCTGGGGCTGGCGGCGAACTGGGCGGCGGCGGGGCTGCTGGCCTTCACCATCTTCTTTTACGCTGTCGTCTATACGATGTGGCTGAAACGCTCGACCCCGCAGAACATTGTGATCGGTGGCGCGGCGGGGGCGTTTCCGCCGATGATCGGCTGGGCCGTGGCGACCGGGGGCGTCAGCCTGGAATCGGTGCTGATGTTCGTGTTGATCTTCATGTGGACGCCGCCGCATTTCTGGGCCTTGGCGCTGTTCATGAAGGATGACTATTCCAAGGCCGGGGTGCCGATGCTGACCGTGACCCACGGCCGCCGCGCCACCCGCGCGCATATTCTGGTCTATACCTTGCTGCTGGCGCCGATGGCGCTGGCGATCGCTGCCACCTCGATCGGCGGGCCGGTCTATCTGGCGACCTCGCTGGTGCTGAACGCGCTGTTCATCCGCGGCGCCATTCTGATCTGGCGCCGGGACGAGGCGCAGGCCGAAGCCGACGACTACCGGACCGAAAAGAAGTTTTTCCGCTTTTCGTTGTCCTATCTGTTTTTGCATTTCGTGGCGCTGATGGCGCAGGCGGGGCTTGCGCCCTTCGGGCTGGGGGGCTGGTAATGGCTGGATTTCATCCGGATCACGAACTGCACAAGCGTCGCTTCGGCCGCAACATGGGCTTGCTGGCGGTGCTGTCGGCCTTTGTCGCGCTGGTCTTCGGCCTGACCATCGTCAAGGTCTCGGAAGGCGGCAAGATGGAAGCCTACGATCATGCCGTGCGCCCCTCGATCACCGTGCCGGAGGGCAGCGAATGAGGCTGGACGACAAGACCAAGACGGTTGTGCAACTGGTCAGTGTCGTGCTGGTAATGGGCGCGCTGGCCTGGGCCGCGGTGCCGATGTACAACCTGTTTTGCCGCGTTACCGGCTTTGGCGGGGTCACCGGGGTGGCCGAAACCGGGTCCGACATGATCTTGGACGAGACCATCACGATCCGGTTCGACGCCTCGAAAGAGCGCGACTTCCCGTGGGAATTCAAGCCGGTCCAGCGCGAAATGAAGCTGCGCATCGGCGAAACCGGGCTGGCCTTTTACGAGGCCTACAATCCGACCGATCGGGTGATCGCCGGATCGGCAAGCTATAACGTCACGCCCTATTCGGCGGGCGGTTATTTCACCAAGATCGACTGTTTCTGCTTTACCGAGCAGGTGTTGCAGCCGGGCGAACGGGTGATGATGCCGGTGACCTTTTACGTGGACCCCGAAATCATCGGTGACCGCGAAGCGAAATACGTGCATACCATCACTTTGAGCTATACGTTCCACGAGTCCGAATTGCCGGAGGACGCGGAACAGACACAGGCGGCGCTGGTCACGGGAACGACCGGCACCGTTCACCAATGACGATCGTCAGGACGAGGGAGCGTAAGACGAATGGCGCATGAAAAGAACCACGATTACCATATCATAAACCCGTCCATCTGGCCGCTTCTGGCCGCGGTGGGCGCGTTTGTCATGCTCTACGGCGCGGTCATGATGTTCCACGACCGGGGCCCCTGGATGTTCGCGATCGGCGCCGCGATGGTTGCCTATGTGATGTATGGCTGGTGGTCCGACACGGTGGCCGAAGGCCGCGCAGGCGATCACACCCCGGTGGTACGGCTGGGGCTGCGCTATGGCTTCATCCTGTTCATCATGTCCGAGGTGATGTTCTTCGTCGCCTGGTTCTGGAGCTTCTTCAAGCACGCGCTTTACCCGATGGGGCCGCAATCGCCCGCCGTCGACGGGGTCTGGCCGCCGGCGGGGATCGAGACATTCGATCCCTGGCATCTGCCGCTGATCAACACGCTGATCCTGCTGTGCTCGGGCGCGGCGGCGACCTGGGCGCACCACGCGCTGGTGCATGACAACAACCGCCGCGACATGCGCAACGGCCTGATCCTGGCGATCCTGCTGGGTGGCCTGTTCACCTTCTTCCAGGCCTACGAATATAGCCATGCGGCCTTTGGTTTTTCGGGCAATATCTATGGCGCGAACTTCTTCATGGCGACCGGGTTCCATGGCGCGCATGTGATCATCGGCACGATCTTCCTGTTCGTCTGTCTGGTGCGGCTGATGAAGGGTGATTTCACCCCCGAGCAGCATGTCGGCTTCGAGGCGGCGGCCTGGTACTGGCACTTCGTCGATGTGGTCTGGTTGTTCCTGTTCGCGTCGATCTATATCTGGGGCGGCTGAAAAACCTTCTTGCCTTCGGCGAGAGTATTTGAACCAAGAAGAAGGGCGCGGGGGAAGATTTCCCGCGCCTTTGTGCTGGGGGAAGTGTGATGACACGACGGATGATCTGGCCGCTGTTGTTCGGTCTGGCCGGGGCCGCGGTGCTGATTTGGCTGGGCGTGTGGCAATTGCAGCGGCTGGCGTGGAAAGAGGCGGTGCTGGCTGAGATTGACAACCGTATTTCCGCCGCCGCCGTGCCGCTGCCCGCCACGCCCGATCCGCAGGTCGACCGCTATCTGCCGGTGGCGGCGACGGGCGCTTTGATGCCGGGGCTGCGGGTGCTGGCCAGCGTCAAGCAGGTGGGCGCGGGGTACCGGGTGATCGACGTGCTGGACACCGATGGCCGCCGGGTTCTGGTCGATCGCGGCTTCCTGCCGCTGGAGGCCGATCCGGGCGCGGTGCCCGGCGGTGCGGTCACGGTGGTCGGCAACCTGCACTGGCCCGATGAGGTCGACAGTTTCACCCCGGCGCCGGATCTGGATAAAAACCTGTGGTTCGCCCGCGACGTGGCCGCGATGGCCGCGGCATTGCAGACCGAGCCGGTGCTGATCGTCGCGCGCCGGATCACCCCGCCCAGCCCCGCCATCCTGCCGATGCCGGTGGACAGTTCGGGCATCCCCAACGACCATCTGCAATACGCGATCACCTGGTTTTCGCTGACTGTGGTCTGGCTGGGGATGACAGCGTTGCTTCTGTGGCGTATCAGGCGGGGAACCGACTGAAGGCAGGGCAGATGCGTTACGTTTCCACCAGGGGGCAGGCCCCCGTTCTGAGCTTTGAACAGGCGATGCTGACCGGGCTAGCCCGCGACGGCGGGCTGTATGTGCCCGAAACCATCCCCACGATGCCGGCCGAAGAGATCGCCGCGCTGGCGGGGGTAAGCTATGAGGATGCGGCGTATCGCATCATGCGCCCGTTCATCGGTGACACCTTTACCGATGCGGAATTCCGCGCGATCATCGCCCGCGCCTATGCGGGCTTCGGCCATGCCGCCCGGGCGCCCCTGGTTCAACTGGGTGCCAATCATTTCCTGCTGGAGCTGTTCCACGGCCCGACGCTGGCCTTCAAGGATTTCGCGATGCAGCTGATCGGCCAGCTGTTTCAGGCGGCGCTGGAACGTTCGGGCGACCGGGTGACCATTGTCGGCGCGACCAGCGGCGACACCGGATCGGCGGCGATCGAGGCGTTCCGGGGCCTGGACAATGTCGATGTGTTCATCCTGTTCCCGCATGGCCGGGTGTCCGAGGTGCAGCGCCGCCAGATGACCACACCGGATGAGGCGAATGTGCATGCGCTGGCGGTGGATGGCGATTTCGACGATTGCCAGGCCGCCGTGAAGGACATGTTCAACGATTTCGATTTCCGCGACAGCGTCGGGCTTGCCGGGGTCAACAGCATCAACTGGGCGCGGGTTCTGGCGCAGGTGGTTTACTATTTCACCTCCGCCGTGTCGCTTGGCGCGCCGCACCGGCCGGTCAGCTTCACCGTGCCCACCGGCAATTTCGGTGACATTTTCGCGGGCTACATCGCCCGGCGGATGGGGCTGCCGATCGAGCAACTGGTGGTTGCCACCAACCAGAACGACATCTTGCATCGCGCGCTCAGCACCGGTGGCTATGTCACCCATGGGGTGACGCCCACGATCAGCCCGTCGATGGATATTCAGGTCAGTTCGAATTTTGAACGCGCGCTGTTCGACGTCTATGACCGGGACGGTGGCGCGGTGGCGCAGCTGATGGGCGAGCTGAAGGAAAAGGGTGGCTTCCAGATCAGTCAGGGCGCGTTGCAGCGCCTGCAGGATACCTTCGCCTCGGGCCGCGTGTCGGAGGAGGAGACCAGCGCCACGATCCGCGCCACATACGCCGCCACCGGCGAGGTTCTGTGCCCGCATTCCGCCGTTGGCGTGAAAGTGGCCGGGGAACACCTGTCGGGGGCCACGCCGATGATCACCCTGGCCACGGCGCATCCGGCGAAATTTCCCGACGCGGTCGAGGCTGCGACCGGGGTGCGCCCGCCTCTTCCCAATCGGATGGCGGACCTGTATGAGCGGTCAGAGCGTTTGTCCCGCGTCGCCAACGACTTGGCCGCGATCGAGACGCTGATTAAGGAAAGGCGCACCGCTTGAGCGTAGAACTGCACCGGCTGTCCAACGGGTTCCGCATCGTCACCGAGTCGATGCCGGGGCTGAAATCCGCGGCCCTTGGCATCTGGGTCACCGCCGGCGGTCGCCACGAGCGGCCCGAGCAAAACGGCATCGCCCATTTTCTGGAGCATATGGCCTTCAAGGGCACCAGGCGGCGCACATCGCTGCAGATCGCCGAAGAGATCGAGGATGTGGGCGGGTATATCAATGCCTATACCTCGCGCGAGGTGACCGCCTATTACGCCCGCGTTCTGGAGGCCGACGTGCCGCTGGCGCTGGACGTGATCGCCGATATCGTGCTGAACCCGGTGTTCGACCCAAGCGAGATCGAGGTCGAGCGCGGCGTGATCTTGCAGGAAATCGGCCAGGTGATGGATACACCCGACGATGTGGTGTTCGACTGGCTGCAGGAGGCCGCCTTTCCGGGGCAGGCGCTGGGCCGTACCATTCTGGGCCCGTCCGAGCGGGTCAGCAGCTTTTCACGCGACGATCTGTTCGGCTTTGTGCAGGAGCATTACGCGCCCGATCAGATGATCCTGTCGGCCGCCGGTGCGGTGGATCACGACGAGATCGTGCGCCTGGCCGAGGCCCTGTTCGGTCATCTGAAGCCCGCCGGGCACACCGATGCCAGCCCGGCCCGGTTCGCCGGCGGCGAGCGGCGCGAGGTGAAACCGCTGGAGCAGGTGCATTTCGCGCTGGCGTTCGAAAGCCCCGGCTATCGCGATCCCGGCGTCTATGCGGCGCAGATCTATGCCAGCGCGATGGGCGGCGGCATGTCGTCGCGCCTGTTTCAGGAAATCCGTGAAAAGCGCGGGTTGTGCTATTCGATCTTCGCCCAGTCGGGGGCCTATGCCGATACCGGCATGATCACCGTCTATGCTGGCACCTCGGAAGGTCAGATCGCCGAGCTGACCGATCTGACCATGGCCGAGCTGGGCCGCGCCGCCGATGACATGACCCCGGCCGAGGTCAGCCGCGCCCGCGCGCAGATGAAGGCGGGTTTGCTGATGGGGCTGGAAAGCCCGTCGTCGCGGGCCGAACGGCTGGCCCGGCTG
The DNA here is from genome assembly GCF_054954595.1 of Actibacterium sp. D185-2. Taxonomy (NCBI): domain Bacteria; kingdom Pseudomonadati; phylum Pseudomonadota; class Alphaproteobacteria; order Rhodobacterales; family Roseobacteraceae; genus Actibacterium; species Actibacterium sp. D185-2. Next base: position 270,219 of record NZ_JBPWNX010000003.1, read on the forward strand.
GTGGCAATCTGGGACCGTGTGCCGGAACTGGAAGAAACCATCGCCCGGATCGACGCGGTGACCACCGGCGACGTCAAGGATTTCGGTGCCGGGCTGGTGGCCGGGGGCGGGCAGGCGGCGCTGGCGCTGTACGGTCCTGTCGCCAACGCGCCCGATCTGGCGGCGCTGCAAGGCAGGCTCGCCGCCTGATGCTGGCACGGCGGCGAAAGGTCAGGATCGAGACCGAGCGCATGACGCTGCGCCCGCCGCACCATACCGATTTCACCCCCTGGACCAGCCTGCGCCGCGCCAGCCGCGCGTTCCTGACCCCGTGGGAGCCGACCTGGGCCGACGATCACCTGTCGCGCAAGGCGTTCACCAACCGGGTCTATTGGGCGCAGCGGGCGCTGTCGGGCGGCACCGCGATGCCGCTGTTCCTGATCCGGCGCGAGGGTGAGGTGCTGCTGGGGGCGATCACGCTGGACAATATCCGCCGCGGCCCGGCACAATCCGGGACGCTGGGCTATTGGGTCGGTCAGCCCTATGCGCGGCAGGGCTATATGCGCGAGGCGATCGAGGCAGTGGTGCATCACGCCTTCATCCAGCTTGGCCTCAGCCGGATCGAGGCCGCCTGCCTGCCCGAAAACGCCGCCTCGCGCGGGGTGCTGGAAAAATCCGGGTTCAAATACGAAGGCGTGGCGCAAAGCTATCTGCAGATCAACGGGCGCTGGCGCAATCATGTGCTTTATTCCAATCTGCGCAGCGACCGGCGCGGGCGCACGGAAATCGGTTAGACGGGTCGCTGGACCGGCGCAGAATCGTGCTATCTTGCCGGGCAGGAGGTGCGATGATGTTCCGCTTTGCCCTGTTCTTCCTTGCCACGCTGACCACCGCCGCCCAGGCGCAGGATCGCCGCCCCAGCCATTGCATCGCGCTGGCCGAGGCCGCGCCGGGGCTGGAATATGTTCAGCTGGCCGCGTTCGGCGCGCCGCTGGCCGAGCATACGGTGCGGATCAACTATGTGGATCATTCCACCTTCGTGATCGAGACGCCCGGCGGGCTGACCGCGGCCACCGATTTCACCGGCTTTCTGGGGACCACCGCGCTGATCCCCGATGTGGTGACGATGAACAACGCGCATGACACCCATTTCACCGCCTTCCCCGATCCTGCCATTCCGCATGTGCTGCAAGGTTGGGCCAGGGGCGGCGTGGCTGCCGAGCATCATCTGGATCTGGGCGAAATGCTGGTGCGCAACGTGCCCACCGATACGCGCGGTTTCGGCGATGGCGGGGTGCGCGCCAACGGCAATTCGATTTTCGTGTTCGAGGTGGCGGGCCTGTGCATCGGTCATCTGGGTCATCTGCATCACGAACCCGACGCGGCGCAATATGCGGCGCTGGGGCGGCTGGATGTGGTCATGGCGCCGGTCGACGGGGGGCGCACGCTGGACCTGCCCGCGATGATCCGGGTGCTGACGCGGCTGCGCGCGTCGGTGGTGCTGCCGATGCACTGGTTTTCCAACCATACGCTGGAACGGTTCCTGGCCGATATCGGCGGCGAGTTCGCGGTCGAGCGCCCCGGCGTACCCTTCTACGAGATCTCGTTGCGCGGCCTGCCGCGCCGCCCCACCGTGGTGGTGCTGGAACCCGCCTATCTGACCGATCCCGAATGACGGTTTGGGTGGCCCTGTTGCGCGGGGTGAATGTCGGCGGTGCGCATAAACTGCCGATGCCTGAATTGCGCGCGCTGCTGACGGCGCAGGGCTTTGGCGATGTGGCCAGCTATATCCAGTCGGGCAATCTGGTCTTCACCGCGGGCGACACCACCGCCGGGGCGTTGGCGGCGCGGATCGGGGCGGTCGTCGAGGCCGGTTTCGGTTTTCGCCCCCAGGTTGTGGTGTTGCACGCCGCCGCGCTGGAGCACGCGCTGACGAACGCGCCCTTCCCCGAGGCCGACCCGGCCCGGCTCCATCTGCTTTTCCTTGACCCGCCCATGCCGCTGGATCTGTCCCCCTTTACCGCCGTGGCGGCCCCGGGTAAGCGCCTGGAGCAACATGGCGGGGTGCTTTACCTGCAGACGCCGAACGGGTTCGGCCGGTCGAAACTGGCACAGCGGCTGTTGTCGCAGCCCGCCAAGGGGGTCACGACCACAGCGCGCAATCTGCGCTCATGCCGTCAGATCGCGGAACTGGCCCGCGCCGTGGGCTGAGGGGCTTGCGCGCCCGCGCCGCGCGGGGCAGGGAAGAGGGATGATGACACTGAACCCCGCAAACGACGCCTTCGCGGCCAGCCTGCGCGCCAGTCTGCCCGAGGCCGCGTTCCGCCCGCTGACCGACACCTATCTGGAGGAACCCCGCGGCCGCTATCGCGGGCAGGGCGGGCTGCTGGTGGCACCCGGCAGCACCGCAGAGGTCGCCACAGTGGTGCGCGCCTGCGCGCGGGCGCGGGTGGGAATCGTGCCCTATGGCGGCGGCACCGGGCTGGTGGGGGGGCAGGTGATGCCCGAAGGCCCGGCGCCGGTGATCGTGTCGCTGGAACGGATGCGCGGTCTGCGCGGTGTCTTCGCCGCTGAAAACGTGCTGGTGGCCGAGGCCGGCGTCCTTCTGGCCGAGGTGCAGGCGGCGGCCGAAGGCGTGGACCGGCTGTTTCCGCTATCACTGGCGTCCGAAGGGTCGGCGCGGATCGGCGGGTGCCTGTCCACCAATGCGGGCGGGGTGAATGTGCTGCGATACGGCAATGCGCGCGATCTGTGCCTGGGGCTGGAGGCGGTGCTGCCCGACGGCTCGGTGTTCAACGGGCTGACCCGGCTGCGCAAGGACAATACCGGCTATGACCTGCGGCACCTGCTGATCGGGGCCGAGGGGTCGCTTGGCATCATCACCGCCGCCGCGCTGAAGCTGTATCCGCGCCCGGCGGCCGAGGGTGCCGCGCTGATGGTGGTCGACAGCCCCGCCGCCGCGCTGGAGCTGCTGGCGCTGGCGGGGCGGCGCATCGGTGGCGGCGTATCGGCGTTCGAACTGATCGGGCGCATGGGGCTGGAATTTCTGGCAGAGACGATGCCCGATGTGCGCCAGCCCTTCGCCGACAAGCCGGACTGGATGGTGCTGATCGATCTTGGCCTGGACGGGGGCCAGGATCCGGCCACCGCGCTGGAAGGGTTGTTCGCCGAGGCGGCCGAGGCCGGGCTGGTCCGTGACGGGGTGATCGCCCAGTCGCAAGCGCAGCGCGCCCAGTTCTGGCAACTGCGCGAAACCATCCCGCTGGCCAACCGGCGTATCGGTGCGGTGTCGTCGCATGACATCGCGCTGCCGCTGGGTCTGATCCCCGCGTTCATCGCGCGCGGCGGCCCCGCGCTGGCGAAGATCGGCGATTTCCGGGTCAACTGTTTCGGCCATCTGGGCGACGGAAATCTGCATTACAACGCCTTTCCGGCACCCGGAAAGACACGCGCCGATTACGAGCCCCTGCGCGGCGCGGTGAAAACCTGCGTGCATGATCTGGTGCATGAAATGGGCGGCTCGGTCAGCGCCGAGCACGGGATCGGGCGGCTGAAGGTCGAGGATCTGGAACGCTACGCCGACCCGGCCAAGCTGACGGCGATCCGGGCGATCAAGGGCGCGCTGGATCCGCTGGGGATCATGAATCCCGGCGTGATCGTGCGGCAGGGATAAAGGCCTGGGTACGCGGAAAAATCTTCACGAAGATTTTTCAAGCCGAAGAATTTTCGTGAAAATTCTTCCTTACGCCCCCTCGAACGCGCAAAGCGCGTGCACGTCCATGCCCATCTCTTCCAGCCGCCTGCGCCCGCCCAATTCGGGCAGGTCGACCACGAAGGCGCAGCCGACGATTTCACCGCCCAGCCGTTCGATCAGCCTGATCCCGGCCTCGGCGGTGCCGCCGGTGGCCAGCAAGTCATCGACCAGCAGCACCCGCTCGCCCGGCTGAATCGCGTCGTCGTGGATTTCCACGATCGCCTCGCCATATTCCAAGGTGTAATCTTGGCTGATCACGGTGCCGGGCAGTTTGCCCTTCTTGCGGATCGGCACGAAACCCAGCGTCAATTGATGCGCGATGGCGCCGCCAAGGATAAAGCCGCGCGCCTCCAGCCCCACGACCTTGTCGATGGGCTGACCGGCATAAGGGTGCAGCATCTGGTCGATCGCCATGCGAAACCCGCGCGGATCGGCAAACAGGGTGGTCACGTCGCGAAACATGATCCCCTCATGCGGGAAATCGACGATGGTGCGGATATAGTCCTTGACGGTTTTCATCGGGGTCATCGGTTCAGCACCCGGCCCGCCACCACATCCAGCTTTGCCAGCAAGTCCGGGTCGCGCTTTTCGGGGGCGGTCATGATCGCGTGTTCCAGCGCCCGGTCGCAGCGGTCGGCGCAGGGCGCGGGCGCGCCCAGCAGGGCGGGCAGGCGCGACACCAGCGCGCGGGCCTTGTCGGCATTGCCGTGCAGGGTGGCGATGATGTCGGTGATCTGGACCGCGCCGTGATCGGGGTGCCAACTGTCGTAGTCGGTGATCATGGCGACGCTTGCATAGCACAGCTCGGCCTCGCGGGCGAGCTTGGCCTCGGGCATGTTGGTCATGCCGATTACGTCGCAGTGCCAGACCTCGCGGTACAACCTCGATTCCGCAAGGCTGGAAAACTGCGCCCCTTCCATCGCCAGATAGGTGCCGCCGTCATGCATGGTGATGCCCGCGTCGCGCCCGGCGTTCAGGCAGGCCGCCGACAGACGCGGGCAGGTCGGATGAGCGACCGACACATGCGCCACACAGCCGGTGCCGAAGAACGACTTCTCGCGTGCGAAGGTGCGGTCGATGAACTGATCGACCACCACGAAATCGCCCGGCGCCATGTCTTCACGGAACGACCCGCAGGCCGAGACCGACACCACATCTGTGACGCCGATCCGTTTCAGCGCATCGATATTGGCGCGGTAGGGCACGGTCGAGGGCGCATGGACATGGCCGCGCCCGTGACGCGGCAGAAATGCCATCGCGACCCCGTTCAGCGTGCCGGTCAGCACCGCGTCCGACGGATCGCCCCACGGCGTTTCCACCGCCTGCCAGCGCGCGTTTTCCAGCCCGTCGATCTCATACACGCCCGAGCCGCCGATTACCCCGATCATCCGTGTCATTCAGACTCACCCCGTTTTATGCTGTCGAATCCGTTTTACGGCGGCGGCGCGGCGGGGGAAACCGCCCTGACGCGGTTATGTGCATAGGGCATACCGGTTATTCGTTCACGCAAAGGTTTCCACCGCGGGCCGCTTCCGGTATGCACCGACGCGAACACCCGATCCCGAATTGCAGGACAGACCCTTTGGCCCGATCCCTTCTTGCCGCCTTTGCGGAGCGTTATTCGCCCGCCAATCTTTCGATGTCGCCCCGCGGCCTGACGCCGGCACGGGTGAAGACCGAAATCCTGGCCGGCCTGACCGTGGCGCTGGCGCTGGTTCCCGAGGCGGTGGCCTTTGCCTTCGTCGCGGGGGTGCATCCGCTGGTCGGGCTTTATGCCGCCTTCATCGTCGGGCTGATCACCGCGCTGATCGGCGGGCGGCCGGGCATGATTTCGGGCGCAACCGGCGCGCTGGCGGTGGTGATGGTCAGCCTGGTGGCCGAACATGGGGTGGAATATCTGTTCGCTACCGTGGTGCTGATGGGGATCCTGCAGATCCTCGCGGGGATCTTCCGGCTGGGCAAGTTCATCCGGCTGGTGCCGCATCCGGTGATGCTGGGCTTCGTGAACGGGCTGGCGATCGTGATTTTCCTGGCGCAGCTGACGCAGTTCAAGGTGGACGGCGCATGGATGACCGGCTGGCCGCTGGTGACGATGCTGGCGCTGGTGGCCGCGACCATGGCGATCATCTGGGTGATGCCAAGGCTGACCCGGGCGATCCCCGCGCCGCTGGCCGGGATCGGCATTGTCGCCGGTCTGGTCATCGCGTTCGGGATCGACGTGCCGCGGGTCGGCGATCTGGCCTCGATCGAGGGCGGGTTGCCGGTGTTCCACCTGCCGGGCGTGCCGCTGAACCTGGACACGCTGCAGATCATCTTTCCCTATGCGCTGATCCTGGCCGCAATCGGGCTGATCGAAAGTCTGCTGACCCTGAACCTGGTGGGCGAAATCACCGGCGAGCGTGGCGGCGCCAGTCAGGAATGCGTGGCCCAGGGCACGGCCAACGTGGTCACCGGCTTTTTCGGCGGCATGGGCGGCTGCGCGATGATCGGCCAGTCTATGATCAATGTGAAATCGGGCGGGCGGATGCGGCTGTCGGGGATTTCCGCGGCGCTGTTCCTGCTGGTCTTCATCGTGGTCGCCAGCCCGCTGATCGAGCAGATCCCGCTGGCCGCCCTTGTGGGCGTGATGTTCATGGTGGTGATCGGCACCTTCGCCTGGCAATCCTTCAAGATCATGCGCAAGGTGCCCAAGGCCGATGCGCTGGTGATCGTGCTGGTGACGGTCACGACCGTGGCCTATGATCTGGCGATTGCGGTTGTGGTCGGGGTCATCGTCTCGGCGCTGGAATATGCCTGGGCCAATGCCAGCCGGATCCACGCCAAGACCTATGAGACGCCCGAAGGGGCCAAGGTCTATCAGATTCAGGGGCCGCTGTTTTTCGGATCGGCCGCAGGGTTTTCAGAGCTGTTCAGCCCCGAAACCGACCCGTCGCGCGTGGTGATCGACTTTGCCGACAGCCGGGTGGCGGATCAGTCGGCGCTGACCGCGATTGAAACGGTGGCCGCGAAATACGAGACCGCCGGCAAGACGATCCAGCTGCGCCATCTGTCGCGCGACTGTCACCAGTTGCTGACGAAGGCGGGCCAGTTGATGGTCGATTCCGATGACGACCCCGATTATCAGGTCGCGACCAACTATTCGGTGCGCACCGGGGTCCTGGGCGGCGGGCACTGAGCAGGCTTTGTAAGCGGTTTTCGGCGTGGCCTTTGGCCCAGCGATTTACAACATGGGTGCCTCCTGCTACGACCCCCGCCGATGCGGGCAGGTGAAACAGGCGGTCGCCCTGTTGCCCGGTTCGTATGATATCTCCCACAAAAAGGGACTTTTGGTTCTGTCATGACCGCTGAACAGATACCCCGGCAGCCGCCGATGATACTATTGATCAATCTAGCTGACAGTGTTGACCGGCTGCACAGTGCAACCGGCTTTCTTGACGCGGCCGGGCTCGCGGCACAGCGCGTCGATGCGGTCGATGGGCACAAGACCGATCTGACCGCGCGCCCGGAATATGACGCAGCGCTGGCGCGCCGGTGGTACGGGCGGGATCTGGCCGCCAGCGAGATCGGCTGCTTTCTGAGCCACCGCAAATGCGCGCAGATGTTTCTGGACTCGGATGCCGATTACGCGCTGGCGCTGGAGGACGATCTGGTCATGCCAGCCGACTTCGCCTCGGTACTGGATCACACGCTGGACTGGCTGGCGGCGCATTATGCCGGGCGCTGGGACGCGGTGAATTTCGGCGCGGCGGCGCGCAAGGTCCTGACCCCGCTGGAGCGGATGACTTTTTCGGGCGGCGAGACGCAGCTTTGCGCGGCGCATATCTTTCCTCTGACCTGCACGGCGATCCTGTGGTCGCGTGAGGGGGCCGAATGGTTCCTGCGCGACACTGCGGTAATCTATGCGCCGATCGATCAGTTCTTGCGCAATCGGTGCACCCGGTCGGATCGCGGCCTGGCCTTCGACGTGCCGCCGATTTCCACTACCGGGGCCGAAAGCACCATAGATTATGCGCTGGCCAAGGCGCACAAACAGGATCGGCGCAGGCAATGGCGCAAGCATATCGCCCGCAAGTTGCAGCACCAGAAATACAAGTTCACCGCCCTGCGCAACAAGTCGCGGTTCAGGCCGGTCGGCACATCCTGACCGGCCCCGCACTGCGGTGGAATGGGCTTGCGGGCCGTCTTATTCGCCGGGCCGTTTCAGCGTGAACACTTCGGTCACCCGCGCGTAATCGCGATAGCCCAGCCGCGCGAGCGGCTGAAACCGGGTCACGTCGAAGGCGCCCGCGACCAGACAATCGTCGCGCATATGCACGCCGGTGACCTCGCCGAACACCGCGAAATTCGCAGCGCCGGGCAATTGCACGATCTGGGTCAGTTTGCATTCCAGACTGGCCGGCGCCCCGGCGACGCGCGAACAGGCGATGGTTTCGCAGGCGGCCTTCTCGATCCCGGCCTTGCCGAACTCGTCCACCTCGCGCGGCCACGGGCCTGAGGTCTGATTCATCACGTCGCGCATCGCATATTCGACGATATTGACGCAAAACACGCCGGTGTCGCGGATATTGGCGACGCTGTCCTTGGTGTCGCCCCGGTCCGGCTTGGCCGAGGTCGAGGCGAACATCACCTGTGGCGGTACATAGGCCACGGCGTTGAAAAACGAATAGGGTGCCAGATTGTCCTGCCCGTCCGCGCTGCGGCTGGAAACCCAGCCGATCGGGCGCGGGGTGACGATGGCGTTGAACGGGTTGTGCGGCAGACCGTGGCCATCTTCGGGGCGATAGAACATGGGCGCTTCCTTTGCTCGGGTTTGCCCCAGACCTAGCCCCGTGCTAGGGGCGTTTCCAGCAGGAATTCGAGGGGCAGGGCGTGATCCGTCTGGAAGAAGAGCAGGCCGCCGACTGGTGGGAGGTCGAGGCGCTTTATGATCTGTGTTTCGCGCCGGGGCGCGAGGCGCTGTCGTCCTACCGTCTGCGCGACGGGGTGGCGCCGGTGGCGGGGCTGTGCCTTGTGGCGCGCGACCCTGACAATATCGTGGCTGGCGCGATCCGGTTCTGGCCGGTGCGCGTGGGCGGCCACGCGGCGTTGCTGCTGGGGCCGGTCGCGGTGCACCCGACCCATCAGGGCGAAGGGTTGGGCGCGCTGTTGATCCAAGAGGCGCTGCAGCGCGCCACGGCCATGGGCTGGGCCCGGGTGATTCTGGTAGGCGACGCGCCCTATTACGGCCGGTTCGGATTCACCCGGCTGGACGGGGTCGAGATGCCGCCGCCGACCAATCCCGACCGGGTGCTGGGCATCGCGCTGCAGGATGGTGCCTGGGCGGGCGTGACCGGCCCGGTCGAGCGTGCCGCGCCCTGAACCGCTTGCACAGACCCCGCCGCGCCCCCATCTTTGCCAGGCAGATGAGGGAGTTGCCCCGTGACCGAAGCCGTGACCGATACCGTAACCGACAACGCCGTTCTGATCCCGACGCCCGAAACCGCGGTGGCGCTTGACGCGCTGGCGCGGCGCTATCGCGCGGCGGGCGGAATCGGCATGCATGTGCTGACCTTGATCGGCGGGCGGGCGGAAAACCTGCTGGAACGGTTGCCCGATCCGGTCAAGGACCGACTGGACGGCGCCACCCTGCGCGCGCTTGAGGTGGCCGCGAAGGCGGCCGGGCGCTCGCGCGGCGGGGCGCTGCCCGATGGCGGCGCCTGGGCCAACACCGCCGTGACCACGGTGATGGGGGCGGCGGGGGGCTTTGGCGGGCTGCCGACGGCGCTGGCCGAGCTGCCGGCGACCACCACGGTGCTGTTGCGCGCGATTCAGAGCATCGCCGAAAGCTATGGGTTCGACACCAACGATCCGCAGATCCGGGCGGCCTGTATTCAGGTCTTCGCGGCGGCGGGGCCGCTGGCCGATGATGACGGTGCCGATCTGGGCTTTCTGGCGGCGCGGGTCACGCTGACCGGCGCATCGGTTCACGGGCTGATCGCCAAGGTCGCCCCCCGGCTGGCCGTGGCGATGGGCCAGAAACTGGCGGCGCAGACCGTGCCGGTGGTCGGCGCGGTGGCCGGGGCGGGGATCAATTTCGCCTTCAGCCGCTATTATCAGGAAATCGCCCATGTGCGGTTCGGGCTGAAACAACTGAGCCGCGACAGCGGCGTGGACGAGGCATTGCTGGTGGGCGAGCTGCGCGCGCGGATGACGCGGTCCGGGCGGCTGCGCTAGGAACCTATACGGCCCAGTCGCGGCTGCGCATCCAGTCCAGGATCGCCGGGCGCACCGATTGCGCACCGCTGTCGCGGGCCGCTTCGATCACCGCGCGGGCCTCGTCCAGATCGGTCTTGCGCAGTACATGCTTGACCGGCCCGACCGAGGCCGGGCGCATCGACAGGATGCGCAGCCCGATGGCGGCAAAGCACAGCGCCTCGATCGGGCGGCCGGCATCCTCGCCGCAGAACGACAGCGGCGTGCCGGTTTCCGCGCAGCGGGCAACGATCTGTTCCAGAAAGGTCAGGAAGCTGACATTCAGCGTGTCATAGCGGCGGCGCACGCGCTCGTTCTCACGGTCGGCGGCAAAGAAGAACTGCTTCAGGTCGTTGCCGCCGATCGAGATGAAATCGGCCATTTCAAAGAATTTGCGGGGGGCAAAGGCCAGGCTGGGGGTTTCCAGCATTGCGCCCACCTCGACCTTTTCGGGCACGGGGCGGCCCAGCAGGGCCTCCTGCTCCAGCACCCGCATCAGATGGTCGCGCGCTTCGGTGAATTCCTCCATCTGGGCGACGAAGGGAAACATCACCGACAGCGGGCGTCCGGCGGCGGCGCGGATCAGCGCCTGCAACTGCATCCGCATCACGCCGGGCTTGTCCAGCCCGACCCGTATCGCGCGCCAGCCAAGCGCCGGGTTCGGTTCGTCCTGCGGCTTCATGTAGGGCAGCACCTTGTCCGACCCGATATCCAGGGTGCGGAACACCACGCGCCGCCCGCCGGCCGCATCCAGCACCCGCGAATACAGCGCCGCCAGCTCGCCCCGGCGCGGCACCTTGCTGCGGATCAGGAATTGCAGTTCGGTTCGGAACAGGCCCACGCCTTCGGCCCCCGATCCTTCGAGCGAGGGCAGATCGGCCATCAGCCCGGCATTCATATGCAGCGCGATATGGGTGCCGCACAGGGTTTCGGCGGGCTTGTCGCGGATTGAATCGTAGCGTTCCAGCGCCTTGGCCTGCATCGCGATCTTGTCGCGAAAGGCGGCGGCGACCGTTTCTTCGGGGCGCAGATGGGCCACGCCCTGACCGCCATCGACCAGGATCGCGTCGCGATTCAGCGCCTCGGTGGTGATGCGTTCGGCATTGATGACCAGCGGGATCGCCAGCGCGCGCGCCACGACCGCCGCATGACTGCCGACCGAACCCTCCTCCAGCACGATCCCCTTCAGCTTGCGGCCATAGGCCAGCAACTCGCCCGGGCCGATGTTGCGGGCCACCAGGATCGGGTCATGCGGCATCTCGGCCCCGGTTTCCTGGCCTTGTCCGGTCAGGATCCGCAACAGCCGGTTCGACAGATCGTCCAGATCCTGCAGCCGTTCGCGCAGATAGGCGTCGGGCACGGTTTCCATCCGGGCGCGGGCGACCGACTGTTCCTTTTCCACCGCCGCCTCGGCCGACAGGCCGCGGTCGATATCCTCTTCCATCCGGCGCTTCCAGCCGCGCGAATTGGCAAACATGCGGTAGGCTTCGAGCACCTGAAGCTGCTCGCTGTCGCCGGTCCCCGCCAGATTGAGCATATCGTCGACCGACAGGCGCAACTGATCCACGGCGGCGTCCAGCCGCTCTTTTTCGAACTGCGGATCGTCGGCCACCGGGTTGGTCACCACCACGCGCGGTTCGTGCAGCCAGACCCGGCCCGCGGCCACGCCTTCCTGCCCGACGCCGCCGCGAAAGGTGACCGGCCGCTGGTGCAGCGCCGACATGGCGGCCTCTTCGCCGATGAAGGCGCCGAGTTCGGTCATCTCGGCCAGAACCATGGCAACCACTTCCAGCGCGTATACCTCGTCGTCGGAAAACTGTCGCGCGGTCTTGGACTGTACGACCAGAACGCCCAGGCGTTCGCCCAGCCGCTGAATCGGAACCCCCAGGAACGAGGAATAAATCTCCTCGCCGGTTTCGGGCATATAGCGAAAGCCCTTTTCGGCCGGGGCGTTGCCGGTGTTCACCGGGCTTGCGGTGCGGGCGACGCGGCCGACCAGGCCTTCGCCGATACGCATCCGGGTGATGTGCACAGCTTCGGCTTTCAGGCCTTCGGTCGCGCACAGTTCCAGCGTTTCGGGGTCGCGGAACAGATAGATAGAGCACACTTCGGTGCGCATCGAATCCGCGATGATATGGGTGATGCGGTCCAGCCGTTCCTGCCCCTTGCCGGGCTCGGCAAGGGTGTCGCGCAATCGGCGCAGCAGTTTACGGCTTTCGCTTTCGCTATGGTCGGGCATTTGCCCCCGTCATTCAGGCTGCGTTTTCCAGTCCGAACGCATCATGGAGGGCTTGCACCGCAAGTTCCATATATTTCCGGTCGATCAGTACCGAAATCTTGATCTCGGAGGTTGTGATGACCTTGATGTTGATCCCCTCGGAGGAGAGCGCGTTGAACATCTGGCTGGCCACGCCGGCATGACTGCGCATGCCGATGCCCACCACGGAAACCTTCGCCACGTCGGTATCGGCGACCAGGTTGTGAAAGTTGATTTCGCCCCGGTCCTTGGCGGCGTTCATCGCGGCCTCGGCGCGGGCGACCTGATTGACCGGGCAGGAAAAGGTCATGTCGGTGCGCCCCTCTTCACTGATGTTCTGCACGATCATGTCCACATTCACCCCCGCCTCGGCCAGCGGGCCGAAAATGGCGGCGGCGATACCGGGGCGGTCGGCCACCGAAAGCAGGGTCATTTTGGCCTCGTCACGCACATAGGCGATACCGGAGACGACATTCTTTTCCATGATCTCTTCCTCGTCGCAGACAAGTGTACCGGAATTTTCGGTGTTTTCCTCGAAACTGGACAGCACCCGCAGGCGCACCTTATAGCGCATCGCCAGTTCGACGGAACGGGTTTGCAGGACCTTCGCGCCAAGGCTGGCCAGTTCCAGCATTTCCTCGAACGCGATCTTGTCAAGCTTGCGGGCCTTGTCCTCGATCCGGGGATCGGTGGTATAGACGCCGTCGACATCGGTATAGATGTCGCAGCGTTCCGCCCCGAACGCGGCGGCAAAGGCCACGGCGGTGGTATCGCTGCCGCCCCGGCCCAGCGTGGTGATCCGGCCCTCGGGGCTGATACCCTGAAAGCCCGCAACCACGGCCACGCGCATGCCTTCGGCGAATTTGGCGTCGATATTGGCGCGCGGGATTTCCTCGATCCGGGCCGAGGAGTGGGCGCTGGTGGTCTTCAGCGGCACCTGCCAGCCCTGCCAACTGCGCGCCGGTACGTCCATTTCCTGCAGCGTCAGCGCCATCAGCCCGGCGGTCACATTCTCGCCCGAGCTGACCACGGCGTCATATTCGCGCGCGTCGAACAGCGGCGAGGTCTGCTCGACCCAGCCGACCAGTTCGTTGGTCTTGCCGGACATGGCCGATACGATGACGATCACGTCATAGCCGCGCTCGACCTCGCGCCTGACCTTGCCGGCCGCGTTTTTGATACGGTCGAGATCGGCCACCGAGGTGCCGCCGAATTTCATCACAAGAACCGGCATTGAATGGCCCCCTTGACCCGTCCGCCCAAATCGAGCGTTTCTTATGCGGCGCGGGGCCGCGTTGCAAGGGCCGCGGGATCGGGTGACACGGATCCGTCGCAATCGCGCGCTAAGCGGGAATGATGCGTGCAGAACCGAAGGACAGGCCATGCCGGAGCAGACCGAAACCGACAGCGATATTCCCGATCACGCCCGGACCGCGCGCGCGCTGCATACGGCGCTGGCCGATCTGCGCGTGGCGCTTGTGGCCGGATCGGACCGGACCATGGTGCGCTGGGCCGATGTGGTGATCCGGCCCGAGTTTCAGGATTCCGCCCGCAACCTGGCCGATTATCTGGCGTTGCGCCGGGCTGATTTCAGCGCGTTACAGGCCCCGCTGGCGGCTCTGGGCCTGTCGACGCTGGGCCGGGCCGAGGGCCATGTGCGCGCCAGTATCGACGCGGTGCTGGCCTCGCTCGCACTGATCGGTGGCGCCGCATCGGCGCACTATCCCGCGCCTGCGGCGTTCGAGGCTGGCCATGCCCTGCTGGGCGCGCGGCGCGATGCGCTGTTCGGCGGCGGCGCGGGGGCGCGGCGCACCCGGATCATGGTCACGCTGCCGACGGCAGCGGCCGAGGATCCGGCGCTGGTGCACCGCATGGTGGCCGAGGGCGCCGATTGCGCGCGGATCAACTGTGCCCATGACGGCCCCGATGTCTGGGCCGCGATGATTGAAAATGTGCGCCGGGCTGCGGACGCGGCGGGCCGGGCGGTGCCGGTGCAGATGGATCTGGGCGGCCCCAAGCTGCGGATCGAGGCGCTGAGCAGCACCAAGAAACACCGTCTGTTCCCGGGTGACCGGTTCGCGCTGGCCGAGCGCATCAAGAAAGGCGACAATCTGCTGACCGCCACGCTGACCGATCCGGTGTTGCTGACCCATCTCAAACCCGGCGCGCCGGTCTGGATCGACGACGGCAAGCTGCGCGCGCGCGTGGTCGAGGCCGAACCGTGCCACGCAGTTCTGGAAGTGACCGGCGCCCCGGCCAAGGGCGCACGGATCAAGCTGGAAAAGGGTGTGAACCTGCCGGGGGTCGATCTGGCGATCCCGGCACTGACAGCTGACGATCTGGAAAGCCTCGATTTCGTGGTGGGCCATGCCGACCTGGTCGCCTTTTCCTTTGTCCAGACGCCCGGCGATGTGGCCGCGCTGATCGCGGCGATGGAAGCGCGGGCCGTGCCGGACCGGCCGCTGCCCGGCATCATGCTGAAGGTGGAAACCCCGCTGGCGGTGCGCAACCTGCCCGAACTGATCGTCGCGGCGGGCGGGCGGCTGCCGGTGGCGGTGATGATCGCGCGCGGGGATCTGGCGGTCGAGATCGGGTTCGAGCGGTTGTCGGAGATCCAGGAGGAAATCCTGTGGCTGTGCGAAGCGGCGCGGGTGCCAGTGGTCTGGGCCACCCAGGTGCTGGAAGGATTGCTGAAACAGGGGCAGGCCACCCGCGCCGAAACCACCGATGCGGCGATGGGCCAGCGCGCCGAATGCGTGATGCTGAACAAGGGGCCCTATCTGCCCGAGGCGGTGGCGTTTCTGAGCGGCATCCTGACGCGGATGGACCGGCACCAGAACAAGAAATCGGCCCGGCTTGGCCAGCTTCACGCCTGGGGCGAGATCTGAGGCGCGGCTTTAATAGGGATGCGGCTGGCCGTCCCATGTCTCGAAACAGCCGGTGGTGGTCAGCGACAGCGCGCTGAACCGTGCCATCAGCCCGGCGGCGGCCTCGTCCACACTGATCGCGGCCCCGGCGCCGCCCATGTCGGTGCGCACCCAGCCAGGATGGTAGATGCCCACGGCGATGCCCTGCGGCGCCAGATCGGTGGCCAGATTGCGGCCCAGGTTCAGCGCCGCCGCCTTGGACGCGCGATAGATGTAGGACCCGCCCGGGGCGCGGGTATGCGATGCCATCTGCGACGAGATGATCGTGATTTTCGGATTGGCCGACAGGCGCAGATTGGGTAGCAGCGCCTGCACTGTCAGGAATACGCCGGTGACGTTGGCGGCGAAGCTTTGCGCCCACATCGCGGGCGGATAGCCGTCGTCGAGGGGGTGACCGCCGTCCAGATAGACCCCCGCATTGCATACCAGAAGGTCGATCGCACGGCCGGTCAGCGCCTGCGCCATGGCGCGCTGCGCGGCCGCATCGGTCACGTCCAGTCGCTGCCAGTCGGCGCCCGGCAGATCCGGCGCGACGTCGCTGCGGGTGGTGCCGATCACGGCAGTGCCCTGCGCGGCGTAGTTTTGGGCCAGTTGCAGCCCAATGCCGCGATTGGCGCCGGTGATCAGAACGGTCATGGCGGGGTCCTTAATTGCTTTTGCGGCCGGGCATGAAGGGCAGAGGCGCCACCGGCACCCCGTCCTCGATCAGTTTCCTGGCCTCGTCCAGTTTCGCCTCGCCATAGATTGCGCGCGCGGGCGCGTCGCCGTCGTGAATGCGCCGCGCCTCTTTGGCGAAATCGCGGCCGACATAATCCGAGTTCGCCTCGATCTTGCGCTTCAACTCGGTCAGGGCCTGTTCGGCGGGCGAGGCCGGCGCGCTGAGCGGGCGTTCGGGCGCGGCGTCGGACGCCGTGGCGGCGGTGGCGGCGCCGATGCGCGGCGCCATCAGCCCCTTCTCGACCTCGCTGCCGCCGCAGACCGCGCAGGCAACCATGCCCGCCGCCTGAAGCTTTTCGAAGGCTTCGGCGGACTGGAACCAGCTTTCAAACCGGTGGCCTTGCTTGCAGTTCATGGCGTAGCGGATCATGGGGGCTCCGTCAGTGGGTGGAACAGCTAAAATAGGCGAAACCGCCGCGCGATCAATGCCCTGTGTGGTGCGTCACCAGCGCAGGCGATGCGGGTCGAAGCTCAGGATGATCTGGGCCAGTTCGGCCTCATCGACCCGCGCGGCGGCCTTTTTCAGGGTAAACCATTTGCGCTTGCGCTCGCCCTTTTCGGGGAAATCGGGGGCCAGCCGCTTCACCTTCAGGGCAAACACCGCGACGATGCAGGGCAGGGGGGCGCTGTCCGGCATCAGCTTGTCATAGGAATAGATGCCCAGCACGAAATCATGGGTGCGTCCCTCGGCGCCGGCCTCTTCCCAGGCTTCCTGGGCGGCGGCCTGGGCGGGGGTCAGCCCGTCCATCGGCCAGCCCTTGGGCACGACCCAGCGCCCGGTGTCGCGGCTGGTGATCAGCAGGACCTGGGGCTTGTCCTTGACGATCCGATAGCAAAGCGCGGCAAACTGCGTCCGGGCGTCGCGTTTTTGCGCACGCCCGACTGAAATCGGCAGCTGAGTCGTTCTTTGCAGTGTCACGATCTGCTCATCATCCAAATTGCGGCCGGCATTTGCTCCGGGTTAATATTACGTCTCATATTATCGGCCAATATGTCCAAACATCAACCAAGCCGCGGTCTGCGCGTGGCAGAAATGCCCTAATGCTGGCTTTGCGGATCAACCGCAGGGTATAGTTCATCGGGGCGGGGCGCAACATGGCGAAGGACGGATTGCAGATGCGGCGGCTGATTGGACTGGTCCTTTGGGCATTGGCGCTGACGCTGCCTGTGGCGGCGACCGAAGACTTCAGTTTCGCGTCGATCGATGGCGGGCGGATTCGGCTGAACGACTGGGCCGGGCAGCCGGTTCTGGTGGTCAACAGCGCCTCGCTGTGCGGGTTCACCCCGCAGTATGAAGGGTTGCAGGCGCTTTACGACCGCTACGGCGACCGGGGGCTTGTGGTGCTGGCGGTGCCGTCCAACGATTTCCGCCAGGAACTGGCCACCGAGTCCGAGGTGAAGGGGTTTTGCGACACGACCTTCGACCTGAACCTGCCGATGACCGAGATCACCCATGTGCGCGGGCCGCAGGCGCATCCGTTCTACCGCTGGTTGGCCGACACGGCGGGGTTCGAGCCGCGCTGGAACTTCAACAAGGTCCTGCTGGGCCCCGACGGGCAGGTGGTGGCGACATGGGGCGCCAGGGTCACGCCGGAAGCGCCGCAGATCATCCACGAGATCGAGGCGCTGCTGCCCCGGTAACGGCCCTGGTGACCGGCCCGGCGACAGGTGTCGCGCGGTACGGGGCATGTCCTTTGTCACGTCCCGTGGTGCGGGCGCAGGCCGGGGTCGCCGGTCAGATCCGCCAGCCGGTCCAGGATCGGGGCCAGACCGGCGCTGCCTTGCAGGGCCTCGATCACCGTGGCGGCGGCCTGTGTCATGCGGCGGCGCGCGGCGTCGTCGAGGGACAGAAGGGCATGGGCCAACGCATCGGCACTGTCGATCATGGCCGAGCCACCCGCCGCCTGAAGCCCTGCGTAAATCTCGGCGAAATTGTCCAGATGCGGCCCGTGCAGCAGGGCGCTGCCGTGGCTGGCCGGTTCGAACGGGGTGTGCCCGCCCCGCGCCACCAGCGAACCGCCGACGAAGGTGGTCGCGGCCAGATCATACCACAGCGGCATCTCGCCCAGCGTATCGGCCAGATAGACCGGGTGTTGCGCATCGGGCAGTTCTGCCGCGGAACGGGTGGCGCAGCCCAGCCCCTGACGCGCGATCAGCGCCTGCACCTCGGCCCGGCGGCGCGGATGGCGCGGGGCCAGGATCAGCCGCAGATCGGGGCGCCGGGCATGGGCCTTGCGAAAGCCAAGCAGGATCACCTGTTCCTCGCCCTCGTGGGTCGAGGCCGCCAGAACGGTGTTCACGCGCGGCAGCAGCGGGGCCAGCCGCGCCTTTTCATCCGCATCGAAACCGCCGGGGGCGGCGCGGGTTTTCAGGCTCAGCACCGGGCCGGTTCGGTCCTCGGGCAGGCCAAGTGCCTGAAACCGCGCCTCGGACGCGGCATCCTGGGCCGACAGATAGCTGATCGCGCCGATCACCTGACGCGCCAGCCCCGGCATCCGGCCCCAGGTGGCGGCGCTTTTGTCCGACATCCGGGCCGACAACACCACCACCGGGCGCGACAAGGCGCGCATCGCGGCCATGCGATTGGGCCATAGTTCACTTTCGATCAGGATCAGCGCGTCGGGCTGCCAGTTGCCGATGAAGCGGCGCAACGTCAGCCGGTAATCCAGCGGCGCCAGCCGGGCCGACACCCGCGCCAGACCCCAGCCCCGCACCAGCGCGCGCCCGGTTTCGGAATTGCAGGTCACGATCAGCGTCAGCTTGTCATCGCGCGCCAGCAGCGCGTCGATCAGCGGGCGGGCGGCGGTCGCCTCGCCGTTCGAGGCGGCATGCAGCCAGATCACCAAACCCCGGCCCATCCGGCCGGGGCCGTTGCCGCCCAGCCGCTCGACCATCTGCGCGCGCCCGCCACGCCACAGGCGCAGGACGAAATAGGGGGCGGCGAGGCTTAGAAGAAGGCGGTAAGCAAACACACGGCACGCTCTTGCGAAGGGTGCCCTAGGCTTACGCGGGGGGCGGGGCGCAGGCAAGGGGCGGGTGGCGTGAGGCAAACTAGAATGATTCTAACGAAATTGATCTGGATCAAGGCCGGTACTTGAGGTGCAGGCATCCTGTAGCCGGACGCGCGAGAAATTCGAACACGAACAATAGGTGATCCTATGAAACGTCTTCTTGCGTCCTTCCTTGTGACAACCGCGATGACGGGCGCTGCTGCGGCCGACGACCTGCGCGACGCGGCGCTCGACTTCTTCCAGCCGCTTCCCTCTACCGTGCCGCAGATCGCGGACAATCGGGTCACGCCCGAAAAGATCGCGCTGGGCAAATCGCTGTTCTTCGATCCGCGGCTGTCGGCCTCGGGGGTGTTCAGCTGTTATTCCTGCCATAACCTGGCCACCGGCGGGGATGACAATCAGGAAACCTCGATCGGCCATGGCTGGCAGAAGGGGCCGCGCAATTCGCCGACCGTTCTGAACGCGGTGCTGAACGAGGCGCAGTTCTGGGATGGTCGCGCCGATGACCTGAAGGCCCAGGCCAAAGGGCCGATCCAGGCCGGGGTTGAAATGGCCAACACGCCGGAGAACGTGGTCGTGACGCTGAATTCGATGACCGATTACGTGGCCTGGTTCAACGCGGCATTCCCCGATGACGGCGAGGCGGTCTCGTTCGACAACATGGCCCGCGCGATCGAGGCGTTCGAGGCCACGCTGATCACCCCCGCGCCGTTCGACGCCTTCCTGAACGGCGATGACATGGCACTGACCGACATGGAGCGCGCGGGGCTGGAACTGTTCATGGACAAGGGCTGCATCGCCTGCCACAGCGGCGTGAATGTGGGTGGTGAGGGCTATCACCCGTTTGGCCTGATTGAAAAACCCGGTGCCGATATCCTGCCGGTGGGCGACAAGGGCCGGTTCGCGGTGACCGACACCGCGGATGATGAATACGTGTTCCGTGCGGCACCTTTGCGCAACGTGTCCGTGACCGCGCCCTATTTCCATTCGGGCAAGGTCTGGGATCTGAAGGTCGCGGTGCAGATCATGGCCGAGTCGCAGCTGGGTGAGGAACTGGCCGACGAAGAGGCCGATCAGCTGGTGGCGTTCCTGGGCACCCTGACCGGCACGGTGCCCGAGGTCACGGTGCCTGTGCTGCCGACCGAAACCGCAACCACGCCGCGCCCGACGGCCGAAGTGATCATCGAATAGGGCGGGCATGCGGGACTGAGGAAAGGCCGGCCAGCGTGCCGGCCTTTTTCGTGACGAAACGATTGCCCGGGCTTCAGGGCTGCGCGTGATCTTCCCAATCGGCGCGATAGCGGCCTCGCCAGTCAAGACTTACCTCATCCGCCAGTTTGGCGACGCCTGGCGCCACGCCGGCAGCTATTTCCGGGTCAAGTCCAAGATGGCGCAGGATGGTGGCAAGCACGTTTTTGGGGGCGAAGGAAAGCGATTCATATGTAATGCGAAGCGGCGCAACCCGTTGCTGTTCGAACCAAAGGTTCCATTCGCCCTCAAACGCTTCAAACTTCTGAACATGTTGCCGGAGGAGGTCAGCATCGTATTCGGGCGCTTTGGGCGGCGCGGTGCGCTCTATTTCCGTTCCGTCCGGGGCAACGTGCCAGAGACCGGTCTGCATGGCCTTGGCGTAGGAAATCGCCTGAGCAACTTTGTCCAGGCGCGACAGATGGATGTAGAGGGTTCGACCGAAAGCGCTTTCAAAACGTGCGGCGTCGTCGGGAAGGTTCGGATGCAGGATGTCGAGCCGGGCAGACAGCTCTTTGGTGTTTTCCATCATGAGACGAACCCCAAAGACGCCTGTCGCGCCGCGCCCTTCACGCAGTACCGCCGCCAAATACGCTCGATTGAATTCAAGCGCGCTGCACTCATCCGGGGCAGGGACCCCCAAATGCGCTGCCCACCGCGAAATCGATTGTCGCCGAAAGAAAGAGTCCGGCTTTCCGGCAGCATTGGTCGACGCCAACAGGCCGCACAAAAGTGTGCTTCCTGTGCGTGGCGTGGCACAGATCACGTAAGAGTCATATCTTGCCGAACCGGTCATTCCGTATCCAGGCGATATTTCAAAAAGAGGGTGCCACCATATTCGACCTCTCCGACGAACCGGGCGCCGAGCCGCGCAAGCCCCCCAAGGCGCGTGCGCGACGGCGGCAGAAGGAATGTCACGAAGGGAATTCGTTCATCAGCCCTGGCGAACGCGATTGCCTTCCTGGCGATCGGCACGCCAAGCCCAAAGTTGTCGGGCCTCAGCACCAGGCCGAAATCCCATTCGTCGCCTTCCTTCTGAAATCCGCCCCAACCGACATAGGCGCCGTCACAGAGGATCGCCCAATGGCCAAGCCCGTCGCGATGCCAGCACGCCTCCTTGGCGGCAACGAATTCGGTAACGGCGTGCCGGTCCCATTCGAAGGTAAGAAGGGGCATGTGTGCCGCGACGCGGGGATCGGACATGTGGGCCATGATCGCGTCGGGCGAAATGTCCGGCAACCGCGCGAAGGTGAGTGTGCGTCTGGATTCGATCGTCATGTCAGCCCGCATCCCGGTAAAAACCGAAGCATTCATTCGTATGGCCGACGGCTCGGCTGCCATGTGTGCCGCCCGAGAGTTAGCGCCAGGGACGGTGTGTCGAAAGCCTATATAGAGCGCGCAGCGTTTTTTACAGTGACTGTTGTCTGTGGGGTCCCGCATCCTGGAGCACTGTTTCGCGTGGGGATGTTTGAATGGTCGCGTCTTCCACCCGCCATTTCGCTCTCGAATGACTCCGGTGCTGCCATTACGGTGCCAATTTGAGTGGAGGCGAGTAGGAGAATCGAACTCCTGTACACGGATTTGCAATCCGCTGCGTAACCACTCCGCCAACTCGCCAGCGCCGCGCCGACATAGCGCAAGCATTCCCGGGGTGCAATCCCCTTGCGCGCGGCGCTGGCATGTTGCCGTGCCCGCGTTTCTGTGGCATGACGGAATGGACCTCAACTAGACCGAAGAGTTTAGTCCCATGACAGATTACGCGATGCGCCGTCGGATGATGGTGGACAGCCAGGTCCGCCCCTCTGATGTGACCAAGTTTCCGATCATCGATGCCATGCTTTCCGTCCCGCGCGAAAACTTCGTGCCCACGGCCCGGCGCGAGGCGGCCTATATAGGCGAGAATGTCGATCTGGGCGGCGGCCGCGTGATGCTGGAGCCGCGGACCCTGGCCAAGATGCTGGATGCGCTGGATATTCAGCCCGACGAACTGGTGCTCGATCTGGGTTGCGGGCTGGGCTATTCCAGCGCCGTCATCGCGCGGCTGGCCGAGGCCGTGATCGCGGTCGAGGAAGACGGCGACATGGCGGCCGAGGCGCAGGCCACCCTGTCGCAGGCCGGGGTGGACAACGCGGCGGTGATCGAAGGGCCGCTGGCCCAGGGCGCGGCCAAGCACGGCCCTTATGACGTGATCACGATTCAGGGCGCGGTGGCGCATCTGCCGGACGCGGTTGTCGATCAACTGCGCGAAGGCGGGCGCATGGCGGTGCTGTTCATGGAAAACGCGCTTGGCGTTTGCCGGATAGGGTATAAAATCGACGGCAGAATGACCTGGCGCTTCGCTTTCAACGCAGGGGCGCCCGTGCTGCCGGGATTCGAGCGCCAGCGCGCATTCGTATTGTAAGGCCCTCAGGGGCCGCAGGAAGCCGGGCGGCGACAGGCAAGAGACGCCCCCGGTCAGTCGGAATGGACAGAGGCAGATGCAGATGAAAAAGGTTATTCGGGGTGCGATGGCGGGGCTTCTGTCAGCGGTCTTTCTAAGCGGCGGGGGGGCAGCCCCGGCGCGGGCCGAAACCCTGACCGACGCGCTGATCCTGGCCTACCAGAACAGCGACCTGCTGGAACAGAACCGCGCGCTGCTGCGGGCCACCGACGAAAACGTGGCGCAATCCATTGCCGCGTTGCGGCCGGTGATCAGCTTTATCGCCAATGGCAGCTATACCGACACCTCGGTGACCTCGGACACGACCGAGGCCTACATGACGCTGAATGCCAGCCTGTCGATCTATGACGGCGGCGCGAACCGTCTGGCCGTCGAGTCGGCCAAGGAAACCGTGCTGTCGACCCGCGCCAGCCTGCTGAATATCGAGCAGTCGGTGCTTTTGTCGGCGGTGCAGGCCTATATGGATGTCAGCAGCGCGATCCAGAATGTCGCGCTGGGCAACAACAACGTGCGCCTGATCACCGAGCAGTTGCGCGCCGCGCAGGACCGGTTCGAGGTGGGCGAGGTCACGCGCACCGACGTGTCGCAGGCCCAGTCGCGTCTGGCTGCGGCGCAAAGTTCGCTTGTGGCGGCGCAGGGCGCGCTGGCCGTGGCCCGCGAATCCTACAAGCTGGTGATCGGTCGCTATCCCGGCACGCTGACCGGCACACCGCGCACGCCCGCGCTGCCCAAGACGCTGGAAGAGGCCAGCGCGATCGCGCAGCGCAACCATCCCAGCCTTGAGGTGGCCCAGCGTCAGGTTACCGTGTCCGAGTTGACGCTGGCCCGGGCCCGGGCCGCGCGCAAGCCGTCGATCACGGCGGGGGCGAACCTGTCCCATAACGATAACAGTCTTGAAAGCAGCTCG
This sequence comes from Actibacterium sp. D185-2, assembly GCF_054954595.1. Taxonomy (NCBI): domain Bacteria; kingdom Pseudomonadati; phylum Pseudomonadota; class Alphaproteobacteria; order Rhodobacterales; family Roseobacteraceae; genus Actibacterium; species Actibacterium sp. D185-2. Next base: position 293,690 of record NZ_JBPWNX010000003.1, read on the forward strand.
ATCGACCTGACCCTGACCCAGCCGATCTATGCTGGTGGCGGGCTGGTCTCGGCGGAGCGGCAGGCGCTGGCGAACCGGGATGCGGCGCTGTCGAACCTGCATTATGCCGTGCGCCAGATCGAGCAGGGGGTCGGCAACGCCTGGGCGCAGCTTGCGGTGTCGCGGGCCCAGCTTCGCGCCAGCGATCAGCAGATTCGCGCCGCACAGCTTGCCTTCGACGGGACCAAGGAAGAGGCCCGGCTGGGCGCGCGCACCACGCTAGAGGTTCTGGACGCCGAACAGGAACTGCTGGATGCGCGGACCGGACGGGTCGAGGCCGAGGCGACGCAATATGTGGCCTATTATCAGGTGTTGTCGTCCATGGGCTTTCTGACGGTGGAGCATCTGAACCTTGGCATTCCGACCTATGATCCCGCCGCCTATTACAATGCGGTCAAGAATGCGCCGGTGCGCAGCGTGCAGGGCGACCGGCTGGAAAAGGTGCTCAAGAGCATCGGGCAGGAGTAAGACAATACCATTTGTTGTGTGATGGCGCGGCTCGCGCTACCATACCTGCATTGTTTGTCAGAGGAACGCGGATGCCCGACCCGATCAAGCATATGGAAATCGAAGATGTGCTGTCGTCGATCCGGCGGCTTGTCGCGGATGAGACGGCGGACCGGGTCGTGCCCACAGCTCTTCGGGCCGAGGGACGGGTGGCGGCCTCTGCGGGCCGTTTGGTGCTGACCCCGGCGCTGCGGGTAGAGCAGCCGGATGCGACGCCCGCACCCGCAGAGGTGCCGCAAGAGGCGGAGGCTGAAGCCCCCCGGGCTCCCGCCGGTGCCCCGGTGGGGGAAGACACGGATTTGGCGCCGGAACAGACCAGCGAGGCTGCGCCGCACCCGGTCGATTCCTGGGAAGAGGTCTCGCTTGAGGATCGCATAGCAGAGCTGGAAGCCGCGGTTGCGGGCTGTGAAGAGGAGTGGGAGCCCGATGGCAGCGAGTTGGGCCCGCATCGTACCTTCAGTCTGGACGATCTGATTTCCAGCCGGGCCGAACCCGCTGAACCTGCGGTCATGCCCGAAGAGGTGGAGGCCGAAGCGGCAGGGCCGACCGTCGAAGCCGCCACCGTGCCCGACACCGAATCGGACAAGACCGGGGACGAGGCGAACATGTTCGGCGGCGACCCCGACGTGCTGGACGAAGACATGCTGCGCCAGTTGGTCAATGACATCGTCCGCGAAGAACTGCAGGGCGATCTGGGCGAACGCATCACCCGCAATGTGCGCAAGCTGGTCCGCCGCGAAATCAACCGCGCGATGGCCAGCCGCGATTTCGAATAAGACCGGCACGGCCTCTGCTTCCCGCATCACGGCACAACGAAAAACGCGCCCGGCAAGGGCGCGCTTTTCTGACCTTTGGCAGCAGAATAGCGATCAGGCGGCTTCGGCCTGCTCCTGTATGTGGCGGCGTTCGCTTTCCTCGCGCGACAGCGCGACCGACGTGCGCACACCTTTGGAGACGAACTCCATCAGCCCGGACACGACGCGCTCGTTGGGATCGATCCCGGCGCAGGACAGCACTTCGCGTCCATCGCGGGACCGCGCCCACCGGGCGATCTGCTCGGGGCCGTTACCATATTTCTTATCGTCTGCAATCGCATCGTCCAATGCGGCCAGAACCACTGCGGCGAATAGTTTTCGCGCGCGGTTGCCCTGTTCGTGGTTGAATGCGGTGCCATCAACGAAATCGACCATCTCGTCGTCCTTTTATTCTTGCTCTTGCGTTTTTTGGCGTGCCGCCGAATATGGCGGTTTTGTTGCGATTCGGTATTTCCCATTTGGAATGTCACCTATGCACATTGCGCATGGCTTGTCCCGATGTTTTACCGCATCTAGTCGTCTTGCCAGCCTTGGGTGGTCAAGATATAGGTGCGGTCAAATTCCAATCAACCTTCCGTCCAGGTTTTATCCAATGGCCAAGATCAACGGTAACGAAATCCGCCCCGGCAACGTGCTGGAACATAATGGCGGCCTGTGGGCCGCCGTGAAGGTGGACCATGTCAAGCCCGGCAAGGGTGGCGCGTTCGCACAGGTAGAACTCCGCAACCTGCGCAACGGTTCCAAACTGAACGAAAGATTCCGCAGCGCCGACAAGGTGGAGCGGGTCCGGCTGGAGCAGAAAGACCAGCAGTTCCTGTATGAAACCGACGGGATGCTGGTGTTCATGGACACTGAAACCTATGAGCAGATCGAGATGCCCGCCGAGATTTTGGGCGACCGCCGCCCGTTTCTGCAGGACGGTATGACCGTGGTCATCGAATATTACGAGTCCGAGGCGCTGAACGCCACGCTGCCGCAGAAGGTGACCTGCAAGGTGGTCGAAACCGAGCCGGTGGTGAAGGGGCAGACCGCCGCCAACAGCTTCAAGCCCGCGATCCTGGACAATGGGGTCAAGGTGATGGTGCCGCCCTTCGTCGGGCAGGACGAGGATATCATCGTCAACACCGAGACCATGGAATATTCCGAACGCGCCTGATCGGGCCCTGCGCCCGGTGCGGATTTACTGTGGGTGCGGGGTGACCGTGGCATAGAAGGCGGTCAGATCCTTGCCCGGCTCGGGTTTGAACGCGGCGCCCTTTGTAAGGGTTTCGATCCGGTCCAGCCGGAACACGCGGAAATCCTCGCGCAGTTCGCACCAGGCGACCAAGGTCCAGACCTTGCCCCAGAACCACAGGCCCAGCGGGCGCACGCGCCGGGTGGTGATCTGGCCCGCAGCGTCGCGATAGGACAGGGTCAGGCGCTGCCGGGCCTCGGTCGCCTGATCCAGCTGGTCGATCAGTGCGCGCTGGGTCTCGGTCATTTCCAGCGCGGGCCGGGCGTGGATCTGCACCGATTGCGCGCGGGCGCGGGCGGCGTCGGGCAGCACGGCGTCGATCTTGTCCAGCGCGTTTTCGGCGGCGCGGGCCATGTCCAATGTCCAGCCCGCCCCAGGCGCGGATCAGCCGGGCCCGGCGACCAGCGCGGCGATTTCGTCGGTGGTGAACATCAGCGGCGGCAGATCATAGCCGCTCCGCATCAGATAACCCAGGCCCGCCTCGCCATCGATCGGTACGCCGTAACCGATCAGATCGGCGATATCGCGATAAATCGTGCGCTCGGACACCTCCAGATTTTCGGCCAGATGGCGCGCCGTCAGCAGCCGACCGCCCCGCAGATACTGAACGATCTGGAACAGGCGGTCGGCGCGGCGCATCAGGCGGCCGTGTGGGGCTGGAAGAGGCCGATGGAATTGCCGTCGGGGTCTTGCGCATAGGCAAAGCGGCCGGGCGGGATGGTGATGATCGGGCTGACCTCGGTTCCGCCCGCGGCCACCAGCCGTTTCATCGCCGCTTCGACGGTGTCGGGCACACACAGGTGAATGGTCGATCCGGTTCCGGGGGCGGCCGGGATGCCGGGCATCAATTGGGCCGAGACGCCGCCCCCATCGGCAGCATAGCGGATCACCGTGCTGGGTGCCGGGCCGCTGTCGTCGGGCGTGAGTTCGAAATCAAAAACCTTACGGTAGAAATCGGTGGCGGCGGCCAGGTCGGTGACTTTGATTTCGGTCCAGACGGCGGGGTTTTCGGGGATAAAAGGCATTGGCAGGGTCCTTGTGGTTGGCTGGCAGTGAACCGACCATGCCAGAGTCCCCCTGACAGCGTTGTGTCAGGTGGCTTTACCGGAGAGCCCTCAGCCGTCCCGGTGCAGGATGGCATCCCCAGCCTGCATGTCGCCCGTGGCCCGATCAAAACGCAGCCAGGCGATGGCGCGCCCGCCCGATTGGGTAAACAGCGTGCCGGCCGGTTTGTCATCGGCCGTGATCGTGGTGCCCACCGGCGCGGCACCTTCGATCCGCACCGTCGCCAGCCCCTTGCGCAGTTCGGTCTTGTGCTTCATCCGCGCGGTGACCTCCTGGCCCACGTAACAGCCCTTGCGGAAATCGACGCCGTGCAGGCGCTCGAACCCGGCTTCCAGCAGATAGGTGTCCTCGGGGATCAGCTCGATCCCGGTTTCGGGGATGCAATGGGCGACGCGGATCGCGTCCCAGTCGATCTGCGGCGCGCTGCCGGGCCGGTCGGTGTACATTCGCCAGCCCAGTGCCGGGTGGCGCGGATCGGGCAGGGCGCCTTCGGGCGCATCCCCCAACCCGCGCAGGACGTGCAGCGCCGAGGGTGTGATCGCCACATCGGCGCGCAGCTTGTACATGCTCAGACGGCGGGCCAGCGCCGGGGCCAGATCGGTTTTCACATCCAGCAGCACCGCATCGCCGTGCGCGGTCAGAAAGAAATCGGCCAGATACTTGCCCTGAGGCGTCAGCAGCGCGGCATAGATCAGCCGCCCCTCGGGCGCGGTGACATCGTTCGACACCAGCCCTTGCAGAAAGTGCAGCCGATCCGCGCCGGTGATTTCGAAAACGGTTCTGTCGGGGGCGGTTTCGCCGGTCATGATCTGTTATTCCCAGTTCGGGCGCGCGTTTCAACTATAGGGAAAGCTGTGCCGGGGGGCCAAGCCGACAAGGCCGACGGGGGAAAAATCTTCACGAAGATTTTTCCGGCCGAAGAATTTTCGTGAAAATTCTTCCATCCTGCGGGTCAGACGTCTGTCGCGAATTGCAGTTTGTACAGGCCCGAATAGACCCCGCCCTGCGTGATCAGCGCGTCATGGCTGCCTTGTTCGACCACCTGGCCCTTGTCCATCACCACGATCAGATCGGCGTCGCGCACGGTCGCCAGCCGGTGGGCGATGACCAGCGTGGTGCGGTTCTGGCTAAGCCGCTCCAGCGCTTCCTGCACCACCCGTTCGGATTTCGCATCCAGCGACGAGGTCGCCTCGTCCAGCAGCAGGATCGGCGCGTCGCGCAGCAGGGCGCGGGCGATCGCCACGCGCTGGCGCTGACCGCCCGACAGGCTGCTGCCGCGCGGGCCGCAGGGGCTGTCCAGCCCGTTGGCCAGGTTGGGCAGGAAATCAGCGATATGGGCGGCCTCCAGCACCTCCTGCAGGCGGGACTCGGATACGTCCGTGCGGCCCAGCAGGATATTGTCGCGCAGGGTTTCGTCGAAAAGCTGTGCATCCTGGGTCACGACCGAATAGTTGCCGCGCAGATCGGGCAGCGCCATCTGGTCGATCGGAATGCCGCCCAGGGTGATGGTGCCCTGCTGCGGCTCGATCAGCCGGGTCAGCAGGTTGAAGACGGTGCTCTTGCCCGCGCCCGATGCGCCCACCAGTGCGGTCATCTGCCCGGCCTTGGCGGTCAGCGACAGCCCTTGCAGCACCGGCGCGGTGTCATAGGCCAGATGCACGTTGTCGAGGACGATATCCGCCTGCCCCGGTGCGCAGCTCAGACGCCGGGGCCGGGCGGGGGACAGGATGGTGGGCTGGGCCTCGAACACCTCGTGCAGCCGCTCGATGCTGGACAGCGCGACCTGCCACGCCCCGGAAACGTTGCCGATCCGGCGCAGCGGCTCGAACACCAGGGCCATGGCGGTAAAGAAGCTCATGAATTCGCCCACGGTCTTTTCGCCGTCGATGATCTGAAGCCCGCCATAAGACAGCACGCCCAGAAAGCCGAGGCCCGCCACCACGTCGATCAGCGCGGGGATACCCGCCTGACCGGCGGCAGACCGGATTTGCGCGCTGATGAAGCCCGCCAGCGTGTCGTTGAAGCGGCCGCTTTCGCGCGCTTCCATCCGGTTCAGCTTGATCGTGGTGACGCCGTGGAAAATCTCGTCCAGCCGGGTGGCGATGGCGGCGGCGGCGGCGCGCGCGGTGCGGGTGGTGCTGCGCACCCAGCGCTGAAGCGTCATGAGCGGCAGCACCAGCAGCGGCACGCCCGCAAGCGCGATCAGCGTCCAGACCCAGTCGACCGACAGCGCCACCGCAAACAGAGAGAGCGCCGCGATCACGTCGCGCCCGCCGGCGGCCAGCACGGTGGACCAGATGCCGGCGGCGGCACCGGTATCGCCGCGCACCCGCTCGATCAGGTTGCCCGGCGGGGTCTTTTGGAACCACGCGGTATCGAGGGTCAGCATATGCGCCACCAGATCGCCCTGCAGCGCGGCCGACACCTTCTGCCCGATGCGGGCCATCAGAACGCGCTGGCCAAAGCCGGTCAGCGCGCGCAGCACGAACACCGCGAAGATGCCGCCGGCCACCAGCGCCACCGCCGCACGATTGCCGTTGACGAAGACCTCGTCGAACATCGGTTTGACGATGTAGCTGAGCGCGCCCATCATGCTGCCCTCGATGCTCATCAGCACCAGCGCGAGTCCGATCAGCGGGATATGGCGACGCAGATAGTCGCGCCACAGCCAGCCGGTCAGCGACAAGGCCTTGTCGGGCGGCGTACGGGGCGTGTCCGTTTCGGTCGCGGCTGGATCAGCCATCGCCGCGCCCCCGTGCCTGCTGGAACGACGCGGTCAGCGCCTTGGGGTCATAGCGGCTCTCGATCCAGTCGCGGATCGCCATCGGCTGTTGCGCGATGTCGGCGGCATAGGCGTCAAGCATGTGATCAAGGATGCCGGTGCTGTCGTTCTTCAGGTGCAGATAGCGAAAGCTGAGCTGCCTGGCGGCCTCGGTCACCGGCCGCCCCTCGGCGTGCAGCAGATACAGCGCCGACGCAAGGCCCGCCCGGTCGGCCCCGGATTTGCAATGCATCAGGAACGGCTTTTCGATCGTATCGAACAGATCGAGCAGCGCCAGAAGCTGCGCCTTCGGCGCCAGCACGCGCGCCGAGATCGAGATCATGTGCAGCGTGATGCCCAGGTTTTCGCAGCTTTCGACTTCGAACAGGTGATGACTTTTCGGCGCATCCCCGCGCAGGGTGATGATGCTGCGGATGCCCATCGCGTGATAGCGGCGCAGACGCTTGGGCGAAGGCTGGTTCGAGCGCCAGACCCCCGGCGCGATCTCGTCCAGATTGGTCCACAGAACCCGCAGAAAGGCATGGTCCATCAACTGAAAATGCCAGAACGCGGCGCGGCGGCCCTGGGCCGAGGAAAAATCGTTTCCGAAGGATTGCCGCAGGTTGCGCTCGGCAGTGTCCAGACGGGTCTTGAGCTGGTTGAACATGGGCGCTTTCTGCCGGATCGGAACAAGGCCGGGGTCTATCGCGAATGCGCCGTCCTGACAAGCGATTGACGCGTCCGGCCGGCGGGCCTAAGGGGGATTGGCCCCCTTGTGAAAGGATCTGTTTCATGCCGCTCAGCCACGGTCGCCCCTATCTTGCCATTCCCGGCCCCTCGGTCATGCCCGACCGGGTGTTGCAGGCCATGCATCGCCCCGCCCCCAATATCTATGCCGGCGCGCTGGTCGATATGGTGGCAGGCATCGTGCCCGACCTGAAGGCGGTGGCGCGCACCCGGCACAATGCGGCGATCTATATCGCCAACGGCCATGGCGCGTGGGAAGCGGCGCTGGCCAATACCTGCGCGCGCGGCGACAAGGTGCTGGTGCTGGCCACCGGCCGCTTTGGTCATGGCTGGGCGGAAATTGCGCGGCGCATGGGGGTCGAGGTTGAAATCCTCGAATTCGGCAAGCGCGCGCCGGTGGATGTGGCCCAGGTCGAGGATCGGCTGCGCGCCGATACCGGCCACGGGTTCAAGGCGGTGCTGACCGTGCATGTGGATACCTCCACCTCGGTGCGCAATGACGTGGCCGGCATCCGCGCGGCGATCGACGCGGTCGGGCATCCGGCGCTCTACATGGTCGATTGCATCGCCTCGCTGGGCTGCGATGCGTTCGAGATGGACGCCTGGGGCGTCGATGTGATGGTGACCGGCAGCCAGAAGGGGCTGATGACGCCACCGGGGCTGGGCTTTGTGTTTTTCAACGACAAGGCCGAAGCGGTGCGCGCCGGGATGGATCTGGTCAGCAACTATTGGGACTGGGTGCCGCGTGCCCATCCGGAAGAGTTCTATCAGTATTTCGGGGGCACCGCGCCGACCCATCACCTGTTCGCGCTGCGCGAGGCGCTGACCATGCTGGTGCATGAGGAAGGCGTGGCCGGGGCGCTGGCCCGTCACGCGGTGCTGGCGCGCACGATCTGGGCCGCGCTGGAGGTCTGGGGCCAGGCCGGCCCGGTGGAGCTGAACATCACCGACCCCGCCCACCGCGCCCATGCGGTGACGGCGGTGCGGATCGGCGCGCCCAATGGCACCGCGCTGCGCGACTGGCTGAGCACGCGCGCCGGGGTGACGCTGGGCATCGGGCTGGGCATGGCGCCTGCGGGCGACCCGGCCTGGCACGGGTTCTTCCGCATCGGCCATATGGGCCATGTGAACGCGCATATGGTGCTGGGGATGCTGGGCACGATCGAGGCCGGCCTGATCGCGCTGGACATCCCCCACGCCAAGGGCGCGCTGGAGGCCGCAGCGGCGGTGATCGCGGCAGGCTGAGCGGCGGCGGGCCCGGTCAGGCCCCGCGCGCGGCGGCCAGCGCCTTGGGCAGTTCAGCGGCGAAGATGTCCATTTCGGCCTCGGGCCCGGCGGTGACGCGGATGCAGCGGTCGCCGGGCACCACGAAGGGCATCCGCACGAACACGTCGCGCGCGCCCAGTTCGGCCAGAACGCGCCGGGCGAATGCGCCATCCGCGCCGCAATCCATGGTCACGAAATTGGTGGCCGAGGGCAGCGGCATCAGCCCATTGTTGCGCGCGATCCGGGCCAGCCGGGCGCGCGCCGCCACGACCCGGCCCTGCACGTCGCGCAGCCAGTCCTGATCCGCCAGCGCGGCCAGCGCCCCGGCCTGGCTGACGCGCGACAGGCCGAAATGATCGCGCACCTTGTCGAAGGCCGCGATCAGCGCCGCCGCCCCCACCGCATAGCCCACCCGCGCGCCCGCCAGCCCGTAGGCCTTGGAAAAGGTCCGCATCCGGATTACCCGCGGATCATCCGCATCAATCGGCGGCGCGGTGCCTTCGGGGGCGAATTCGACATAGGCCTCGTCCAGCACCAGCAGGCTGCCTGCGGGCACCGCATCAATCATCGCCTGAATCCGCGCAGCGCTATGCCAGCTGCCCATCGGATTGTCGGGATTGGCGATATAGATCAGCTTGGCACCGACCGCGCGCGCCTTGGCGATCAGCGCCTCGGGGTCTTCGTGATCACCGCGCAGCGGGACCTTGTGCAGCACGCCGCCATGGCCGGTGACATGATAGTTGAAGGTCGGATAGCCGCCCGCCGACGTTACCACCGCATCGCCCGGTTCGATCAGCAGCCGCACCAGCGAGCCCAACAGCCCGTCGATCCCGCCGCCGATCACGGTATTTTCCATGCGCGCGCCCAGATGCGCGGCCAGCGCCTGGCGCAGGTTCCAGCTTTGCGCATCGCCGTACATCCAGCTTTCAGCCGCCGCGCGGCACATCGCGTCGACCGCGCGGGGCGAGGGGCCGAACAGGTTTTCATTGGCACCAAGCCGTGCGCGAAAGCGGCGGCCCCGCTCCCGTTCCTGGGTTTCGGGGCCGACAAAGGGTGCCGTCGAAGGCAGCCCGGCGATCAGATCGGTAAAGCGGGGTCCAGTCATGGCGCGGACAAGACCACGAAACCGCGCCGGGCGGCAAGGGGTGCCCCCCTTCATCTTTTCCCCAATATCCCCGCCGGATCAAACCGGCGCGCAGAAAGCCCTTTCCGCATCGGGACGGCCCCGCGTATCCTGCGCCAAACCACGAAGGAGCCCCCCATGCCACGCACCCTGACCACCCCCGCCGGCCGCCGCATTGCCTATCACCAAAGCGCGGGGGACGGGCCCGGCGTGGTGTTTCTGGGCGGGTTCAAATCCGACATGCAGGGCACCAAGGCGGTGCATCTGGAGGCCTGGGCGCAGGCGCGCGGCCGGGCCTTTCTGCGCTTCGACTATTCGGGGCACGGGCAATCCTCGGGCGCGTTCACCGAAGGCTGCATCGGCGACTGGGCGGGGGATGCGATGGCGGCGATCACGATGCTGACCACAGGGCCGCAGATCCTGGTCGGATCCAGCATGGGCGGGTGGATTTCGCTTCTGGTGGCCCGCGCCATGCCCGACCGGGTGGCCGGGCTGGTCGGCATCGCCGCCGCGCCGGACTTTACCGAAGACAGCATGTGGGCCGGGTTCAGCGCCGTGCAAAAGGCCGAACTGGCGCAGACCGGTCAGGTGGCACTGCCTTCCGACTATGACGACGGTCCCTATATCATCACCCGCCGCCTGATCGAGGAGGGGCGCGACCAGTTGGTGCTGCGCGCCCCGCTGCCGCTGCCGTTTCCGGTGCGCCTGTTGCAGGGCACGGCGGATGCGGATGTGGATATGTCGGTCGCGCTGCGGCTGTTGGACCATATCGACGGCGACGATGTGCGGCTGACCCTTGTGAAAGGCGCCGATCACCGCTTTTCCACCCCCGACTGCCTGGCGCTGATCGAGGCCGGCATAGACGAGGTGCTGGCCCGGCAGGGCACATAGGGGGCCGCTGCCACCCGCGCCATTCTGCCGCGGTTCGGGGGGGCGACAAATGTGGATTGAGGCGCGAAGCTTTACGTTACTGTCATGTTCCAAGGGCAAATGAACGGGGTCCGAGCGCGCCGCCTGAATCACCGGGGGGCTGCGCCGCAAACCGAAGGATCAGCCATGAAAACAGCCACCTCCCTTCTTGCGCTTGTCGTTGCCACGCCGATGCTGGCAACCTCTGCCGCCGCCGACCTGACCCGCCTGGCCTCTGTGCCGGTGGGCGCCGAGATCACGGGCATGCACCTGACCGAAGAGGGCGACTTCTTCTTCAACCTGCAGCACCCCTCGACCGCGATCACCGGCCCGTTCAACAAGGCCACCGTGGGCATCGTCGTCGACGCCGATTTCAACGGCCTGCCGGAAAAATTCGAGGCCTCGCCGACGCCGACCGCCGCTTATGACAAGCAGACCGTCAAGACCGCACTGGGCCAGTATCAGGTTCTGGCGCAGCAGGGCGATTTCGCCGAAACGGTCCCCGGTGGCCTGGGCGCGATCATCGCCGCCGACGGTTCGATCATGAAATCCTCGAACGACCCGGATTTCAACGGCTTCATCAAGACTGGCGCTGGCGAAGGCTATCTGTTCACCAACTGGGAAGATCGCCCCGGCGGCATGTCCCGCATGAAGCTGAAGAAGGACGCCGGCCGCTGGCTGGTCGATGCCGAGGACGTCAAGATGCTGGATTTCACCGGCGTGCGTGGCACCTGGGTGAACTGCTTTGGCTCGGTGTCGCCCTGGAATACCCCGCTGACCTCGGAAGAGCTGTATTTCGACGAGACCGCGCAGTGGATCAACCCGGCCTTCGAAGACATCAAGGATGCCGAGGCGGTCGAGGCTTATCTGGGCGAATACGGCAACCCCTATGACTATGGCTATATCGTCGAGATCACCGATCCCACCGGCGCCGCCGCCCCGGTCAAGCAGATGGCCCTGGGCCGGTTCAGCCACGAAAATTCGTTCGTGATGCCCGACCAGAAAACCGTCTATCTGTCGGATGACGGCACCGATGTGGTGTTCTTCAAGTTCGTGGCCGATGTGGCCGCCGACCTGACCGCCGGCACGCTTTATGCCGGCAAGATGACCCAGACCGCCGCCGCAGGCACCGCCGCTGGCGAAGCCGGGTTCGACGTGGAGTGGATCGAACTGGCCCACGCCAGCAACGATCAGATCAACGCCTGGGTGCGCGACTATGACGGCAAGACCAAGGCCGATTATGTCGAAGGTCAGACCGCCTTCATCAGCGACGAAGATGTCGCCGCATGGGCCGAAGGCAAAGCCGCCGACGACCGCGTGGCGTTTCTGGAAAGCCGCCGTGCCGCCGCCGCCAAGGGTGCCACTGCCGAATTCCGCAAGATGGAAGGCGTGATGGGCAACCACAAGGCCATGGCCGACGGCACCGCCCCCTACGTCTATATGGCGATGTCGGAAGTGGCCAAGGGTATGGCCGACGACAAGGGTGACATCCAGGTTGGCGAGAACAAGTGCGGCGTGGTCTATCAGATGGCCTATGACGACGCATATTCGATCACCAATATGGTGCCGATCGCGGCGGGCATGGGCTATGACAAGAACAACGCCCCGAATGCCTGCTCGGTCGACAGCATCTCGAACCCCGACAACATCGCCGTGCTGAACGACGGTCGCGTGGTTATTGGCGAGGACACCGGCAACCACGAGAATAACATGCTGTGGCTCTGGACCTCGGCCCAGATGTAATCTGGCTCGTAAACCGAACAGGGGCGCGGGCCGATGCCTGCGCCCCTTTGTCTTTCCGCCTGACCCTTCGGAGATTGCCATGACCCGCCCTGTCTGGATTGCCGCCGCCCTGCTGACCGGCACCCCCGCCTTTGCCAGTGACGATCTGGCCACCCTGACCGCCGAACAGTTGATGGCGCTGCGCCCGACCTCGCAAGCGGTCGAGCAGGCCGGCCGGTTCTACAATGTCGAAGGGGTGATCCCGCCGCAGTGCTATACGTCGATCGAGGGGAAGTATAACCCCTGTTATGTCTGCCATCAGACCTATGACGATGATGCGCGCCCGAATTACATGTATGACGGCGCGTTGCAGGAGGCTTACAATTTCTCGGACGCGGCGCTGACCAATCACTGGGTCAACCTGTTCGTGGATCGCACCGCCGATGTGGCGGCGATTTCCGATGATGAAATTCTGGACTATATCAACACAGACAATTACGCGCCGCTGGCCGAGCGGCTGACCGCGCAGGGCTGGGGCGGCTATGTGCCCGATCTGGCCGGATACGGGCAGGGCGCCGCCGCGTTCGACGAGATCGGCATCGCAAAGGACGGCTCGGGCTGGGTGGCCTTCAACTACAAGCCGCAGCCGTCGACCTTCTGGCCCACCAATGGCTCGACCGACGATGTGCTGATCCGGTTGCCCGAAGCGTTCCGTGACAGCCGCGATGCCTATATCGCCAATCTGGGCCTGCTGGAAATCGCGTTTCAGGATTATGCGCAGACCACCGTGCCGCCGGTGGACGAGGCCGCGCTTGGCGTCGATCTGGACGGCGACGGTGCGTTGGGCGTGACCGGCGTGATCAAGCGGCGCGCGACTTATGTCGGCGGTGCCGCAGAGCAGGCGGTGAACCGGATGCGCTATCCCCAGGGGACCGAGTTTCTGCATTCGGTCCGCTATGTCGGGCTGGAGGGGGACACGATCGTCACCCCGCCGCATATGAAAGAGTTGCGCTATATGCGCAAGACGGTGGACATGACCGAGGCCGAGCTGCGCACCGCCTATGACAATGAGCGGCAGGAGAAGAAGGACGAGAACCTGCCGCGCTATATCGACGTGGGCGATCTGGGGATGGACACCGGCATGGGCTGGCTGTTGCTGGGCTTCATCGAGGATGCGGATGGCGCGCTGCGCCCGCAAACCCGCGAAGAGCAGTTCTTTTGCAAGGGCTGCCATACCACCGCCGGTGCCGTGCTGGATCAGACCTGGGCCTTCCCGCGCAAGGTGGCCGGGGTCGCGGGCTGGGGCTATATCGATTATCGCGCCATGCGCGACGTGCCCAGCAAGGGCCAGCAGATCGGCGAGATCGAGCAGTATTTCACCCGCGTCGGCGGTGGCGACGAGTTCCGGTCCAACGACGAGATGATCGCGCGCTGGTTCAATGCCGATGGCAGCGTGAACACCGAAAAGGTGCGGGCGGCCACGGTTTATGAGCTGATCGCCCCGTCGCGCGAACGGGCGCTGAAGCTGAACAAGGCCTACCGGGTGATCACGGCCGAGCAGAGCTTTATCTTCGGGCGCGACGCCACGGTGACGCCGCCCAGGAACGTGCATTCCAGCATCGACAGCGCCACCGCGCCGACCCTGCCGCGCGACAAGCAATATAGCCATGACAACCGCCTGGAGTGGTAAGGGCCGTTGCGGACTGCTAGGGTTTCGGGGCGTGTCGGGAAACCTGGCACGCCCCGTTTCGGGTGGCACAGGCAGGCAGAAGGATCAGGCGCGATGACAGGCAGGCCGTGCTGCGGTGGGCATGATCGGCATGGCTGAAACATTGCTGTTGCTGCCCGGCATGATGTGCGATGCGCGGGTGTTTTCCGACCAGATACTGGCCTTCAACGGTACCCGCGCGGTGCAGATCGCGGCGCTGTGCGACGCGGGCTCGATCGCGGCGATGGCGCGCGGGGTGCTGGACGGCGCGCCCGAGCGGTTCGCGCTGGCCGGTCACGGCATGGGGGCGGCGGTGGCGATGGATGTTCTGCGTCAGGCGCCCGACCGGGTGACGCGGATCGCGCTGATGTCCTGCACGCCGCTGGCCGAAACCCCGCAGGAGGCCGCCGCGCGCGAAGAGCGGATCGTCGGCGCCCGTGCCGGGCGGCTGGACGAGGCGATCCGTGCCGAGCTGCCCGGCAGCAGCCTGGCGCCGGGGCCGGGCCGGATGGCGGTGCAGGCGGCGCTGACGGAAATGGCCCAGACGCTGGGCCCCGAGGTGTTCGTGCATCAGTCGCGCGCCATGCAGCGCCGCCCCGATCAGCAGAAGGTGCTGCGCCAGTTGCGCGCGCCGGTGTTGGTGCTGTGCGGCGCGCATGACACGCTGACCCCGCCCCGGCGCCATGAATTCATGGCCGAACTGATCCCGAATGCCACGCTGTCGGTGATCGACGCGGCCGGGCATATGCCGCTGCTGGAAGCGCCGGATGCGGTCACGGCGGCGATGCGCGATTGGCTCGCCGCCCCGTACCGTCTGGTCTGAGCCGGGTTCAGACCGATGTCAGCCGGGTGATGTTGGCGTCGGGTTCGCCCGCATTGGCGTCAATGAAATCGAGTACCAGCGGCCGGATGTTGTTGCGCCAGCTTTTGCCGGCGAAGATGCCGTAATGGCCTGCGCCCGGTTCCAGGTGGTTGGCCTTCTTGCTGTCGGCCAGGCCGGTGCACAGGTCCAGCGCGGCGACGCATTGGCCGGGCGCCGAGATGTCGTCGTTGGCGCCTTCAACGGTTTTCACCGCCACATCGGTGATCTTGCCGATATCGACCTGCTTGCCGTTCACGACAAAGCGGTTCTCGGCGATTTCCAGCCCTTTGAAGATCCGCTCGACGGTGGACAGATAGAATTCCGCGGTCATGTCCATCACCGCAAGGTATTCGTCATAAAAGCGGTTGTGCTTGTCATGCTCGCCCGCCTCATTGTTGGCGACCCGCATGATCTGCTCGCGGAAGGCGTCACTGTGGCGGTCGGCATTCATCGAGATGAACGAGGCCAGTTGCAGCAGCCCGGGATAGACCAGCCGACCGACGCCGGCATATTTGAAACCGACGCGCTGGATGGCAAGCTGTTCAAGCTGGCCCATGGTGATCCGGCTGCCGAAATCGGTGACGTCGGTGGCGGCGGCGTCGGGGTCGATCGGGCCGCCGATCAGGGTCAGGGTGCGCGGCTGCGTGGCGGGGTCTTCCTCGGCCAGATAGGCGGTCGCGGCCAGCGCCAGCGGCGCGGGCTGGCACACGGCGATAACATTGGTATCGGGCCCGAGATGTTTCATGAAATCGACAAGATAGAGGGTGTAATCCTCGATATCGAACTTGCCTTCGGATACCGGGATATCACGCGCGTTATGCCAGTCGGTCACATACAGCTCGCAATCGGGCAGCAGGCTGGCCGCGGTCGAGCGCAGCAGCGTGGCATAGTGGCCCGACATCGGCGCGACCAGCAGGATCTTGCGCTTCTTGGTCTGGCGGCCATGCACGCGGAACCGGATCAGATCGCCAAACGGGCGCTTCATCTCGCATTCGACGCTGACCAGGTGGTCGCGGCCATCGGCGCCGACGACGGTGTGGATGTTCCAGTCGGGTTTGGCGACCATGCGGGCAAAGCTGCGCTCGGTCACCTGGCCCCATGCGGCGACCATCTGAAAGAACGGGTTGGGCAGCATCCCGGTGATCGGGTAGGATCCCAGCGCAAAAGCCGAGGCACCCAGCCACTGATTGGTGTTCCGGATGCTTTCCATGAGGTCATACGTCGCGATGTTTTTCATGCGTCACTCCTTTGCATCGGAACTCGCCCGGTTATAGTCTCAGTCGAACCGCGCGGATCGAAATATCGATGCTGCGGGTGCGAAAGATAGGGGGGATTTTTGCGCATGACAACTGAAGAAGTGGAAAAGGCAGCAGATCTGGACCGGCTGAACGAAAATCTGGCAAAGGTCGAGTCCCTGTCCGAGCGTCTGGTGACGGCGCTGTCGAACAAGCGCAAGATGGAGCCGAACCTGCAGGGCCCGGGGCAGGATCTGATGATGAAGGCGGGCACCGCCTATATGGCCCAGATCATGCAGCACCCCTCGAAACTGTTCGAGCAGCAGGTGACCTATTGGGGCAAGACCCTGAAACATTTCATCGAGGCGCAGGAGGCGCTGGCCACCGGCAAGCTGACGGTGCCGCCCGATACCAGCCCGAATGACCCGCGCTTTGCCGACGATCTGTGGCAGACGCACCCCTATTTCAACTATGTCAAACGGCAGTATCTGAACTCGGTCGAGGCATTGCAGGACGCGGTCAGCGGTATCGAGGGGCTGGCGCCGAAGGACCGCCAGCGGCTCGACTATTTCTCGCAGCAGATCATCGACATGATGTCGCCGGCGAATTTTCTGGGCACCAACCCCGAGGCGCTGGCCCGCGCGGTCGAGACCGAGGGCGAGTCGCTGGTCCGGGGGATGGAAAACCTGGTGCGCGACATCGAGGCCAATCAGGGTGAGCTGCTGGTCACGCTGGCCGACAAGGAGGCCTTCCGGGTGGGCGAGAACCTGGCCACCACGCCGGGCGAGGTGGTGTACCGCAACCGCATGTTCGAGCTGATCCAATACGCCCCCAGCACCGAGACGGTCCACGCCACGCCGCTGATCATCTTTCCGCCCTGGATCAACAAGTTCTACATCATGGACCTGAAACCCAAGAACTCGCTGATCAAATGGATCGTCGATCAGGGCTTCACGCTGTTCGTGGTCAGTTGGGTGAACCCCGACGCGTCCTATGCCGACGTGGGCATGGATACCTATATCGAAGAGGGATACCTGACCGCGATCAACGAGGTGAAGAAGATCACCGGCGAGGAAAAGGTGAATGCGGTCGGCTATTGCATCGCGGGCACCACGCTGTCGATCACCCTGGGCCTGTTGCAAAAGCGTGGCGACACATCGGTGAAATCCGCGACCTTCTTCACCGCGCTGACCGACTTTTCCGATCAGGGCGAAATCGGCGTGTTCCTGACCGATGATTTCGTGGATGGGATCGAACGCGAGGTGACCGAGAAGGGGATCCTCGATTCCTTTTTCATGTCGCGCACCTTCAGCTTTCTGCGATCCAACGATCTGGTCTATCGCCCGGCGATCCGCAGCTACATGATGGGCGAGTCGCCCCCGGCCTTCGATCTGCTTTATTGGAACGGCGACAGCACCAACCTGCCGGCGCGGATGGCGGTCGAGTATCTGCGCAAACTGTGTCAGGAGGATCAGCTTGCCAAGGGCACGTTCCAGATCCTGGATGAGAATCCAACGCTGAAGGACATCAAACTGCCGATCTGCGCGATTGCCTGCGAGACCGATCATATCGCCGCCTGGAGGTCCAGTTTTGACGGGATCCGTCAGATGGGCAGCCGCAGCAAGACCTTCATCCTGTCCGAAAGCGGTCATGTCGCAGGGGTGATAAACCCGCCCAGCAAAATGAAATACGGCCATTACACCAATAATGGCCCGATGACGGATGCCGACAACTGGCAGGCCGGGGCCACCTTCCACGAGGGGTCGTGGTGGCCGCGCTGGGGGGCCTGGTTGAAAAAGCAATCCGGCCGGCAGGTACCCGCGCGCGCGCCGGGCGATACCAGTCATCCGTCGCTGGCCAAGGCACCGGGGACTTACGTCCTTCCGAAGTGATCCCGGTCTTCGTCGTTCAACCGGAAAGGTCGCTGTGTCGCAGCATCTTCACTTGCAATGCTGCACTGCAGCATGTATGTTATTGAATAAGACGAAACGGGGTGCCCCGCCCCAGCCGAAAATTTCAAGGAGTATTGAAATGGCGACCGCACAAGATTTCTCGAAGATGATGCAGGACATGATGGGCTCGTTCCCGGTCGACATGTCCGCAGCTCAGGACGCGTTCAAGACCTCGGCCGCGCTGGGTGAGAAAATGTCCAAGGTTGCGCTCGACGCCGCAAGCAAGTCCGCAGACATTTCTTCGAAATGGACCAAGGAAGCGCTGGCCAAGATGGGTGACGTGACCACCGTCAAGTCCGAGCCGACCGACTACACCAAGGCGCTGACCGACTTCGCCTCTGCCTCTGCCGAAATGGCCGCTGAAAACATGGCCGCCTTCGCCGAGGTCGCCAAGAAGGTGCAGATGGAAACCGTCGAGCTGATGCTCTCCGCCGGCAAGGACATCTCGGAAGAGGCGTCCGCCGTCGTCAAGAAGGCTACCGACGAGGCCACCGCTGCTGCCAAGAAGGCAACCGCCGCGGCCAAGTGATCCGGCATTCGCGTCGATCTCCTCCCGATCGATGTGATCGCGTGGGGCGGGCTTAACAGCCCGCCCTTTCTTTTTGATCCGAGTGCGCCTAAGCTTTTTTGTGCTGCCGCAGAAATGGCTCAAACGGGGAGGTTTGCTGGTGACGGACGATGTGAAACCGCTGCTGATTAAGCGCTATGCCAGTCGGCGACTCTATAATACCGAAACCAGCGACTATGTGACGCTGGAAGATATCGCGCGGTTCATCCGTGGCGGACGCGAAGTGCAGATCATTGATCTCAAAAGCGGCGACGACCTGACGCGCCAGTATCTGCTGCAGATCATCGCGGAACATGAAAGCCGCGGCGAGAACATGCTGCCGATCAATGTGCTGACCGATCTGGTGCGTGGCTATACCACCCAGGCGCAAAGCGTTGTCCCGCAATTCCTGGCGATGAGCTTCGAGATGCTGCGCGACGGCCAGTCCAAGATGATGGAAAACCTCGGGACGTTGCCGCCGCCGATCGCGACGATGCCGGGCTTCGACGCGATGCAAAAACAGCAGCAGGCGTTTTTGAAGGCGCTGATGGGCGGCTGGCCTG
Source organism: Actibacterium sp. D185-2 (assembly GCF_054954595.1). Classification (NCBI taxonomy): domain Bacteria; kingdom Pseudomonadati; phylum Pseudomonadota; class Alphaproteobacteria; order Rhodobacterales; family Roseobacteraceae; genus Actibacterium; species Actibacterium sp. D185-2. Next base: position 312,745 of record NZ_JBPWNX010000003.1, read on the forward strand.
GCGCCTCGACCGGGATCACGCCCGAGGACGACGACGGCAATGCCGACAGTGACGATCTGGACGAGATCAAGAAACAACTGGCCGAGCTTCAGTCGAAACTGTCCAAGCTGGGCGAATGAACCACCGTTTCCGGTTGGGCCCGTCTGTGTGACAAGGGCCCGGCCGGGTCAGTCGGCGCCGCCATCCGTGCTTTGCGAATATTGCGGCAGGTCGTCACAAATCGGCGCCCAGGGCAGCGCCTCGCGGCAGAAAACATGGAACTCGGGCCTGAAACCGGCGGGGTCGTCCAGACAGGCGGCATGGAAATGCATCTCGCCCGGCCAGCGCGCCGAACAATAGGATATCGGCGTGCCGCAGGTCGGGCAAAACCGCCGCTCGACCCCGGGGGACGAGCGATAGACCGCAGGCGCGGCCCCGGTCCAGCGCCAGCCGCCATCGGCCACGCCGAGAAAGCCGGTCATCGGTGAAGAGGTGGCGCGCTGGCAGCTTTCGCAGTGGCAGATGCCCCGCCAGTTGACCCGCGCCGGGTCGAACGCGAAGCGCACCGCGCCGCACAGGCAATGCCCGGTTTCCGTCTGCATGATGAATCCCTTCGTTTGTGGTGCTGCGCGTTGCGCAGGGCGGCCATTCGCCCTACCGTTGCCCGGCAGTATGAGAGAGACGCAGCACATGGTCCAGCCGTCCGGCCGTATCACCCTGTTGGGGATCGAGGCCTTCGTTGCCACCGCCGATGAGGGCTCGGTCTCGGCCGCGGCGCGCCGGTTGGGGGTCAGTCCGTCGGGGATCAGCCAGCAGATCACCGGGCTTGAGGCCGCGTTGGGCGGCGCGCTGATGGATCGCAGTACGCGACCGGTGGCGCTGACCCCGGCGGGGCAGATGTTTCGCCGCCGCGCCCGCACCATCCTGGCCGAGGCGCAGCAGGCCCGCGCCGAGGTGGCGGCGCATGATCTGTCGGCGCTGACCGATTTCCGCCTCGGCATGATCGAGGATTTCGACGCCGACGTGACGCCGCGCCTTCTGGGCGACATGGCCGAAGAACTGAAAACCTGTCAGTTCCTGCTGGAAACCGGCGCCAGCCACCGGCTGTTCGACCTTCTGGATACGCGCGCGCTGGACGTGATCGTGGCCGCCGACATGGGCGCCACCGCCGATTGGATGGAAATGCACCCGCTGCTGGAGGAACCCTTTGTCGCGGCCGTGCCCACCGGGCTGATCGACGGCACGGCGGGCAGCGGCGATGTGCTGGCCCGGCTTCAGACGCTGCCGCTGATCCAGTACACGCTGCGCCATCACATGGGCCGTCAGATCGACGCGCATCTGGCACGTCAGCACCTGACACTTGCGCATCGGTTCGAGTTGGACAGCTATCACGCGATTCTGGCGATGGTGGCGGGCGGCGCGGGCTGGACCATTCTGACGCCGCTGGGCTATCTGCGCGCGCAGCGGTTCCACGATCAGGTGACGCTGTTGCCGCTGCCCTTCGCGCCGCTGTCGCGCCGGATTTCGCTATGTGCCCGCGCGGGCGTGTTGCAGGACATGCCGGCGCGGGTGGCGCTGCGGTTGCGGCCGCTCTTGGCGGATCTGATCGTCTCGCCCGCCACGGCGCAGATGCCCTGGCTGCAGGGCGCGCTGACCGTGCTGTAACCCGGCCGCTTCTTTTTCGCGAAAATATCCCCGCCGGAGGCTCGGAATCTCTGTGCGCGCCGGGCGTTCAGGTGCCGTAGGCGCGGGTTTCGCCCTTCACATCCTCGGCGGCTAGGATCAGCGCGTCGGCGATGAAATCCAGTTCGTCGCGGGTCAGCCGCGCCGGCAGGCGCATGTCGCAGGCGCGCATCAGCATGGCGCGGGTCTGCGGCAGATCGGGGGTTTCGCCGTCGATGAACTTCCAGTTCCAGAAGGCGCGTGCATTGTCGGCCGACAGGCCGAAGACCTGCACGGCGATACCCCGGACCTTGGCCGCATCCTGAAAGGCGCGGGCCTCGGCGTCGGTTTCAAACCCCATCAGATTGAACTGGATCGAATCCGGTGCGCGGGTTTCGGGCAGCAGGGGATCGGGCACATGCAGCCAGGGCGTTTCGTTCAGCAGCCCCGCCACATAATCGTGATTGGCGCGCCCGTCGCGTACCCGGCGCGGCACCTCGGCCAGTTGCGGCCGGATCACCGCGGCGCTGAGGTTCTGCATCCGCGTGTTGTAAAGCGGCAGTTTGTTTTGCCAGAAGGCAAAGCGGTCATGCACCACCGGGTGTTTCTTCCAGTTATGCTCATAAGCGCCGGACATGATGATCGCCTGGGCGATGATATCGGCGTCGTCGGTGATCAGGATGCCCCCTTCGCCCGCGTTGATCATTTTGTAGGACTGGAATGAAAAACAGCCGATCTTGCCCAGCGTGCCGATCTTCTTGCCGTGCCAGAGCGTACCCAGCGAATGCGCCGCATCCTCGATCACCGGCACGCCGCGCGCATCGGCCAGCGCCAGGATCGCATCCATGTCAGAGGTGTGGCCGCGCATGTGGCTGATGATGACCGCGCCGATATCGTCGGTCAGCCTAGCCTCGAAATCGGCGATGTCGATGCGGTAGTTCGCGCCGACCTCGACCAGCACCGGCTGGCAATCGGCATGAACGATGGCCGACGGCACGGCGGCGAAGGTGAAGGCCGGAACCAGAACCTTGGCCCCGCGCGGCAGCCCGAGGGTCTTGAGCGACAGGAACAGCGCGGCCGAACAGGACGCCACCGCCAGCGCGAACCGCGCGCCCATGAAGTCGGCGAATTCCTGTTCCAGCAGCGCGACCGGCGCGTTTTCCGGCGCGGTATAGCGGAACAGATCGCCGCTGACGAGCAGGCGCTCAATCTCGGCCCGGGCGGCGTCGGGGATCGGCTCGGCGTCGTAGACGTTGGGGGCGAGGGCCATCACATACACCTTTTCTGAAGGTTTCTTTCAGAAAAGGTGTAAAGAATATTCACAGGCGGGCCAAACAGTTTTTTGTAACGGTTCTGTGGCGGACAGGCCCCGCGCCGATCACCGCTGCGCCGCAGGCTCAGACATTCAGCAACAGATGCTCGCGTTCCCAGGGGCTGATGACTTGCAGGAACTCCTTGTATTCCAGTTCTTTCACCGCCGTGTAGACCTTGCAGAATTCTTCGCCCAGCACGGCGCGGATCTCGGGGGCGGCCTCGAACAGGTCCAGCGCCTCGCTCACGTTACGGGGGATGCCTTCGTCGCTGGCATAGGCGTCGCCCTTGAATTCCTCTTTGGGGTATTTCGCCTCCATCAGACCCAGATAGCCGCAGGCCAGCGACGCGGCGATGCCGAGATAGGGGTTGCAGTCCATCCCGGCGATGCGGTTTTCCACCCGCCGCCCGGCCGCGTCCGAAATTGGCACCCGCAGTCCGGTGGTGCGGTTGTCGCGGCCCCATTCCAGATTGATCGGCGCCGCGAAATCCGGGACATAGCGGCGATAGCTGTTCACATAGGGCGCCAGCAGCGCGATGACCGAGGGCAGATGGGTCTGCAGCCCGGCGATAAAATGCAGGAAGGCGTGGCTTTCGGTGCCGTCGGGTTGGGAAAAGATGTTGGCGCCGGTTTTCATGTCCACCACAGAATGGTGGATATGCATCGCCGAGCCCGGTTCCGCCTCGATCGGTTTGGCCATGAAGGTGGCATAGCAGTCGTGGCGCATGGCGGCTTCGCGGATCAGCCGTTTGAAGAAGAAGATCTCGTCGGCCAGCTTGACCGGGTCGCCGTGGCGCAGGTTCATCTCGACCTGCCCGGCGCCGCCTTCCTGCAGGATGCCGTCGATCTCGAAGCCCTGGGCCTCGGCGAAATCATAGATGTCGTCGATCACCTTGCCGTATTCGTCGATCGCGCTCATGGAATAGGCCTGACGGGCGGCGGCGCGGCGGCCCGAGCGGCCCATGGGCGGCTCGATCGGCTGGGCGGGGTCGATGTTGCGGGCGACCAGAAAGAATTCCATTTCGGGCGCGACGACCGGCGACCAGCCCTGCGCGTTGTACAACTCGACGATGCGTTTCAGAACGTTGCGCGGGGCGGTGGGCACCGGGTTGCCGGCCTGATCGTTGATGTCGTGGATCACCTGCAACGTCCAGTCGGCGGTCCAGGGTGCGGCGGTCGCGGTCGACAGGTCAGGGGTCAGGATCATGTCGGGCTCGGTGAAGGCCTGGTCTTCGATATCGGCCCAGTCGCCGGTGATGGTTTGCAGGAAGATCGAGTTGGGCAGGTAGAAATGGCGTTGCGTGTTGAACTTGAGGGCGGGCATTGCCTTGCCCCGCGCCACACCGGCGATGTCGGCGACGATGCATTCGACCTCGTCCAGCCGGCGGCCTTGCAGATAGGCCTGTGCGGCCTCGGGCAATGTGTCGATCCAGTCAGCCATGGTCAGCCTCGCGCGGTTGGTGATGGTAAGATGATTTGATGTCCGCAACAGACGCCCATCAGCGGCACAGGCGCCGCCCGAAGTGCTTCGGGCGCGGGACCGGTTTGCAGGATGCCGATCTGCATGGGGGGCTCGTCTTGTTGTTTACGCGACGGTACGCCCGCGCGATGCGCCCCGCAAGGGGGTCAGACCGTATCCAGATACAGCTCGACCCGTTCCTCGTGGCTGAGGTCCTGATAGTGGAACAGCTCCTGCCGCTTGGTCAGAACCAGGTTGCGGATCAGTTCGGCCGGCAGGATGCGGGCGATCTCTGGGCTGCTTTCGAACGCATCGATCGCCTCTTTCCAGCTGCTTGGCATTTGCGGCAGATCCAGATCATAGGCGTTGCCGGTGACCGGGGCGGGCGGTTCGATCTTGTCTTCCAGCCCCAGCAGCGCCGCGCCCAGAACGCCGGCCAGCATCAGATAGGGGTTGATGTCGCCGCCAGAGACCCGATGCTCGATCCGCCGGGCGGCGGGGTTGCCGCCGGGCACACGCACCGCAGCGGTGCGGTTTTCATAGGCCCAGCAGATGCCGGTGGGCGCATGGGCGCCGGGCACCAGCCGGTCATAGGAATTGCCATGCGGCGCGAACAGCAGGGCCGAGCCGGGGATCGCGCGCAAACAGCCCGCGACCGCATGGCGCAGCGCGTCCGAGCCTTTGGGGCCGCCATCGCTGAAGATATTGGCGCCGCTGGCATCAAGGATCGAGAAATGCGTATGCATCCCGTTGCCGGCGTAATCGTCATAGGGTTTCGCCATGAAGCTGGCCGCGAAGCCGTGTTTGCGTGCCAGCCCGCGCACCAGCGTCTTGAACAGCCAGGTGTCGTCGGCGGCCTTCAGCGCGTCGGGCTGGTGCATCAGGTTGATTTCGAACTGGCCCAGCCCGGCCTCGGAAATCGCGGTGTCGGCGGGGATGTCCATCGCCTCGCACGCATCGTAAAGATCGGTGAAGAACGTGTCGAACGCATCCAGCGCCCGCAGCGCCAGCGTGTCGGCGCCGGGCCGCCGCTTGCCGGTGCGCGGCGAGGGCGGCACACGCAGCCGGGTGCCGCTGTCGTCGATCAGATAGAATTCCAGCTCGGTCGCCACCACCATGGTCAGGCCAAGCGCCTTGTAGCGGTTCACCACCCCCGCCAGCGCATGGCGCGGATCGCCATCGAAGGGGCGGCCATCCTCATGATACATCCACAGCGGCAGCAGGGCGGTGGGGGCTTCCAGCCAGGGCATCGGAACAAAGCCGCGCTCGGTCGGGCGCAGCACCCCGTCGGGGTCGCCGATATCGAAGACAAGCGGGCTGTCCTCGATATCTTCGCCCCAGATGTCAAGGTTCAGCACCGAGAACGGAAAGCGCGTGCCTTCGTCCGCGACCTTGCCGGCAAAGCGGGTCGGGATGCGCTTGCCGCGCGGCTGGCCGTTCAGATCGCAGGCCGCGACCCGAATGGTGCGGACCTCTGGATTGTCCATCAGCCATTTTTCGTTGGACGTATCGCGTTCGGCGGCATGCATCAGATCAAAATTCAGCGCCTGCGCCAGGGCGACCGCATGCTCGATCGACGGCGACGCGCTTTCCTGCGCCATGAGTTCGTTGATGACATCAACGCTCACGCCGCTCAGGCGCGACAGGTCTGAAGTCGTAAGGCCGCTTTCCTCGAAATGGTTCAGGAAAGCCGTTCGGAAGGTCATCGTATTACCTGCGGTTTGAACCGTATCCTTGTGCGGGCCTCTTGCGGCAGGTGCCTGTTCAACCGGCGGTTCATCAGACCGAAGAACACAATGATGACCAGCGTCAGCAAGATGAAGTACCCCGCCACGATTGGATACGGGATGAAGGGGTTGAACGTCTTGTCTGCGAAATAGCTGGCATAGTAAAGAGCATCCCCTTTTTGCCGCCAGGCGGGGAAGCCCGAGAAATAGACCAGCGTGGTGGCATGGAACAGAAAGATCGCCTCGTTTGTATAGGCGGGCCAGGCCAGCCGCAGCATCGTGGGCCAGATCACCCGCCGAAAGCGCGTCCAGCCCGACATGCCGTAGGCATCCGCCGCCTCGACATCGCCCTTCGGCACCGAGCGCAGCGCGCCATAGAAAATCTCGGCGGAATAGGCGGCGGTGTTCAGGAACAGCACGATCAGCGCCCCGGCCCAGGCCTTGGTCAGCCAGCCGGTGCTGGCGGTCAGCGTGACGAAGCCCAGATTCAGATCTAACCCTGCCTTGGGCAGGAGCACGAAGCTTTCATAGGCCAGGAAAAACTGGATGAACAAGGGCGAGCCGCGGAACAGGAAGATGAACCATTCAGCGGGCTTGCGGATCAGCGGGTTGGGGCTGTTCTTGGCCAGGGCTGCGGCCGTGGCCAGAAAGAACCCGAAAAACAGCGCCAGCGCCCCGAAATAGATGTTCCAGATCATCCCCGACCCGATCAGCGTGACCTGCTCGCAGATCGTGAAATCCGCGCGCGGCAGCAGCCGCTCACCGATCCCGATCGAGCGCAGGCCATAATCCTGCACGGTTTGCCAACAGCTCATGCGGCGGCCTTTCGTTGTGCTTCGCCGCCCAGCGTGGCCTGCCCATGCGTCAGGTTGCGGGTCAGCCGGCCCAGCACCACTTCGCTGATCCGGGTCAGGCTCAGATAGAAGACCAGAAGCCCGAGGAAATAATAAAGCCGCCAGTCGCCATGCGGATAGGCATAGATCGACGTCTTGGCGCCGCCTAATTCACGCGCCCAGTAAACGATATCCTCGACCCCCAGCAGGAACAGCAGCGGCGTGGCCTTGATCAGGATCATCCACAGGTTCGACAGGCCGGGCAGCGCGTAGATCCACATCTGCGGCACGAGGATGCGCCAGAACGCCTGCCGATCGGACATGCCATAGGCCTCGGCGGTTTCCATCTGGGCGCGGGGCACGGCGCGCATCGCGCCATAGAGCACGTTGGCGGCAAAGGCGCCGAAAACCACCGCGAAGGCGAAGACGGCCATGAAGAACCCGTAGGTTTCATGCACCCATTGCGGGCTGCTTGACAGCGGCAGCTTGGCCGCGGCGCAGACCACGAAATCATTGCCCTGGCGAATGGGCGCGTCCCAGTCGGGGCATCTGGCGTGATGGCGCAGCCATTCCAGACCCTGATCCATGGCGAAGGGCACGAAAAGGAAGAAGGCGATATCGGGAATGCCGCGCACCATCGCGCTATAGGCCTTGCCGATCAGCCGCAGCGGCAGGATGCGCGACCGCGCCGCCATCGCGCCGCCAAAGCCGAAGGCCAGCGCGGTGGGGGCGGTAACCAGCAACAGCACCATCACCACACCGAACGAGCCATAGAACGCCATATGCTTGCCGTTACTGAGGTAACAGCCCAGCCAGGTCAGCCCGTCAAGGGTGGAGGGATCGGTGCAATATGAGAACATGAAGGACAGGCGGGGCCGCGGACAGCCCCGCCAAATGCCTGATCAATAGGTGGCGACGTCGGGGCCGAACCACTTGACGATCATCGTGTTCAGCGTGCCGTCTTCCTTCATCGAGGTGATGGCGGCGTCGAACTTGGCTTTCAGCTCGGTGTCGGATTCGCGCAGGCCCATGCCCACGCCGCCGCCCAGCTGCACGTCTTCGCCGGCCCAGACCAGATCGGATTCGGCCACGATCGGCGCCAGGTAATCCTTGTCGGCGAACACGGCGTCGGCCTCGCCGTTCTTGACCGCGGCGACGGTTTCGTCAGGGGTGGCGAATTCCAGCAGGGTGGCGCCGGTTTCAGCGACATAGCCGGCCTGAATGGTGGCGGTCTGCGCGGCGATCACGCCGCCGGTGACATCCACGGCACCGTCCATCGCGGCATAGGCCGACGACGCGGGCGGGATGTAGTTCTGGGTGAAGTCGATCACCTCGTCGCGCTCGTCGGTGATGCTCATGCCGGCGATGATGGTGTCATAGTTGCCCGACACCAGGTTGGGGATGATGCTGTCCCATTCATTGGTGACCCATTCGCAGGTCAGTTCGGCGCGCGCGCACAGCTCGTCGCCCAGCTCGCGCTCGAAGCCGTCCACCTCGCCGTTGTCGTTGATGAAGTTGTACGGAGGATAGGCGCCCTCGGTGCCCATGCGGATGGTCATGCCGTGGCTTTCGGCCAGGGCCATGCCGGCGGTCAGGGCCAGTGCTGTGGTGGTAAGGATCAGTTTTTTCATGGTTCTCTTCTCCCGTGTTGAGGTCGTGGTGTTCAGGCGGAAACGGTCGCGCTGAGGAATTGTTGCAGGCGTTCGGTTCTGGGGCTGGCGAGGATCTCGGCCGGTGGGCCCTGTTCCTCGATCTTGCCCTGATGCAGGAACACCACATGGTCGGACACATCCGCCGCCAGGCGCATGTCATGGGTGACGATGATCATCGTGCGCCCCTCTTCGGCCAGCGCCTTGATCACCTTGACCACCTCCTGCTCCAGCTCGGGGTCGAGCGCCGAGGTGGGTTCGTCGAACAACAAGGCGCGCGGTTCCATGCACAGGGCGCGGGCGATGGCCGCGCGCTGCTGCTGGCCCCCCGAAAGCTGCGCCGGATAGGCATCGCATTTGTCGCCGATCCCAACCTTGTCCAGATAGCCCCGGGCGGCGGCCTGCACCTCGTCGCGGTCGCGGCCCAGCACAGTCAGCGGGGCCTCCATCACGTTTTGCAGGATGGTCATGTGGGCCCACAGGTTGAACTGCTGGAACACCATCGACAGGTTGGTGCGGATGCGCATCACCTGGCTGCGGTCGGCGGGGTGGCGGCGGGTGGCGTCGCCGCGCCACAGCACTGGCTCACCCTCGAACAGGATCTCGCCCTTTTGACTGTTTTCCAGCAGGTTGGCGCAACGCAGCAGGGTGGATTTGCCCGAGCCCGAAGAGCCGATCAGCGATACCACATCGCCTTTGCGCGCGGCGATATCGACGCCTTTCAGAACCTCCAGATTGCCGAAGCTCTTGTGAAGGTCGCGGATCTCGATGACGGGCGGGTCTGGCTGGTTCACGGATTGGCGGCGCTTTTTGTGGGTCGTTGGCTGCGGAGTAGGGCGCAAAAAAACGGCAAATGCAACGGGGCAAGGCAAGTGACGCCCGGTCACGCCCAAGATTCGGGCAACTCGCCGGGGGGCTGCCCCGGGCCGGGCGGTGTGGGAACCGCCAGATAGTCCGACAGCGGCAGTCGCACCAGCCCGCGCAGCCCCAGCGCGGTGCGATCACCGGCGGGCAGCGCGGCGAAGGCCGCGTGCAACGCGCGCAGATGCGGTTCGGGATCGGTGCCACGCGCGGTGATAAACCCCTGGCCGGGGCTGGCGGCGGTGCGGCCGATCACCTTCAGCGCGCGGGCCGCCGGGTCATGCGCCACGATCCCGCGCCAGGAAATCGCGTCGATCGCGGCGATGTCGGCGCGGCCCCCGGCCACCTCTGCGGCACTGTGGCGGTGCGCGCCGGTTTCGCGGTGGCGGGTGAAGCGAAAGCCCAGCTTTCCGGCGGCAAGCGGCGGCGCGGCCCAGCCGGAATGCGACAGCGCCTCGTTATAGGCCAGCACCTTGTCGGTATAGGCAGTCAGATCGTCCGGGGCGTTGGCGCGCACCACGAACAGGCTGTGATAATGACCCGGCGGGGTGTCCGGCAGCCCGTAATCGGCGGTGGCGATCAGCGTCACCCGATCGTGCAGCCGCGCCCGGATCGGCAACCCGCAGGCCTGACCCAACACCAGATCGGGGTGCTGCCAGCCGTCCCAGATATCCATGTCGCGGGTCAGGGTGTCGGGTGCGGCCACGCCTTCGGCGCGCAGCGCGTCACGGATCAGCGCCCACAGCCGGTCATGCGCATCTGCGTTTTCGGGCCGATCATACATCGGCAGGGCCGCGATCATGCGCGGCGGGCTTCTACCCGCTGGCGGGCCAGATTGCTGTCGCGGTCGTTGACGCCCAGCAGGTTGGCGACCAGCCGCAGCAGCGCGTCCTCCTCGTGGTCGCGGATGCCGTCGGCCAGCACCACGTCCCACAGCGCCTCGACCACCGCTTCGCGTGCTTCGTAGGCGACCGCATCCTTGATCGCGCGGGTAAAGCGGACGGTATCGGGGGCCTCTGCCTCCAACGTTTCGGCCTGTTTGCGCAGGGCCACGGCCTCGAACGGCGACAGCTCATAGCGGGTGGCCAGGATCCGGTCGATCCGGTCCGCCTCCTCATGCGCGTATTCGCCATCTGCTCGTGCAATACGCACCAGAAGCGCGCCAAGCGCCAGCCGCGCATCGGCGTCGGGCAGGCGGGCGGGGTTTGGCTGGATCAGCCGGGACAGGAAATCAGCAAACATGCCCACCGATATAGGCGCGCGCGGGCGCAAGGCCAATGGCGAAATCCGCGCTGCCCGGATCAGCCCCGCAGGTCGCGGGCATCCACGCCCAGCGTCTGGCAGGCATGCATGAAAATCGCCGCTTCCTCGGGGCGTTCCACCCCGTCGGCCATGACCACGTTCCACAGCGCCGCGACAATGGCCGAGCGTTCGTCATAGGCGACGGCGGATTTGACGGCGCCGGCGAAATCCTGGGTCCCCGGCGCGGCCTGTTCCAGCTTTTCACAACGCGCGCGCAGCTTCATCGCCTCGACCGTGCTCAGGCCATAGCGCCGGGTCAGGATCGCGTCGATGCGGCGGATTTCCTCGACCGCATAATGGCGGTCGGATTTGGCAACGCGCACCAGCAGCGCGCCAAGCGCCAGCCGCGCGTCGGCATCGGACAGCGGGTCGGGTCGGGGATCGGCAAGGCGGATCAGGAACTCGGTAAACATGACTTTGGTATATTCGCTGAGGTGAGTCGCACCAAGGGAAACAGGGGCTTAGCCCGCATAGCCCTCGACGATCACCAGATCGATCTTTGACACCGGTGCGCGCAGCGCCTTGGCCGCCTGATATTCGGGGCTTTCGTAACAGGCCAGCGCGTCGGCATAGCTGGGAAACTCGACCACCACCGAGCGAGCCCGTGCGTCGCCTTCGACCAGTTGCTGGGCCCCGCCGCGTACCAGAAACCGCGCGCCATACTTGGCGAAGGCGGCGGCATTGGCGGCCTGATAGCGCTTATAGGCCTCGGGGTCATGAATGACCGTGTGCCCGATCCAGTATCCTTTTGCCATATCGCCCCCTTCCTGCGGTCAGCCGATCATCGGCGTGCATCCGAACGCGATATCGTCCAGCGAGATGCCGCCGGGGTCAAGGTTCAGCACCATCACCCCGGCAATATCGGCCCGCCCGCCGTCACGGCGAAAGCCAAGGCTGGTGATCCCGGCGGGCAACTGCTGCGGCGCGCGGGCGATGATCCGGCCGTCGCGGGCAAGGAACAGCAGCTCGACCGGGCCCAGATGGTCGCGCTGGGTGCCAAGGTCGTCTTCGTACTGGGTATGCACCCGCAGCGCGAAGGCACAGATGTCGCGATCGAACAGAAAGGCCACCGCCCCTTCGCCGCGCGCTTCGGGGTGGGGCTGGCCGGTCGGGCCAAGCGGGTACAGCGCGTTGGAACGGAACGCCCGATGATGGGACACCGACAGGGTGCGCCCCGGCATGCCCATCCGCAAGGTTAGTGGCGCCGTGGCCGTGGCCACCGCCAGCCCGTCAAAAAGGTTGCCGTCGAAGGGAATGGTGTTCAGGGTCTGACCGGCGAAATGCTCGCCGATATGGCCACCGTCAAAGGCCAGCCCGTGATCGAAATTATACCCCGGCCCGGCCCGTTCGGGCAGAAAGTCGAAATCGATTCGGCCCGGAACCGTCTGCGCGACCTCGTCATACGGTACGGGCTGCACCTGCTGCGCGGCGGCAGGCAGGCAAAGCGTGGCCCAAAGCAGCAGGGCCGCGCACGGGCGCATCACACCAGCCTTGAAATATCCCGCGCCGCGCGCACGAAATCGGCAAACAGGGGGTGGGGGGCGAAGGGCTTGGATTTCAGCTCGGGGTGGAACTGCACGCCGATGAACCAGGGGTGATCCTTCCATTCCACGATCTCGGGCAGGCGACCGTCGGGCGACATGCCCGAAAAGGACAGGCCCTGCGCCTCCAGCTTGTCGCGGTATTTGATATCCACCTCATAGCGGTGGCGGTGGCGTTCCTCGATCCGGGTCGAGCCATAGATCTCGGCCACCCTGGACCCTTTGGTCAGCACCGCGGTATAGGCGCCCAGCCGCATGGTGCCGCCCTTGTCGTCACCCAGCTTGCGCGCCACGGTGTGGTTGCCCTTGATCCATTCCTTCAGGTGATAGACGACCGGGGTGAAGCGTTTCTTGCCCGCTTCGTGATCGAACTCCTCGGACCCGGCATCAGGCAGATCGCCCAGATTGCGCGCGGCCTCGATCACCGCCATCTGCATTCCCAGACAGATCCCCAGATAGGGGATCTTGCGGGTGCGGGCGAACTCGGCAGCCTTGATCTTGCCCTCGGTGCCGCGCTCGCCAAAGCCGCCGGGCACCAGAATCGCGTGGAAACCTTCGAGCCAGGGCGCGGGATCTTCACGCTCGAAAATCTCGGCGTCGATCCATTCGGCGCGCACCTTGACCCGGTTGGCCATGCCGCCATGGGTCAGTGCCTCGGCGATCGACTTGTAGGCGTCCTCAAGCTGGGTGTACTTGCCAACGATCGCCACCTTCACCTCGCCCTCGGCGTTGAAAATGCGGTCGGCGACGTCTTCCCACCGGGTCAGGTCGGGCTTGGGGGCGGGGCTGATCTGGAACGCATCCAGAACCGCCTGATCCAGCCCTTCGCGGTGATAGGCCAGCGGCGCCTCATAGATCGAATCCAGATCCTGCGCGGCGATCACCGCGTCGGGGCGCACGTTGCAAAACAGCGCCAGCTTGTCGCGCTCTTTCTGCGGGATCGGCCCTTCGGAGCGGCAGACCAGAACATCGGGCGCAATCCCGATCGAGCGCAATTCCTTGACCGAGTGCTGGGTCGGCTTGGTCTTCAGCTCGCCGCTGGCCTTGATGAACGGCAGCAGCGTCAGATGCATGAAAATGCACTGACCGCGCGGCTTGTCCTGGCTGAACTGGCGGATCGCTTCGAAAAACGGCAGACCCTCGATGTCGCCGACGGTGCCACCGATTTCGCACAGCATGAAATCGACCTCATCCTCGCCGATCCGGATGAAATCCTTGATCTCGTCGGTGACGTGGGGGATCACCTGAATCGTCTTTCCCAGGTAATCGCCCCGGCGCTCTTTTTCCAGCACGTTGGAATAGATCCGGCCGGACGACACGGAATCGGTGCTGCGCGCCGACACGCCGGTGAAGCGTTCGTAATGACCCAGGTCCAGGTCGGTCTCGGCGCCGTCATCGGTAACGAAAACCTCGCCATGCTCGAACGGCGACATCGTGCCCGGATCTACATTCAGGTATGGATCCAGCTTGCGCAGCCGCACCGAAAAGCCTCGTGCCTGCAGCAAGGATCCCAAGGCCGCGGATGCAAGACCCTTGCCCAGCGAGGAAACAACGCCGCCTGTAATGAAAATGAACCGTGCCATATGGCTGGCATCCCCCGTGATTAGTGGTGTTCTGGCTGCTCGATCCGGCTCTGAAAAGCCGCAGCATCACGGGATTTAAGGTATAACGGATTCGCGCACGCGCCGCAACCTGACCGCAAGATGCTGGGGCGAATAGTTCGCCCGTGCCAATGTTTTGTGGTGTTTCGCGATGTTTCGTCAGTCCGCGCGCGGCGGGACCAGCGGCGCATCACTGCTGCCGGTGCTGGGCGGAAGCAGGTCGGTGCCAGCACCCGCCGGTGCGGACTCTTCCGCGGCCGGGGCCTGCTGCTGAACGCCAAGCCGGTCCAGAACCGAGGTATCGGCGGATTTTTCCGCCGCGATGATCGTCAGCCCGATCGAGGTGCCGATGAAGGCGATGGCGAAGAACCAGGTCAGCTTGCCCAGAGCTGTTGCCGCGGCCCGACCGCTCATGACACCGCCGCCACCGCCACCGCCACCGCCGCCCATGCCAAGCCCGCCGCCCTCGGACCGCTGCAGCAGAACGATACCGATCAGGCAGAGCGCGAGGATCAGGTGGATGATGAGGATGACGTTTTCCATGGGTGCGCGGATCCGGGCTTTTCACTGACGGGTCTATCTAGGCGGATGCGCAGCCGGTCGCAACCCCTGACTGGTGCGAGGACGGATGCGCGTGCCGTTTCCGGATTGTGCGCCTGCGGCGCAAAGTCATCTCTCAGGCCTTTCCTTGCGGAAAGACCTTCGGGCGCGCCTCCGGCGGGAGTATTTGTCCCGAAAAGAAGCTCCCTTCTTCTCGGGGGAAATACTCCGGGGTTTGGGGCGGAGCCCCAATTCGTCGGGGTAGCCGGAGGCGGGAAGCGCCGGGGTCACTCATCCACATCGTCGATATCGGCCTGGCCCGACAGGCGGCGGCGCACCAGACTCCAGCTCAGGCCGATGCCCAGCACGACCGACAGCGCGAAAATCCCCAGCCACAGGTTCAGGTCGGTATTGGTCAGGCGCATCACACCCCAGTCGATCAGCACCCAGATCAGCGCCGCGATCAGGGCGGTTACAAGGATCATTCCGAACGCGCCGATCGAGCGCAGCGTGGCCCGCAGGTAGATGATATAGCCGATCAGCAGGATCAGTCCCAAAAGCACCGTCAGCGGCAGCTCATCTGAATACGAGGCGCGCGCCCACTGCACATAATTCCACTGGGTTGGGTTGAACGTCGCGGTCAGCAGCGCGAACGCGAAAACCCAGCGCAGAAAGATGGCCGTCATCCGTCCCTCCGGTCTTTTTCGGGTTCGTGCCGCAATATGCGCGCCCTGTCCAGCCTCCGGGCGAAAATCCCGTTTGCGCTTGGCCCATGCGCGGGGCTATACCGGCGCGGGTTTTCCCTAATTGCAAGGATCAGTTATGGCCAATGTCGTCGTCGTCGGCGCCCAGTGGGGCGACGAAGGAAAAGGCAAGATCGTGGATTGGCTTTCGGAACGGGCCGATGTGATCGCCCGATTTCAGGGCGGGCACAATGCGGGCCATACGCTGGTCATTGATGGTGAGGTTTACAAGCTGTCGTTGCTGCCCTCGGGCATCGTGCGCGGCGGCAAGCTGTCGGTGATCGGCAATGGTGTGGTGCTCGATCCGTGGCATCTGATCGAAGAGATCGCCAAGCTGCGCGGCCAGGGGGTGGATATCAGCCCCGAAAATCTGATGATCGCCGAGAATACGCCGCTGATCCTGCCGATCCATGGCGAGTTGGACCGTGCCCGCGAGAACCAGAATTCCGTGGCCAAGATCGGCACCACCGGCCGCGGCATCGGCCCGGCCTATGAGGACAAGGTGGGGCGCAGGTCCGTCCGGGTCGCCGATCTGGCCGACGATGCCACGCTGGAACTGCGGGTGGACCGCGCGCTGGTGCATCACGATGCGCTGCGCCGCGGATTGGGGCTGGGGCCAGTGGACCGCGACGCGCTGATCGCCAGGTTGCGCGAGATCGCGCCGCAGGTTCTGCCCTATGCCGCGCCGGTCTGGAAGGTGCTGAACGAGAAGCGCAAGGCCGGCAAGCGGATTCTGTTCGAGGGGGCGCAGGGTGCGCTGCTGGATATCGATTTCGGCACCTATCCCTTTGTCACCTCGTCGAATGTGATCGCCGGTCAGGCGGCCACCGGCGTCGGCGTCGGCCCCGGTGCGATCGATTTCGTGCTGGGCATCGTCAAGGCCTATACCACCCGCGTGGGCGAGGGACCGTTCCCGGCCGAGCTGAACGACGAGATCGGCCAGCGGCTGGGCGAGCGCGGCCATGAATTCGGCACCGTGACCGGGCGCAAGCGGCGCTGCGGCTGGTTCGACGCGGCCCTTGTGCGCCAGACCTGCGCCACGAGCGGCGTCAATGGCATTGCGCTGACCAAGCTTG
This sequence comes from Actibacterium sp. D185-2, assembly GCF_054954595.1. Classification (NCBI taxonomy): domain Bacteria; kingdom Pseudomonadati; phylum Pseudomonadota; class Alphaproteobacteria; order Rhodobacterales; family Roseobacteraceae; genus Actibacterium; species Actibacterium sp. D185-2. Next base: position 329,030 of record NZ_JBPWNX010000003.1, read on the forward strand.
ATGTGCTGGACGGGTTCGAAGAGCTGAAAATCTGCACCGGGTATGAGCTGGACGGCGTGCAGATCGACTATCTGCCGACCGCCGCCGACCATCAGGCGCGCTGCACCCCGATCTACGAATCGATGCCGGGCTGGTCGGAATCGACCGAAGGCGCGCGCAGCTGGGCCGATCTGCCGGCGAGCGCGATCAAATATGTGCGCCGGATCGAAGAGCTGATCGAATGCCCGGTCGCGCTGCTGTCCACCAGCCCCGAGCGCGAGGACACGATCCTCGTCACCGATCCGTTCGCCGACTGATGGCGCTGTCCTACAAGGCAAGGCGGCGCTGGTCGCTGGTGGTCCTGCTGATCGGGCTGCCGCTGTATGTTGTGGTGGCGGTCACGCTGGTCAATCTGCTGGAGCGGCCGCATTTCCTGTTGGAACTGGCGGTCTATGTCGGGCTCGGGATCGCGTGGATCGTGCCGTTCCGCTTTGTGTTTCGCGGCGTCGGGCAGGCCGATCCGGATGCCGCAGCGGACAGAGAAGCAGCGGACAGAGAAAAGGCGGACGGTCCCTGAAGACCGCCCGCCCGCACTGGTCACAGACCCGAGAGGGTTCTAATCACGTGCCTCGGGGATAAACCGAGAGTTTTTCGAAATGGTGAACTGGCCGCGTTTCAGTTTCTCGATCTTGCCCTGACGCAGCAAGGTTCCGAAGGCGCGCAGTGTATCTTCGCGTGACAGGTCGGGTTCATCGGCCATCGCCTCGTTCACCGCGCGCACCACCTGCGGGCGGGTGAAAAAGGGCGCACCTTCGACCGAGATGCAATAGGCGGCCGCGGCTTCCAGAAGGTCTGACAGGCCGTTTGCGCCCATCCGGTCGGCGAAATCGGCGAAACTGTCGCTGTCGATGAAGATGTTTCCGACGCCCTGCTGGCCCTCTTCGGGGTCTTCCTCCAGCGATTGCAGTGCCAGATTTCCGGTGCTGATCCGGCGGGGACGCACCGTGCCTGCGGGGCTGGGCGCGTCGATACGCTGTTCCGACACCAGCATCAGCGGTGGCATCTTGTCGGCCTGGCGCGGCTGGGCGGCGCGGCTGGGCCGGACCACCTGGGCCAGATCCTTGCGGTAAGGGTCGCGTTCGGCTTCGGCCTCGGCTTCGCGCTCGGCGCCGGACTTGCGGCCGCGATCGGCCACGGTGGCGGCAACGGCGGCTTTCAGATGCGCAATCGCCGACCGACGGCGGCGGTTTTCCGGGCCTTCCATCTTGGTATTCACTTCGCTGACCAGACGCGAGACGGCGGCATCATCGCTGTTCAGGCCCGAGGCGCGCAGACGTTCGCCTGCCGCTTTAGGCGCGCTTCCTTGCGCGGCGTCGCGCTCGACCTCGGCCAGTTCGGCCAGCAAATCGGCCTCGGCCTGGGCCGAAAGCTGTGCGGCGGCGTCGGTGTCCGAGTCGTCTGTGGGACCCAGATCGAGGGGGCCCAGGGCGATCGGGGCGGTGGCCGGCTGGTCTTCGCGGTCCTCAGGCTGCGCCGCTTCGTCGGCGCGGGAGGCATCCACGGACAGGCCGGCGCCCATCGTGTCCAGATCGGCGCGTTTGACCTTGATCACACGGGCGCGGGCGCGGGCGGCGGCGTTGCGGGTTTCATCGGCGTCGGCGCGCGCTTCGCGGGCGGCGCGGGCCGCCTGACGGCGGGCGCGGCGGGCTTCGCGCGTTTCGGACTTGTCGTCTGCACCGTCGGACGTTTCTGGCTGTTCGACGGGTTCGACGGGTTCGACGGGTTCGACGGGTTCGACGGGTTCGACGGGCTGATCACCGGCGATTTCGACCAGGGCCAGGGCGGCTGCCCCGGTGTCGGCGTCATCTTCGCGCATTTCTGCGTAGTCCAGGGGCGCGTCCGCTTCGAATTCCACCTCGGTCTCGGCTTCGGCCTCGAGTTCGGCTTCGAACTCCACGTCGGGTTCCGCTTCGAAGTCCGGCTCGAATTCCTCTTCGGATTCCGGTGTTGCGATCTCTGCCTGCTCGGGCTCTTCGGTTTCGGTGGCCATCTGGATCGCGATCGCGTTCAGCAGCATGCCGTCGTCTTCGTCAGCCTCTTCGGGGGCGGCGACGGCTTCGGGGTGTTCCGCCACCATATCGGGCAGTTGGCCAGTATCGTCGGCCGAGATGTCATCAAACGCATGGGCCGAGATTGTGGCGAGGTCGTCGGGTTCCGGCTCCTGCTCCGGTACAATTTTCGCTTCCGCGGGCATGGCGGGGGCTTCTGCTTCGGGCTGGGCCGGGGCGACCGCGACCTGCTGATCCTCGGTATATTCCTCATCGTGGCGCGCGGCACTGGTGCGTGCGATATCGACCACGGCGCGGATGCGGGCCAGCTTGTCCACGACCGAGCCAAGTTCGCCCGACGGGGTCGTTTCGGGGGCGGGCTCTGTTTCCGGCTCCGCTTCGGCGGTGACTTCTTCTTCCTCGGGGGCGGCAACCATGGCCGCCGGGGCCGGTTCGTGCGGGGCCGTGGCGGCCTCGGTCGGGACGGGGGCTGGTTCTTGGGCCGGGGCGGGTTCGGGCGCGGCGGCGGGCAGGGTGGCCTGACCGCCCGCACGCAGCACCACGCCATCGTCGCCGACATAGGCCTGCACCCGCTTTTGGATCTCGCGCTCGGCGATTCGCTGCAGCATTTCGGCATCGGGGGTGGGCGGTTCGGCGCCGAAGTAGCGATCGTCGGATGCCAGATCCCGGAAATACTCGGCGATGGCCTTCATCGTGCCGAAGGAATCGTCGAATCCTTCCAGGGTGCACGAAAAGGTGCCGTAGGATACTGTCAGTATTTTACTCGCACCAACCATGGCCTGCTCGCTTTCTCCCGAATACTGTAGTGCACTGTTTACCATATGCTGTTTCCTGAAATGGAACAGAACTGGGTTATTTGGGGGGATTAATCATGTCCAGATTGTGGTCTGTTTCCGTTTCGCGCAGTAATCACGACATGGACGGCATTATTGTGCAAACAACTGATATGGTAACCCTGCTTGGCGGGGGCGAGATTGCCCCAAAGGACCTTGCAGAAGCCTTAACCCTGGCCCCGGTTCTGGTGGCGGCCGATGGCGGGGCCGATGCCGCCCTGGCCGCCGGGCATATGCCCGAGGCGGTGATCGGCGATTTCGATTCGATCTCAGCCGCCACGCGCGCGGCCCTGCCGCCCGCCCGGATGCATCTGATCGGAGAACAGGAAAGCACGGATTTCGACAAATGTCTGCGCTCGATTTCGGCGCCCCTGATCCTGGGGCTGGGTTTCATGGGGGCGCGGCTGGATCATCTGCTGGCGGCGCTGACCGGGTTGACGCGGCGGCCGGGGGCGGCTTGCATCCTGATCGGGCGGCGCGACATCGCCTTTCTGTGCCCGCCGCACCTGTCCTTGCGGCTGGAACCGGGCACGCGGCTGTCGCTGTTTCCGATGGGGGCGGTGCAGGGCCGGAGCCGGGGGTTGAAATGGCCGATCGAGGGGTTGGCGTTCGCGCCGGACGGGCGGATCGGCACCTCGAACGAGGTGGTGGAACCCGAGGTGGTGCTGGACCTGTCGGCGCCGTGCATGGTCGCCATCCTGCCGCGCACGGCGTTGGGCGCGGCAATCGCCGCACTGCGCGGGTAGGCGATTTTTCTGCGAAAAACCGGGGCCCTTGCGGGCCCGACATTTTGGCCTCCGGCGGGGATATTTGTGCGAAAAAGAAGCGCGGTCAGCAGTTGGGGATGTTGACGGCCAGCCCGCCCAGGGCGGTTTCCTTGTATTTCTCGCTCATGTCCGCGCCGGTCTGGCGCATGGTTTCGATGGCGGCGTCCAGCGGCACGAAATGCCGCCCGTCGCCGCGCAGGCTGAGCGAGGCCGCCGAGACCGCCTTGATCGCGCCCAGCCCGTTGCGTTCGATACAGGGGACCTGAACCAGCCCCTTCACCGGATCACAGGTCATGCCAAGGTGGTGTTCCAGTGCGATCTCGGCGGCGTTTTCCACCTGTTCGGGCGTGCCGCCCAGCACCGCCGCCAGCCCGGCGGCGGCCATCGCGGCGGCGCTGCCGACCTCGGCCTGACAGCCGCATTCCGCGCCCGAGATCGAGGCGTTGTGCTTGATCAGCCCGCCGATCGCTGCCGCTGTCAGCAGGAACTCGGGCAGTTGCGCCTGGGCCGCGCCCGGCACATGGTCCAGCCAATAGCGGATCGTGGCCGGCACCACGCCGGCGGCGCCGTTGGTCGGTGCGGTGACGACCTGACCGCCGGCGGCGTTTTCCTCATTCACCGCCATGGCGTAGGTGCCGATCCAGTCGTTGATCACATGCGGTGCGCTGAGGTTCAGCCCGCGTTCGGCCAGCAGGGCGCGGTGGATCGCAGGCGCGCGGCGGCGCAGGTTCAGCCCGCCGGGCAGGATGCCTTCGGTCGCCAGGCCGCGGGTGATGCAATCGGTCATCGCCTGCCAGATCCTCAGGATACCCGCATCCAGATCCGCCGCGCTGCGGAAGGTCAGCTCGTTGGCGCGTTTCAGTTGGGCGATGCTGAGGCCGCTGGTTTTGGCCATCTCCAGCATTTCGGTGGCGGAATGGAACGGATAGGGGATCGGTTTCAGCCGGGCCTCGGCTTTGGCCGCGCCGCCCTGATATTCGGCCTCGGTCACGACAAAGCCGCCACCGATCGAATAATAGGTGTCCTGAAAGATCACGTCACCCTGGCTGTCGGTGGCCATCAGGATCAGCCCGTTGGCGTGGCCGGGCAGGGGCGGGCCGTAGTCGAAGATCAGGTCGGTGGCGGGGTCGAAGGCCAGCGCGGGCAGGCCGTCAGGTGTGACCGTCCTGTCAGATCTGATCCGGGTCAGGGCGGCCTCGGCCTGGCCCGCATCATAGCGTTCGGGGGTGAAGCCGGCCAGCCCCAGGATCACCGCCCGGTCGGTGGCGTGGCCAACCCCGGTGAACGCCAGCGAGCCATGCAGCGAGGCACGCAGCCCCTGCGCCTGAAACGGCAGCCCGCGCAGCCGGTCCAGAAATCGCGCGGCGGCCAGCATCGGCCCTATCGTATGGGACGAGGACGGGCCGATCCCGATCTTGAACATCTCGAAGACGGACAGAAACATATGGCGTGCCTCGCGTTACCCGCCCTTGGTATCGGCCGGGCGTGGCCACCATGCTGGTCTGAATGCGACAGGGCAAGGGGGCGGAGCGGTCACGCCGCGCCGCGCCGGCGCCCCAGCGCGATGCCGTCGCGCAGGTTCAGGGCCAGCAGGGTGATATTCGTGCCCCCCGCCACCAGTTCCAGCAGCTGCACCCCATAAAAGGCGGTGTCGAGCTGCCCGGCCCGCGCGCGCAACGCCAGAAACACCGCACAGGGCAGCAGGATCAGCAGGCCGTTGGCGGCGATGAATTTCATGCGGCGCGATTTGCGCGCGACCTCGGGCCGTTTCCAGCCGCGGCCCAGGGCGGTGCCGGACAGGCCGGTGGCCGCCATGAGCGGGATCAGCAGGCCCAGCCCGTAAAGGATCGCGGTTTTCACCGTCGCGATCTGTGCGGGTGTGCCAAGGGTTTCGGACAGGGCCGTGCCGCACCAGAAACTGGCAGTCAGCAGCAGGGCGCAGGTTCCGGCAAGGGCGTGCAGTTTGGGGGGCATGGGGGACCTCGAATCAGATAGCCTGCTATACACATAGCACTTGCATAGTGCGCTATTCAACCTAATTTCCCGCCATGGGGTTTTCACGCGACACATCGGCGGGGTTTCTGGCCAATCACATGGCACGGCTGTTCGCGGCCGGGTTGGCGCGGCGGGTGCAGCCGCTGGGGCTGGCCCCGGCACAGTTCATGACGCTGGTCGAACTGTGGGCCGAGGACGGGCTGACCCAGCGCGATCTGGTCGCGCGGCTGGACGTCGAGCAGGCGACCATGGCCAACACCCTGGCCCGGATGGAACGCGACGGCCTGATCACCCGCCGCGCCCATGCCACCGACAAGCGCGTGCGCCTGATCTGCCTGACCGACCGGGCCTGCGCGCTGGAGGCGCAGGCGTTGGCGGCGGCGCAGGACCAGAACACCGTCGCCCTGTCGGGGCTTGATCCGGCCGAACAGGCCCAGCTTCTGGCGCTGATGCGCCGGGTGATCGCGGCGATGAAGCGCGACGGTTGAACGGCCTGTGCGCGATTGGGGCGAATTCGCCCTCGCAGCGCTGCGCCACTTCTCTTATAAGACCGGGGAGCTGAACAGGAGGACACCCATGAGCGGAGAGCTTTCCCCCATCGACAAGGCCAAGTTCGTGGCCGCCAAGCGGGCGGTGGACTTTGTCGAGGATGGCATGCGGGTGGGGCTGGGTACCGGATCGACAGCGGCCTGGATGGTGCGCTGCCTGGGCGAACTGGTGCGCGAGGACGGGCTGCGCATCAAGGGCGTGCCGACCTCGACCCGGACCGCCGAGCTGGCCCGCCAGGTGGGGATCGAGGTGATTTCGCTGGACGAGGCGAAATGGCTGGATCTGACCATCGACGGCGCCGATGAATTCGACGCCGATCTGAACCTGATCAAGGGCGGCGGTGGCGCGCTGCTGCAAGAAAAGATCGTGGCCACCGCATCCGACCAGATGATCGTGATCGCCGACGTGGCCAAGGAAGTGGCGCAGCTTGGCGCCTTCCCCCTGCCGGTCGAGGTGATTCCGTTCGGCTGGCAGACCACCAAGGCGCTGATCGAGGAAACCCTAATCAATATCGACGTGCTGACCCGCGACACCACGCTGCGGATGAACGGCGAGGCGCCCTTCGTCACCGACGAGGGCAACTTCATCGTCGACATGCACCTGACCCGGATCGGCAACCCCCGGCAGCTGGCGCTGGTGATCAACCAGATCCCCGGCGTGGTTGAAAACGGGCTGTTCATAGATATCTGCGATGTGGTGGTGATCGGCCATGGCGACGGCCGGGTGGAACTGCGCGACATCAATGCCGGCACGGTCGAAGAAGACAAGATCGACTTTCTGGACAATGACAACCTGTTTGCGGATCTCTGAGGGGTGGCGGCACCATGACATTCGACTATGATCTGTTCGTGATCGGTGGCGGCTCGGGCGGGGTGCGCGCGGCGCGGCTGGCCGCTTCGGAAGCGGGCGCCAAGGTGGGCTTGGCCGAGGAATACCGCATGGGCGGCACCTGCGTCATTCGCGGCTGTGTGCCCAAGAAGCTGATGGTGTTCGCGTCGGGCTATCGCGAGAGTTTTGCCGATGCGCGGGCCTATGGCTGGGATGTGCAGGCGGGCGGATTCGACTGGCCCGACTTCCGCACCAAGCTGCACGCAGAGCTGGACCGGCTGGAAGGCATCTATACCACCAATCTGCAAAAGGCCGGGGTCGAGATTTTTCCGGCCCGCGCGGTGCTGGAAGATGCCCATACGGTCAAATTGTCGACCGGCCAGCGCTTCACCGCCAAGCACATTCTGGTGGCTACCGGCGGCAAGCCCTATCTGCCGGAAATCGAGGGTGCCGAGCATGTCATCACCTCGAACGAGATTTTTCTGCTGGATGAACTGCCCAAGAAAATCCTGATCGTCGGCGGCGGTTTCATCGCTTGCGAATTCGCCTGTATCCTGAATGGGCTGGGCGTCGAGGTGACGCAATATTACCGGGGCGCGCAGGTGCTGCGGGGGTTCGATGACGAGGCGCGCGGCCATGTGGCCGAACTGATGAAAGAACACGGCGTCGATCTGCATGTCGGCACCGATGTGCTGGAGATTCGCAAGACCGGCGACGGGGTCTTCGTCAAATCGGCCTGCGGCAAGGACGGCACCTATGATCAGGTGATGTATGCCACCGGTCGGCGCCCCAATACCGAAGGGCTGGGGCTGGAGAATGCCGGCGTGACACCGGGCCGCTGGGGCCAGGTCGAGGTGGACGCCTATTCACAGACCGCCGTGCCGTCGATCTATGCGGTGGGCGACGTGACCGACCGGATCAACCTGACGCCGGTGGCGATCCGCGAAGGGGCGGCCTTTGTCGAGACCGTGTTCAAGGGCAACCCGACCAGACCCGACCACGATCTGGTGGCCAGCGCGGTCTTCACCCAGCCCGAGCTGGGCGCGGTCGGCCTGACCGAGGAACAGGCCCGCGAGCAGGAAAAGATCGAGGTTTATTCAACCTCGTTCCGGGCGATGCAGTCGCTGTTCGCCGGGCGCGACGACCGGGTGATGATGAAGCTGATCGTCAGCCAGGCGACGCGCAAGGTGCTGGGCTGTCATATCGTCGCGGATCATGCGGGCGAACTGATCCAACTGGCCGCCGTCGCGCTGAAGATGGGCGCCACGAAAGAGGATTTCGACCGCACCGTAGCGGTGCATCCGACCATGTCGGAAGAACTTGTGACAATGAAGACGCCGACGCGGACCGCTTGAATGTCGCATCTTGGCGACCACTTTGATATGAACGACTGAATGACACGGAAAGAGGTAATAACCTGGATGTCTGGAAATAACGGCGGCCCCTGGGGGAGTGGCGGTTCGAACAAGGGTGGCTCCGGCCAGCGTGGTGGTGGTGACGGGCGTGGCCCCGGCGGCGACGGCCCGCAGATCCCTGAAATCGAAGAGCTGATGAAAAAGGGGCAAGAGCAGTTGAAAGTGCTCATGGGCGGCGGTGGCCGGTCCGGGCGTCCCGGCGGCACGGGCGGCTCTGGCGGGCCGGCCCTGACACGCGGCACGGTCGGGTTGGGCCTGTTGGCGGCGCTGGTGCTGTGGCTGTTTGCCTCGGCCTATACGGTCAAGCCCGAAGAGCAATCGGTCGAGCTGTTCCTGGGGAAATATTCCCAGACCGGCTCCCCGGGTCTGAACTTTGCGCCATGGCCCGTCGTGACCAAGCAGATCGAGGCGGTGACGCGCGAGCGCACGGTCGAGGTGGGGCTGGGCCGTGCCGGTGGCGATGCCGGGCTGATGCTGACCTCGGACGAGAATATCGTCGATATCGACTTTCAGGTGGTGTGGAACATCAACGATCTGAAGCGCTATCTGTTCAACCTGCGCGACCCGCAGCAGACAATTCTGGCGGTGTCGGAATCGGCGATGCGCGAAATCATCGCTCAGTCCGAACTGGCACCGATCCTGAACCGCGACCGTGGTGCGATCGCCAGCCGTTTGCAGGATCTGATCCAGTCCACGCTCGACAGCTACGACAGCGGCATGACCGTGGTGCGGGTCAACTTCGACAAGGCCGACCCGCCGCGCGAGGTGATCGACAGCTTCCGCGAAGTGCAGGCCGCCGAACAGGAACGCGACCGGCTTGAAAAGCAGGCTGACGCCTATGCCAACCGGGTTGTGGCCGGCGCGCGCGGTGAAGCCGCGCAAAAGCTGGAAGAGGCCGAAGGCTATCGCGCCCGTGTGGTGAACGAGGCCGAGGGTGAGGCCAGCCGGTTCTCTGCCGTTCTGGCGGAATACAACAAAGCCCCCGAGGTGACGCGCAAGCGGCTGTATCTGGAAACGATGGAAGAGGTGCTTGGCCAGGTGGACAAGATCATCCTCGACGAGAACGCCGCGGGCGGTCAGGGTGTCGTGCCCTATCTGCCGCTGAACGAGCTGCGCCGCAGCGCACCCGCCGCAGGGGGGAACTGAGCCATGAAAAAGACGACATTCATTCTGCCGATCGTCGTGATCGTGGTGGCGGCGGCGCTGTCCTCGGTCTTCATTGTCAAGGAAACCGAAAAGGCGCTGGTGCTGCAGTTCGGCCGGGTGATTTCGGTGAACGAACAGCCCGGGCTGGCGTTCAAGATCCCGCTGATTCAGGAAGTGGTCTATTACGACGACCGCATTCTGAGCCTGGATACCGCAGCGCTGGAGGTCACGCCGCTGGATGACCGCCGCCTGGTGGTAGATGCCTTCGCGCGCTACCGGATCGCCGATGTGCGTCAGTTCCGTCAGGCCGTTGGCACCGGCGGTGTCCGCTCGGCCGAGGATCGGCTGGACCGCATCCTGCGCGCCGCGACACGCGAAGTGCTGGGCTCGGTCAGCTCGAACGACATCCTCAGCTCGGACCGGGCCACACTGATGCTGCGCATCCGCAACGCGGCGATTTCCGAGGCCAGCAATCTGGGGCTGGAAATCATCGACGTGCGCCTGAAACGCACCGATCTGCCCGAGCAGAACCTGTCGGCCACCTATGCCCGGATGCGGGCGGAGCGGGAACGCGAAGCCGCGGATGAAATCGCCCGCGGCGAAGAGGCCGCGCAGCGGGTTCGCGCCGGGGCCGACCGTACCGTGGTCGAACTGGTGTCGGATGCCGGCCGCCAGTCCGAGATCGTGCGCGGTGAAGCCGATGCCGAGCGCAACAAGATCTTCGCCGAAGCCTATGGCGCGGATCAGGAATTCTTTGAATTCTACCGCTCGCTCACGGCCTATTCGCGGGCGCTGAAGGGCAGCAATTCGACCATGGTGCTGTCGCCTGACAGCGAATTCTTCAACTATCTCAAGCAGGCGGATCGCCCTTGATGGCGATGCTGCTGCTGGCCATTGGTCTGGTTCTTGTCGTCGAGGGGCTGGTGTTCGCACTGGCCCCTTCGCGTCTGGACGAAATGCTGGCCGCAATCGCCCGCTTGCCGGTGGACACCCGCCGGATGCTGGGGCTTGTGGCGGTCGCGCTGGGGGTTGCGCTGGTATGGCTTGCCCAAAGCCTTGGCGCCTGAAAAGATTGTCCCGAAGGTTAGCGCGTCATCACAGCCATGTGAAAAGATGCGACAGGCTTTGAATTGAAGGTCCCGGTGCCCCATCTGCATATGGAGCCATGGGGAATGCGGCCGCGGGCCCGGCCCCCAAAGAACACATGAGGAGGACGTCCCCTTGAAAACTCAGGCCATTACCCTTCCGGCCCAGCGTGATGCGGCGTTGCCGCTGCGGGCCTTCATGGCGCTGCTGTTCAGCGTCGCGCTGTTGTTGGCGCAGGCATTGTCGGCACAGGCGCGCGGGATGCCGGAAAGCTTGGCCGATCTGGCCGATCAGGTCAGCCCGGCGGTGGTGAATATCACCACCTCGACCACGGTGGCGGCCTCGACCGGGCCGGGGCCGCAATTGCCCGAAGGTTCGCCGTTCGAGGATTTCTTCCGCGATTTCATGGATCCCGAAGGCCAAGGCGGCCAGCAGCGCCAGCGTCGCAGCCAGGCGCTTGGCTCGGGCTTCGTGATTTCCGAGGACGGCTATATCGTCACCAACAACCACGTCATCGAAAAGGCCGACGAGATCAAGATCGAGTTTTTCTCGGGCAATATCCTGGATGCCACGGTGATCGGCACCGACCCGAACACCGATATCGCCCTGCTGAAGGTCGACAGCGACGAACCGCTGCCCTTCGTGCCGTTCGGCGACAGCGACGTGATGCGCGTAGGCGACTGGGTGATGGCAGTGGGAAACCCGCTGGGTCAGGGCTTTTCGGTTTCGGCCGGGATCGTCTCGGCCCGCAACCGGGCGCTGACCGGCACCTATGACGATTTCATCCAGACCGATGCGGCGATCAACCGGGGCAACTCGGGCGGGCCGCTGTTCAACATGGCGGGCGAGGTGGTCGGCGTGAACACCGCGATCCTGTCGCCCAATGGCGGTTCGATCGGGATCGGGTTCTCGATGGCGTCGAACGTGGTGACCAATGTGGTCGACCAACTGCGCGAGTTCGGCGAGACCCGCCGCGGCTGGCTGGGTGTGCGCATCCAGGATGTCAGCGATGACGTGGCCGAGGCGATCGGGATGGAGGCCGCCGCCGGCGCGCTGGTCACCGATGTGCCCGAAGGTCCCGCCGCCGAGGCCGGGATGAAATCGGGTGACGTGATCCTGTCCTTCGACGGGCAGGACGTGGCCGACACCCGCGAGTTGGTCCGCATGGTCGGCAACAGCGCGGTGGGCAAATCGGTGCGTGTCGTGGTGTTCCGCGATGGCAAGACCCAGACCCTGAAGGTAACACTTGGCCGCCGCGAAACCGCCGAGAACGCGGTGCCCGCAGTTGCCCAGGCCCCCGACGAAGCGCCGGTCGAGACCGTGCTGCTGGGCCTGACCCTGACGCCGCTGACCGACGAGTTGCGCGAGCAACTGGGCGTGACCGCCGGGCTGGACGGGCTGGTGGTGACCGATGTCGACGAGATGGCCGAAGCCTATGAAAAGGGCCTGCGCGCCGGTGACGTGATCACCGAGGCAGGCCAGCAAAAGGTCGTCGCGGTCGCCGATCTGCAGGCGCGGGTCGACGAGGCGAAAGAGGCCGGGCGCAAGTCGCTGCTACTGCTGATCCGCCGTCAGGGCGAGCCGCGCTTCGTGGCGCTGTCGCTGGACGACATGTAGGCTGCGGAGACGCAGGCGATACGGAACAGGGCGCCTTTCGGGGCGCCCTTTTTTATTCGGCGGGGGCCGGTCTGGGATAGGCGATCAGCCCCAGCTTGCGTGCCGCCGCCAGCGACAGGATTGCACTGTCCAGCCCCTGCGGCGCCTGATAGCGGCGCACGGCCCGGCGCGTGGCGTGGTCCATATGACCGTTGATCGGGCCGTGATACAGATCGCGTGCCTTCAGCGCCCGTTGCAGGGTTTCGATGAACCCGGTATCCATCTGCGCGCTACAGGGAGTTTCGAACCAGATTTCCGTGCGCTCCTTCACGATGCGCTGCTGGGTCTCGGTCTTGTAAAGTGCAGGCTCCAGCACCCGGCCGCCGGTGGTGACCTCGGCCGGTTGCAGCAGGACATGCTCGGTCACGGTCTCGATCTCGGCCGGGGTCATCTCCATGCCCCAGCAGGTGCCGGGGGCGGCGCCGGGCGGGGCCACGGCATTGTGGCTGCGGGTCAGCGGGGGTTCGATCAGGCGCGTGACATCGGCCATGGGCGCGATGCCCTGGCAGGCGGCAAGGCCCATCCCGGCCACGCCGGTCATAAGAAAGCTGCGGATCGTCACGGGCTGTTCCTGCTCTGGTCGGGTCTTCATGCCCTTCTGTTCTGGGCGGCAGGATAGCGGTTTTTGCAGTCCGGCGAAAGGCTTCCGCGGGCGGGCCGGGGCCGGCACCGGCCCGAAACGGGGCATCTGCGCCGCCGCCTGCACCCGATCGGCCCGGCGGGACTGGCGAATCCCGCGCGGCTGGCCTATGTCGGCGGGTGACGATCAGTTCAGGGCAAGAGGATAAACATGGCGAAAATCACCTATATCGAGCATAACGGGACCGAACATGTGGTGGATGTGGCCACCGGCATGACGGTGATGGAAGGCGCGCGCGACAATAACGTGCCCGGTATCGACGCCGATTGCGGCGGGGCCTGCGCCTGTTCCACCTGCCACGCCTATATCGACGCCGACTGGGCGGCAAAGCTGCCCGCGATCGAGGCGATGGAAGAGGACATGCTCGATTTCGCCTGGCAGCCGCAGCCGGGCCGCTCGCGGCTGACCTGCCAGATCAAGGTGAGCGACGATCTGGACGGGCTGGTGGTCAAGCTGCCCGAAAAGCAGATCTGAGCCATGCTGCGGGCGGCGGTGATCGGCGCGGTGGCCGCGCTGTCGGCCACGGGGGCTCTGGCGCAGGACGCCACCCGCATCAAGGGGCCGCGGGCCGATTGCGTGGGCGCGATCACCGCCGCCCGCTACGACCGTCCGACCACGCGCTATGATCACGGCATCCTGGGCGATGCGGTGGAATGGGGCGGCCTGTCGGCCAGCGTGACCGGAAAACCACCCTGCGGCTGGCGCCAAGGCGGTGTGGACGTGATCCTGCCCGACAGCCTGGTGTTCGAGGATATCGCGCCGCGCCTAGCCGATCTGGACGGCGACGGCGCGCCCGAGATTGTGACCGTCGAGACAGCGCTGACCAAGGGCGCGCGGCTGACGGTCTGGGGGCTGGACGCGGGGCAGTTCAAGCGGCTGGCCGCAACCCCCTTCATCGGTCAGCCGCACCGTTGGCTAGCGCCGCTGGGCGCGGCCGATCTGGACGGCGACGGCTTCGTCGAGATCGCCTATATCGACCGGCCGCATCTGACCAAACGGCTGCGCGTGTGGCGCTATCGCGACGGCGGGCTGGTTCCGGTTGCGGGGCACGACGGGCTGACCAATCACCGGATCGGGCAGGATGTCATCTCGGGCGGAATCCGGGTGTGTGGGCAGGGGCCCGAGATGGTGACCGCCAATGCCGACTGGTCGCGGCTGATGGCGGTGCGGTTGTCCGGCGGTCAGTTGGTGGCGCGTGATATCGGGGCCCATAACGGGCCGGACTCCTTCGCCGCGGCACTGGCCTGTGCGGACTGAGCGGGGCTTTTCCAAAGTGCGGCGCGTGCCGCGCCATATCTTTTGCCTCGCCGTCTGCGACGGCTCAGGGTTTGAGTATTTGAGCCGAGAAGAAGCCGTGAGTGTTCTTCTCGGTGCAAATACTCCCGCCGGAGGCGAAAACCGGAGCTCCCGAAGGGGGCGACCCAGGACATGACCGGCTCCGAAGGGCCGGTCGCAATTCTTGCAAAGTGCGGGATCAGAGCGCGCGCCAGCCGATATCGCGCCGGAAGAAACCGTCGGGCCAGTCGATGGTGTCTGCCATGGCATAGGCACGATCGCGGGCGTCGCGCAATGTGGCACCGCGCGCCGTGACGTTCAGCACCCGCCCGCCGGCGGCGATGATCTTGCCGTCCACCGCGCGCGTACCGGCGTGGAACACCATGTTCAGGCTGTCCTCGGGCAGCGCCGCCAGTCCGCCGATAACGGTACCTTTTTCATAGGCGCCCGGGTATCCCTTCGCCGCCATTACCACGGTCATCGCGTGGTCGTCGGCCCAGTTGACCCGGGCCTTGTCCAGCCGTCCCTCGGCACAGGCCAGCAGCAGGTCCAGCACCTGTGCGCCCAGCCGCATCATCAGCACCTGGCATTCCGGATCGCCGAAGCGCACGTTGTATTCCACCAGCCGCGGCTGGCCGTCCTTGATCATGAACCCGGCATAGAGCACCCCCTGATAGGGCGTGCCGCGCCGTGCCATTTCGGCGACGGTGGGTTTCACGATCTCGTCCAGTGCCTTTTGCGTGACCGCGTCGGTCATGACCGGCGCGGGGGAATAGGCGCCCATGCCGCCGGTATTGGGGCCGGTGTCGCCCTCGCTCACGCGCTTGTGATCCTGCGCGGTGCCGATTGGCAGCACGTTCTCGCCGTCGCACAGGATGAAAAAACTGGCCTCTTCGCCCTCCATGAACTCCTCGATCACCACCCGTGTTCCGGCAGCCCCGAACTCGCCGCCGAACATGTCGTCGATCGCGGCCAGCGCCTCGGCCTCGTTCATCGCCACGATCACGCCCTTTCCGGCGGCCAGCCCGTCGGCCTTGACCACGATCGGTGCACCCCGGGCGCGGATGTAGTCCTTTGCCGGCTCGGCTTCGTCGAACCGGGCCCAGGCCGCCGTCGGTGCGCCGCAGGCATCGCATATCTCCTTGGTGAAGCCTTTGCTGGCCTCCAGCGCCGCCGCCGGCTGAGAAGGGCCGAAGCATAGCACCCCTGCCGCGCGCAGCCGGTCGGCCACGCCAGCGGCCAGCGGCGCCTCGGGGCCGATCACCACGAAATCCACCGCGTTTTCCTCGGCGAAGGTCGCGACCGCGCCGCCGTCCAGAATATCCAGATCGGCGCATTCGGCGATTTCCGCGATCCCGGCATTGCCGGGGCTGACGATCAGCCGGTCGCATTTCGGGTTCTGCTTGATCGCCCAGGCCAGGCTGTGTTCGCGCCCGCCGCCGCCCAGGATAAGGATATTCATCTGCCGCCCCCGCTTTCCCTTCGTTCCGCCGCGTTCTAAGCTGTGGGTCACCGCAAGACAAGCGAGCACCGATGTCAGATCTGATCGACGACCCCGCCGCCGGCCTGAACGCCCCGGAATTCACCGTGACCGAAATTTCGGGCGCGGTGAAACGCGCCATCGAGGGCGAGTTTTCCCATGTCCGGGTGCGCGGCGAGATCGGGCGCGTCAGCCGCCCGCGCTCGGGGCATATCTATCTGGACCTCAAGGATGACCGCTCGGTCCTGTCCGGGGTGATCTGGAAAGGTGTGGCCGCGCGGTTGGCCACTCAGCCCGAGGAAGGGCTGGAGGTGGTGGCGACGGGCCGTCTGACCACCTTCCCCGGCCAGTCCAAGTATCAGATGGTGATCGAGGATATAGCCCCCGCCGGCATGGGGGCGCTGATGGCCATGCTTGAAAAGCGCAAGAAGGCGCTGGCGGCCGAGGGCCTGTTCGCGCCCGAGCGTAAGAAACCGCTGCCCTATCTGCCCGAGGTGATCGGCGTCGTCACTTCGCCCTCGGGGGCGGTGATCCGCGATATCCTGCACCGGCTGCGCGACCGGTTTCCGCGCAAGGTGCTGATCTGGCCGGTGGCGGTGCAGGGACAAAGCTGCGCGGCGGAAGTCACACGCGCGATCGAAGGTTTCAACCGGCTGTCCGCCGGCGGTGCGCTGCCCCGGCCCGATCTGTTGATCGTGGCGCGCGGCGGCGGCTCGGTCGAGGATCTGTGGGGCTTCAACGAAGAGGTGGTGGTGCGCGCCGCCGCAGCGTCGGAGATTCCGTTGATTTCGGCCGTGGGGCATGAAACCGACACGACGCTGATCGATTTCGCCGCCGACCGCCGGGCCCCTACGCCCACGGCCGCGGCCGAGCTGGCGGTGCCGGTGCGGATGGAACTGCTGGCCTGGGCTGACGGGCAGGGCGCGCGGCTGACCCGGGGAATGGCGCAGGCGATTGGGCAGCGCGGCCAGCGGCTGACCGATCTGTCCCGCGCGCTGCCGCGCCCCGAAACCCTGGTACAGGTGGCGGCGCAGCGTCTGGACCGTGCCTCCGACCGGTTGCCGGCGGCGTTGCGGGCCACGGCACAGGCCCGGCGGGTTCATCTGACCCGCGCGGCTGCGGCCCTGCGCCCCCCGGTTCTGACCCGGCGCCTGGCCGAGGCGCAGCGCGGCCTGCAGGCTTGGGCCGCGCGACTGGAACCAGGACTCGCGCGCACGGCCCGGATCAAGCGCGACCAGCTTCAGACCCGCGCGCAACGGCTGCGCCCTGACGGGTTGCAGCGCGACATTGACCGCAAATCGCAGGACCTCGACCGGCTCTCGGCGCGCTTCGCCATGGCAGCGCAGGGGCAGGTGAAGGGCTGGTCAAGCCGGCTGGACGCTGTGGAACGCATGCGCCAGAGCCTGGGCTATGTCGAAACCCTAAAACGCGGCTATGCGGTTGTCCGCTCGGGCGATCAGGTCATCACCACCAAAGCCGCCGCCGAAACCGCCACCGCGCTGGAGATCGAGTTTCAGGACGGCCGCTTCGCCATCGGGGGCAAACCCGCGCGCAAACCGCGCAAATCAGATCCGCCGCCCGAACAGGGCAGCCTGCTCTGAGCCTTCTTTTCCGCTCAAATATCCCCGCCGGAGGCACCGCGCCACGCAGCGCGTGGCGCAAACCAAAGACATGCGCCGCAGGCGCGCAATCCGGAAACGCCCCTCAGACCCCCAGATCCGGGCCGGGGCAGATCAGCGGCTCGGGGCTTTGCTCGACCTCGATCAGCGGCGTGGCGTCGGGGTCATTCTCGAACCGGGCCATCAGCCCGCTTTCGCTTTCGTAAAAGCTCCAGCATTGCGGCGCATCGGGCCGGTTTTCATAGGCAAAGCAGATCTTCCCGGCCTGTTCGTACCAGATCCCCTGCTGGCATTCGCCGTCCAGAAAGGTCCAGATCACCCGTCGCCCCGGCAGGTATTGCTCGGCGCCGTACGCCACACCCGCGGTGCCGTAATACAGGGTCTTGCCGGTGGAATAGGCCTCGAACGCGGTCGCGCTCATCGGCGGATCGGCCAGCGCGGGGCCGGCGGCCAGCAGGGGGACAAGCATCAAGGCGCGGTGCATCGGGCGGCTCCTTTCAGGGCTGTGACAACAGTCTGCCAGAGCGCCCCGGCGCAGACCAGTGCCGTTGCCGTTACCCGGCGTCCTGTTGCCAGCGCGCCGCGCGCGGGTCCATCACCCGGCGCCACAGGCGCGGCATCAGCGCCAGCGTGGCCATCGCGGGCAGGCTGTGGGGCAGAATGGGCGCCTGTTCCGGCGGCGGCAGGTGCAGGCCGGGGTATTTGCGCGCGGGGTGGGCGTGGTGGTCGGAATGGCGTGGCGCGTTCAGCATCAGATAACCGGAAAACCAGTGCGGCGCGTTCCATGAATGCCGGCCGTTCACCGGGGCATAGCGCCCGTCCGCGCCGCGCGGCCGGCGCAGCCCGTAATGCTGCACGTAATCCGACAACAGCAGCTGCGCCGTGGCATAGCCCGCCAGCGCCAGATGCGCCGCGACGCCGGGCAGGCCGAACGCCGCCCCCGACAGCGCCAGCCCCGCCAGTGCGCCGCCCAGATAGCTGACATAGGGGTGCGTCCAGGCGGGCGGGGGCGGGGTGTGCGCCTGCCGCAATGCGGTTTCGGCGCGCAGGCCCGCGCGGAACGACCCCGCCCAGGCGCGCGGCGCGAAGCGGTAAAAACTTTCGCCGGGGCGGGCCGAATTGGGATCCTCGGGCGTGGCCACGAACCGGTGATGCACATGGCGATGCGCCGAGGTGTGATGCCCGAACAGAAGCGAGATATAGACCCATTTGCCCAGCACAAACAGCGTGCGGCGCGTGCGGTGGATCAGCTCATGCGCGTTGGAATTGCTGACCTGCCCGAAAAACAGCCCGAAGGCAAAGAAGGCGGCGATGCGTTCCGCGACGCCCAGCCCGCTGGCCCCCGACACCGCCCAGACGCCAACCCCCAACAGTCCGAAATGCGCCAGCGCCAGCGTGGCCGACAGTCGGTCGGCGGCGGGAAATTCGCATCCCTCGGGCGCGTTCGGGGCCGCGCGTCCGATCAGCGTGTCCAGCGCGAAGACAAGGCCGGTCAGATAGATCAGCGCCAGCGCGATCCATACCCCGCCCTGCGCCGCGCCAAGTGCCAGCAACGGCAGCGGCGCCAGCGTGGCGAGAGCGAACAGGGTGACGGGGCGGCGGTCGGACATCGGCGGCAGGGGACTTTGGGCTGTGGCGGTTGCCGCAACATGCGGCAGGGCGCGCCGATTTGCCAGCCCCGGGGCCCCGGCAGCGGGCACTTGCCCTTCCATAGTGGGGCAAGAGCGATTAAGTCACGGCTAACGGAGGTGCCCATGGCGTTTTTCAGCAAGCTCAAGGCCCGCATGTTCAAATCCTCTTCGAAACTCGAAGAGGGGTTGGAGGCGATCATCGACGCGGGCGGCGCGCAGGAGCCGGTCGAACCCGTACCCGTGCCACAACCTGAACCGCAGCCCGAACCCGAGCCCCTGCCGGTTCCGGCCCCGACGCCGGAACCTGCCCCCGAACCCGAACCGCAGCCCGCGCCGGAACCCGAACCGGTGCCCGCCACGCCCGAGCCGCCGCAGCCGATGCCGGAGCCGCCGCAACCCCTGACCGAACCGCAGCCCACGCCCGAGCCGCTGAACGTGCCGGTCCCCGGCGGCGACACGATCGCGCCCGACATGCCGCAAGAGCTGCCCGATTTCCCCGAGCCGGGCCCCGAGCCCTTCCCGCAGGAAATCCCCAGCTATTCCCCCGGCGGGATCGAGGTCAGCGCCGAGGCGCAGAAGCCCGGCTTTCTGGGCCGCATCCTGGGCCGGGGCGAACCCGCGACGGTCAAGCGCCGGGTGCTCGACGATGACATGCTCGAAAGCCTCGAAGAACTGCTGATCACCGCCGATATGGGCGTCGACACCGCCCTGCGTGTCACCGCCAACATGGCCGAAGGCCGGTTCGGCCGGAAACTGTCGGTGGACGAGATCAAGCGCCTGCTGGCGGGTGAAATCACCCGGATCATGGACCCCGTGGCCCGGCCGCTGCCGCTTTACCCGACCAAGCCGCAGGTGGTGCTGGTGGTCGGCGTCAACGGCTCGGGCAAGACCACGACAATCGGCAAGCTGGCCAGCCAGTTCAAGGCCGCCGGCAAGACCGTGGTGATCGCGGCGGGCGACACGTTCCGCGCCGCGGCGGTCGAACAGTTGCAGGTCTGGGGCGACCGCGCCGGGGTGCCGGTGCTGACTGCGCCCGAAGGGTCCGACCCGGCCAGCCTTGCCTATGATGCGATGACCAGGGCGCAGGAAGAGGGCGCCGATCTGTTGCTGATCGACACGGCGGGGCGGCTGCAGAACCGCCAGGACCTGATGGAAGAACTGGCCAAGATCGTCCGCGTGATCCGCAAGAAAGACCCCGACGCGCCGCATAACACCCTGCTGGTGCTGGACGCGACGACGGGGCAGAACGCGCTGAACCAGGTCGAGACGTTCCAGAAACTGGCCAATGTGACCGGCCTCGTGATGACCAAGCTGGACGGCACCGCCAAGGGCGGGGTGCTGGTGGCGCTGGCCGACAGGTTCGGTCTGCCGATCCATGCCATCGGCGTGGGCGAACAGATCGACGATCTGGCCCCCTTCGACCCCGAAGACTTCGCCAACGCCCTGGCGGGGGTCGATGCCTGATTTTTCCGACGCGGCCCCCGATTTGTGCGAATTTCAGGCCCTGCGCCGCGTCACGGGCATGCGCGTCTTTCCCGACGCCGCCGCCGGGCCCAGCCTTGAACGCACGCTGCACGGCGTCTGGCTGCGCGCGGGCGACGGTCGGCTGATCGGCATGGGCCGCGTCACCGGGGACGGCGCCTGTTTCGTGCAGCTAAACGATGTGGCGGTGCACCCCGATCATCAGGGGCAGGGCCACGGCACGGCGATTGTCGCGCGCCTGCTGGGCTGGTGCGACGCCAGCCTGCCACAGGGCTGCTATATCAGCCTGATCGCCGACGCGGGCGCCGAGCGGCTGTATGAAAAGGCCGGGTTCGCCTACCGGACCGGCATGGCGCGGCGGGTACCATGAGCGCCTGGCTGGTTTCGCTGGAAGGGACCGATGCGGGCCGCACGCTGGCCCTGTCGCTGGCGCTGCTGGCGGCACTGCTGCACGCGGTGTTCGGGGCGTTGCAAAAGGGGCGGCACGACCCGTGGCTGACCCGGGGCGCGATCGATATCTGGCTGCTGGTGCTGTCGGCGCCGATCGCGTTGTTGCTGGTGCCGCTGCCCCGCGGCCATGAATGGCTGCTGCTGGCCGGTACGCTGCCGATCCATTTCAGCTACAAGATGGGGATGGCGCTGGCCTATAGCCGGGGGGCCTTTACCGTGGTTTATCCTGTGGTGCGCGGTATGGGGCCGCTGTTCACGGTGATCGGCGCCTATGCGCTGTTTGGCGAGACGTTTACCGGGGTGCAATGGCTGGGTGTTGGGGTGCTGTTGGCCGGCATTTTCGGACTGGCGGTCTATAACCTGATCCATGTGGATGTCGGTCGCGCCACGCTGGTGCCGGCGCTGTGGCTGGCGGTGGGCACCGGCGCGCTGGTGGCGCTTTATACCACCTATGACGCATTCGGCATTCGTGCCACGCCCGACCCGTTCACCTTTCTGGCCTGGTTCTTTCTGATCACGGCGGTGGATTTTCCGGCGATCGCCCTGCTGCGCTACCGCACCATGGGTCACCCGCCCGCGCCGGGGCCGCTGCTGGCGCGCGGGCTGCTCGGCGCGCTGGTGGCTTACGGCAGTTTCGGGTCGGTCATGCTGGCCACGCGGCTCGACAAGGTGGGCGAGGCGGCGGTGCTGCGCGAAACCTCGACCGTTTTCGCGGCGCTGATCGGCTGGATCGTGCTGAAAGAAACCGTGGGGCCCCGCCGCCTGGCCCTGATGGCATTGATCGCGGCAGGCGCTGTGATAGTTGAGATGGGCGCATGAAAGAGGAACCGATGGCCGAGAAAAAGAAGATCAATCCGATCGTGAAACTGGGGCTGGAGATCGGCCCCATCCTGGCCTTCTTCGCCGGCTATATCGCGTTGCGCGACCGCAGCTTCAGCATCGGCGGATCCGAGTATGAAGGATTCATCCTGGTCACCGCCGGGTTCATCCCGCTGATCCTGCTGACCACGGCGCTGCTGTGGAAACTGTCGGGCCATGTGTCGAAGATGCAGATCGCCACCGCCGCGCTGGTGGTGGTCTTCGGCGGGCTGACCGTGTGGCTGAACGACGACCGGTTCTTCAAGATGAAGCCGACGATGATCTACACGTTGTTCGCCGGCGTGCTGGGCTTTGGCCTGCTGCGCGGGCAGTCTTATCTGCAATATGTGATGGAAGAGATGATGCCGCTGCGGCCCGAGGGCTGGAAGATCCTGACCCGGCGGCTGATGTTCTTCTTCATCGGGCTGGCGGTGCTGAATGAGGTGATCTGGCGCAGCATGAGCACCGATACCTGGGTCAATTTCAAGACCTTCGGTCTGACCATCGCGGTCTTCGCCTTCTTCATGACCCAGGGCGGATTGCTTCAGAAATATGCATCCGACAGGGACCAAAGCTAGCCCCGTCAAACGGCGCGGCCTGCGGGCGCACAGCTTTATCAGCACTTCGTGCGATTGTTTCGCGCCTGCGGCGCGAGGATATTTCAACGGAAAAGAAACCGGGGCTGGCTTCTTTTTCGCGAAAATATCCCCGCCGGAGGCACAGCCGCGCGTAACGCGCGGCGCATATCAAAGACATGCGCCGCAGGCGCGCAATTTCGAAAGGCTCAGGTCTGGCGCTTGAACAGCACCTCCTGTGCCTTCTTGTCGTCTTGCAGGTTGCTGCGCTGCTCGGCGGACACCGCGCGCCCCTTTTGCACCGCGGGGCGGCTGCCCACCGCATCCAGCCAGCGCGCCATATGCGGCTTGTCGTCAAGCACCTGTTCCTGCCCTTCCCAAAGCGAGGCCCAGGGCCAGATCGCCATATCGGCGATCGAGAAGAAATCGCCGGCCACGAACGCGTGCTGCGCCAGTTGCCGGTCGAGCACACCGTACAGGCGGGCGGTCTCTGCGCGGTAGCGGTCCTTGGCATAGGGCAGGTCGTTGGGCGGATCCATCGCCGGGGCGTATTTCAAGAAGTGATGCGCCTGTCCGGCCATGGGCCCGAGGCCACCCATCTGCCACATCAGCCATTGATCCACCGCGATCCGGTCGCGTTGGGTCGGGCCGCAGAACTGGCCGGTCTTGCGGGCCAGGTATTGCAGGATGGCGCCGGACTCGAAGATCGAGATCGGGTCGCCGTCGGGTCCGTCGGGGTCGATGATCGCGGGCATCCGGTTGTTCGGCGCGATTTTCAGGAAATCGGGGGCGAATTGTTCGCCCGTTCCGATATTCACCAGCTTCACGGTATAGGGCAGGCCCATTTCCTCCAGCGCGATGGTGATCTTCCATCCGTTGGGTGTGGGCCAGTAGTACAGCTCGATAGTTTGTGTCATGGGCGCGTTCCTTTCGCGCCTCAGGATGGGGCTTTCCCGGCAAAGGGCAAGGGGAAGGCGGTGCGCGGCGGTGCAAGAAGCCGTGACCAGCGCGGGCTGCGCGCCCGCGGCAGCGCCGCCAGGGGCAGGCTGCCGTCCAGAAAGGCGCGGTAGAGGCCGAACATTCCGGGGCGCAGGTAGGGGCTCCAGTGACAGACGCGGCGTGCGGGCGGGGCGATGCGGTGGCCCAGCCGCGCCAGCGTCTCCAGCGTATCGGCATGGTCGATCTGCAGATCGCACCAGTTGGGATGCAGCGGTGCGTTGTGGCCCAGGCTGCGTTCGCGCGGGCGGTGCGGTACGATCACCCCTTCGAGCAGGAAATCGAACAGGTCGTTCTCGCGGCTGGTGACGTTGAGGAATTCGGCCATGTGCCCGGCCGGGGTGTCGAGCAGCGCACCGGCGCGGCTGGACAGTTCGGCCGGGGCCATCAGGATCGCGCGGCGCAGCGTGCCGGGGGCCATATGTGGCAGCGCCGACAGCGCCACCCGCGCGCCCAGCGAATGCGCCAGCAGATCGACCTGCTGGCCGGGGCGCAGGGTGCGGATCGCCGCTGTCAGCCGGGCCAGGGCCGCGCCGGCGCGGGCGGCTTCGCCGTAGGCGCGCCAGATATGACCCGAGGCTTCCCACCCGAAGGCGATACACAGCCCTTCGTCGGGGCGCGTTCCGGAAAAGCCCAGATGCCGGGGCCAGGAAATCACCTTGGGCGTGTCGCGGTCGGGGGTCAGCGACAGGATATGGCCATGCGGGCTTTTGCCCGGGCGGAACGGTGAAAACTTGAACCCGTGCAGCAGGATCACGACCGGCGCGCCGGGCGGGACATCGTGCAGCGCGCGGGCCAGATCTGCCTGCAGATCGCCGCCCGCCGCCGGGAAGGGCAGGGATTTATGTGCATTGACCTGGACGAGGGGCATTGGGGCAGCTCCCACTACATCTTGGGTTCAGCAGGTAAGCCAGCCATACGACAGCAGCATGAAGCCGGTGTTACAGCTGCGTGACGTGGCTTGACGGCGACAGGGGGCGGCGCTATGGCTCGGCCTTGTGGCGCTTTGTTACCGGATTGCGGGCCACGTTAAACATTCCGCTAAAGAGGTTCGGGATGCAGCGCACCCCCGCCTTTTGCCGGTCGGGGGTTTTTCTTTGCGCGAAAGGACGGCGCGGATGATGAATTGGAGCAAGCGGACTAAGCAGGTCCATGCCGGCACGCGCCGCAGCCAGTATGGCGAGGTGGCCGAGGCGATCTTTCTGACCCAGGGCTTTGTCTATGACACCGCCGAACAGGCCGAGGCCCGGTTCGTCGCGTTGGGCGAGGATGAATTCATCTATGCCCGCTACGGCAACCCCACCGTGCGCATGTTCGAGGAGCGGATCGCCGCGCTGGAAGGGGCCGAGGATGCCTTTGCTACCGCGTCGGGCATGGCCGCCGTGAACGGCGCGCTGACCTCGCTGTTGCGGGCGGGTGATCATGTGGTCGCCGCGCGGGCGCTGTTCGGGTCGTGCCTGTATATCCTGGAGGAGGTGCTGGGCCGGTTCGGCGTGTCGATCACCATCGTCGACGGTACCGATCTGGACCAGTGGAAGGCCGCGCTGACCCCCGGCACCAAGGCGGTGTTCTTCGAATCCGTTTCGAACCCCACACTGGAAGTCATTGATATCCGGGCGGTGTCCGATCTGGCCCATGCGGTGGGTGCGCTGGTGGTCGTCGATAACGTCTTTGCCACCCCGGTCTATTCCGATGCGCTGGCGCAGGGCGCGGATGTGGTGGTCTATTCCGCGACCAAGCATATCGACGGGCAGGGGCGCTGTCTGGGTGGCGTTGTGCTGGGATCGAAGGATTATATCCGTGGCACGCTGGAGCCGTACCTGAAGCACACCGGCGGCGCGCTGAGCCCGTTCAACGCCTGGGTGATGCTCAAGGGGTTGGAAACGCTGGATCTGCGGGTGCGGGCGCAGGTGGAGACGACGCAAATTCTGGCCGACGCACTGGAAGGGCACGCCGCGCTGTCGCGGGTATTGTATCCGGGGCTGGCCGCGCACCCGCAGCACGATCTGGCGATGGCGCAGATGGGGGCGGGCGGCACCGTGTTCGCGCTGGAACTGGCCGGCGGGCAGAAGGCGGCGTTCAGGTTCCTCAACGCTTTGGACCTTTTCACGATTTCCAACAATCTGGGCGATGCGAAAAGCCTGGTGACCCATCCCGCGACGACCACGCATCAGCGCCTGCCCGAGGATCAGAAGGCGATTCTGGGCATTTCACCGGGGCTGGTGCGGGTGTCGGTCGGGCTGGAGGATGCGGGCGATCTGCTGGCCGATATGCAGGCGGCGCTGGCAGCGATCTGACGCGTGCGGGCATCTGCGCCGGGGTGGGGGCGGCGTCAGGTGCCGGGCAACCCGCCCAGAAGCTTTTTCAGCAGTTCCGACAGGGTGTCTTGTTCTGTCCGGCTGAGCACGCCGACGATCTGCGCCTCATTGGCCAGATGCGCCGTCACCGCCTGGTCGATCAGGGTGCGGCCCGCGTCGGTCAGTCCGACCAGGGTGCCGCGCCGGTCCGCCGGGTTGGGGCGGCGGGCGACCAGCCCGGCCTTTTCCAGCCGGTCGATCCGTGCGGTCATGCCCCCCGATGACATCATCGTGACGTCGAACAGCGCGGATGGGCTGAGCGCATAGGGCGCGCCCGACCGGCGCAGCGCGGCCAGCACGTCGAATTCGCCGCCTTGCAGGCCGAATTGGGCAAAGACCGGCGCCAGATGCTGACGCTCGATCACCAGCGCGGTTTCGGCCAGCCGCCCCAGCAACTCCATCGGCAGCAGGTCCATTTCGGGGCATTCCGCCCGCCATTGCATCGCCGCGCGCGAGGCTCGGTCCATCCTTTGCTCCATTTATCTTGACATAAAGATACTTTTCATCAAGATAAATCTTACCACATCACAGGAGCCTCTCCAATGGCGTCCCCCCGGATTGCCGCGCGGCCAGATGCCGACGCGGCCCGCTCTTTCCTGTCCGCCCTTGGCCTGCTGGTTCTGACCGGCAGCCTGCTGGCGCTGAGTATCATTCTGTCGGGCGTCGCTGCCGCGCGGGACGCGCCGATCCTGTCCTTTCTGGTGGCGGTGATGGGCGGCGCGGGGCTGTGCCTGCTGATGCTGGCCCGGGTGTTGGGTCAGATGCCGGGGCGGGCGCGGGGCCGCTGGGCGCCGCTGCTGGCCTATGGTGCCGGGGCGGGGGCCTTCATGGCGCTGCCCAATGCGATGGGTTATCTGGCCGTGGCGCATGTCGGGGCGGGCTATCTGTCGCTGACCTTCGCCTTTCCGCTGTTGCTGACCTATCTGATGGCACTGGCGGTGGGCATGGACCGGTTCCGCCCCGCCCGGCTGGCGGGGGTTGTCGCGGCTTTGGCGGGCGGTGTTCTGCTGGCGCTGTCGAAGTTCGGGCAGGATGGCCCCGCCGCCGCCGGCGCGGGCTGGATCGCGCTGGCCAGTGCTGTTCCGCTGTTCATTGCGCTGGGCAATCTTTATCGCACCCGGTTCTGGCCCGCCGGCGCGCAGCCGGTGCTGCTGGCGGGGCTGATGCTGGTGCTGGCCGCGGTTCTGGTGCTGCCGCTGGCGATCGCGCGCGAAGGTACCGGGGCGGCGCTGTTGTGGCGCGATCCGGGTCTGCGGCTGCTGGTGGCGCTCAACATCGCCCTGTTCTGCATCCAGTATGTCGCCTATTTCCGGCTTCAGCATGTCGCGGGGCCGGTCTATCTGAGCCAGCTGGGCAGCGTTGCGGCGCTGGTCGGCGCGGGCATCGCCGCCGCGATGGGCGAGGCGCTGCCCCCCGCGGCGCCGCTGTCGGCGCTGTTCTTCGGAGTGGGGCTTGTACTCTTTCACCGCGCGGCTGATGCTTGACAGCGCCGCGCCGGACGGCCAAGCCTGCGCTCATGATTGACCTGCGCCCCGTCGGATATGTCATTGGCCTGCTCGTGTCCGTTTTGGGGGGGACGATGCTGTTGCCGATGGCTGTCGATCTGTGGCTGGGCAACGGCGAATGGTCGGTTTTTCTGGAGGCGGCGATCCTGTCGGTACTGACCGGCGGCGTGCTGGCGCTGGCCTCGTCCAACGGTGTGCAGGCCGGGCTGACCCTGCAACAGACCTTTCTGCTGACCACGGGGGTATGGCTGATCCTGCCGGTGTTCGGGTCGATCCCGTTCATGATCGGCGCCACCGACGCGCGGGTGGTCGATGCGTTTTTCGAGGCGATGTCGGGCATGACCACCACCGGCGCCACGGTTTTTTCGGGGCTGGATGCGCTGCCTGCGGGGCTGTTGCTGTGGCGCTCGATGCTGCAATGGTTCGGCGGGATCGGCATCATCGTGGTGGCGATGGTGTTCCTGCCCGAGCTGAAGGTGGGCGGGATGCAGATCTTCCGGTCAGAGGCGTTCGACACCGGCGGCAAGGTGCTGCCGCGCGCGGCCCAGATCGCGGCGCGCATTTCGGTGGTTTATGTGTTTCTGACCGCGTTGTGCTATGTCGCTTATATGCTGGTGGGGATGGGCAGTTTCGACGCGCTGAACCATGCGCTGACGACGCTGTCGACGGGCGGGTTTTCGACCTATGACGCCTCGTTCGGCACGTTTCAGGGGCCGACGGAATATGTCGCCTCGGTCTTCATGGTTCTGGCCAGCCTGCCGTTCGTGCGCTACGTCCAGATCATGGGGGGCCAGTCGCGTCCGATCCTGCGCGACAGCCAGGTGCGCGTCTTTCTGAGCACGATCGGGGTGCTGGTGGTGGTGATCGCCGCCTACCGGGTGGTGGCCAATGACGACCACCTGGAACATGCGTTCCGCGAGGGCATCTTCAACGTGACCTCGATCATGACCGGTACTGGCTATGCCAGCGTGGATTATCAGCTTTGGGGCGCGTTCCCGGTGGTGATCTTCTTTTTCATCGGGCTGATCGGCGGTTGCGCGGGATCCACCTGTTGTTCGATCAAGGTGTTCCGGTTTCAGCTTCTGTTTGCCTCGATCCGGTCGCAGATCCGGCGGATCTATGCGCCGCACGGGATGTTCACCCCGCGCTATGACGGGCGCCCGGTGTCCGAGGATGTGCTGTCCTCGGTCATGGCGTTCTTCGTGCTGTTCGTGGTCAGCCTGGGCGTGCTGTCGGTGCTGCTGGCGCTGACCGGGCTGGATTTCGTCACCGCCGTGTCGGGGGCGGCGACGGCGCTGGCCAATATCGGCCCCGGCCTGGGCGGCACGATCGGCCCGGCGGGCAATTTCGCCACCCTCAACGACACCGCCAAGTGGCTGCTGGCCTTTGCCATGCTGATCGGCCGGCTGGAACTGCTGGCGGTTTATGCGATCCTGACGGTCCAGTTCTGGCGCGACTGACGCACCGTCAGTTCCAGCACGACACCAGCACGGTCATGTCCGCGGCCAGCGCCGCCAGATCCACCGGATCGATCTGGCCGCCCCGGTCCGAGGCCGCCATCTGCACGCCATTGGCCGACAGGAAATCCGCGATCGCCGGCACCGTGGCGGCAAAGCTGACATCGCCGGGCAGTTGCCGCGCGCCGGTCTGGTGCGGCAGCAGCATTCCCATCACCGCACCGCTTTGATCGAAGACCGGGCCGCCCGCGTCGCCCGGCAGCGCCGACAGGGCCAGCCGGTTCAGGCCGTCCTCGCCTGCCAGCCCCTTGAGGTCGGCCAGGGTGCCATAGGTCATCACCGGCAGGTCCAGCGCGTCGCCATAGGAAAACCCGGCGACGGCCACCTCGGATTGCAGGCGCGGCACGCCGGTCTGAAACGCGGCATAGGCCATCGGCGCCAGGCGCTGGCGCGGGTGCAGCACGATCAGGCCCAGGGTGTCGTCGCGCGCGGTCACCTCGGCCTCGGTGTCGTCGCCAATGGTGATGCGCTGGCACTGGTCCAGCACATCCGCCGTGGTCAGCACCAGCCCGGCCCCGTCCACATAGAACCCGCTGCGGGTGCGGTCGGCGCGGCGGATATCGAGCCCCGACAACAGGTCGACGCTTTGCTCGGCCCCCGGCGCGCCCAGGGTTTCGTCCAGCGCACCGCCGAACGGCTCGAAGCTGTCGCGCATGATCTGGGCGACGCGGGTCATCCGCTTTTCGTCGGCGGGGGGCCAGATCAGGGTAAAGCCCTTGATCATCCCGTCCCGCAGCGCGGCATAGGTATAGGAGTGCAGGGTGGCGTTCTGGCCGGTCAGCTCGAACCAGTTGTTCTGCCGCTCGCGCGGGCCGGTCAGCGGCACGATTTCCAGCGTCTGCATGATGTCGTAGAGGCCGAACAACGTGTTCTGATCGCCTTTCTGGCTGATCAGCAGAACCCGGACGCCGCTGTCCCCCACGCTGTCGTAATGTACGAAGGGCGGCTCGTAGCTGGTGAAGGCAACCATCGCGGCGGGCAGGGTGATGCGGATGCCGGCGGCGCTGTCCTCGACGGTTTTCAGCCCCAGCGCGGCAAAGGCGGCGCGATATTGCGTCACCAGCCTGTCACGCTGGCGGGTGGTCAGGATGCCGGTGGGCGCATCGCCCATCGCGGCCTGATAGGCGGCCATCGCGTTGCGGGTGCCGGGGCCGAAGGCGCCGTCGATGGCGGACGCATAGAAGCCTTCCCATTTCAGCGCTTCCTGCAGCAACTCGCGCTGTTCGCGGGTCAGGTCGCGTTCGGACCGCCGCGCCTGGGCCGGGGTTTCGTCCAACTGGGGCGCGGGCAGGACGGTTTGGGTCGCAGGCGGCGCGGTGACGGGGGCGTCGGGCTGGGCGGTCGGGGTCCGGGCGGCGCCCACCGGCCAGAACTGCTGACGGAAATTACCACCGTCCGATATATAGGCGTCGCGCGGCACCTGGCCATAGCGGCGCAGCTCGCCCAGCCTGGTCGGGGCCTCGGTGGTGGAATAGGGGCCAAGCGCGATCGCATACCAGCCCGAGCGCAATTGAAACCCGTTCACATCGGTGAAACTGCCGGCATAGGCGCGGGCGCGGTCCTGCGCCTCGCGCAGGGTCGGCTGTGCCTCGATCTGAAGCCAGACCTTTTCCTGCGCGACGGCGGGCAGGGCCCAGACGAAAATTACACAGATGATGGAAAGAACCTTACGCATTACCCTTTTTGCCCCTGCTTTCTGCGCCTTGCGGCGAATCCAGGTTGAAACGTATCAAAGCCCTGCCGCTTTGCACGTCAATAATCCGGGGGCGCCCGGATTGACCCTGCCGCCCCGCTTGCCTATTGAGACGCTGTTTCCCTTCAGCGGGTCGAGGACGATGAACGACAGTAAACCCCGGAGTTTTCAGGACATCATCCTGCGGTTGCAGAATTACTGGGCGGCCAAGGGCTGTGCGGTGCTGCAACCCTATGACATGGAGGTGGGCGCCGGCACGTTTCACCCGGCCACCACGCTGCGCGCGCTGGGCAGCCGACCCTGGGCCGCGGCCTATGTGCAACCCTCGCGCCGGCCGACCGACGGGCGCTATGGCGAAAACCCCAACCGGTTGCAGCATTATTACCAGTATCAGGTGCTGATCAAACCCAGCCCGCCCGATCTGCAGGCGCTGTATCTGGGCAGCCTGGAGGCGATCGGCATCGACATGGCCCTGCACGACATCCGCTTTGTCGAAGATGACTGGGAAAGCCCGACGCTGGGTGCCTGGGGACTGGGCTGGGAGGTCTGGTGCGACGGCATGGAAGTGTCGCAGTTCACCTATTTCCAGCAGGTCGGCGGCCATGACTGCAAACCCGTCGCGGGCGAGCTGACCTACGGGCTGGAACGTCTGGCGATGTATGTGCTGGGCGTCGATCACGTCATGGACATGCCGTTCAACGACCCCGACGCGCCGATTGCCCTGAGCTATGGCGACATCTTCCGCCAGACCGAACAGGAATACAGCCGCTTCAACTTCGACGTGGCCGAAACCGAGATGCTGTTGCGTCATTTCGAGGATGCCGAGGCCGAATGCGAGGCGATCCTGGCCCATCCGCATGACGACCCCAAGACCGGCAAGCGCATCGTGATGGCGCACCCGGCCTATGACCAGTGCATCAAGGCCAGCCATCTGTTCAACCTGCTGGATGCGCGCGGGGTGATTTCGGTGACCGAGCGTCAGGCCTATATCGGTCGGGTGCGGGCGCTGGCCAAGCGCTGCGCCGATGCGTTCGTGCAGACCGAGGCCGGGGGGGCACTGGATTGACCGGCAAGATACTGGCGATCGTGATCGTTCTGGCCGCCGTGATCGCGGGGGTGGGGCTGTATTACACGCAGGAATACGCCTATTACGCTCCGGTCGCGCCCGCGGATCCGGCCGCCGATGTCTATCTGACCGCGCTGATCGGCGGCGCGCCGGAACTGGTGCCGTCCGACGGGTTCGAAGGCATCGACGCCGACACCTCGCCATTGCGGTTCCGGGCCTGTTTCACCATGCCCACCTCTGTTGCGACGCTGTCGGAAACCTATGTGATCTATGAAACGCCGGTGCCGCTGGTGGCGCCGCGCCAGTTCGGCTGCTTCGATGCGGTCGCGATCGGCGAGGCGCTGGAAACCGGCGATGCGGTGGCGTTTCTGGGGCAGGCGAACATCACCTATGGCGTGGACCGGGTGATCGCGGTCTTTCCCGATGGCCGCGCCTATGCCTGGAACCAGATGAACCATTGCGGCGAAGTCGTCTATGACGGCAAGCCCGCGCCCGAAGGCTGCCCAACCCCGCCGGAGACTGACTGATGCCCGATCTGCTGATTGAACTCTTCTCCGAGGAAATCCCGGCCCGGATGCAAGCCCGCGCGCGCGAGGATCTGAAATCGCGGATGACCGATGGCTTGGTCGAGGCGGGGCTGACCTATGCCTCGGCTGCCGCGTTTTCGACGCCGCGCCGGTTGACGCTGACCATCGAGGGGCTGAGCGCCGAAAGCCCGACCCTGCGCGAAGAGCGCAAGGGTCCGCGCACCGACGCACCGCAAAAGGCGCTGGACGGGTTTCTGCGCGCCACCGGCCTGACCCTTGATCAGTTGCAGACCCGCGACGACAAGAAGGGCCAGGTCTATTTCGCCGTGATCGAGAAGGCCGGCCGCCCGGCGGCGCAGATCGTGGCCGAGGTGCTGGAGGGCGTGATCCGCAATTTCCCCTGGCCCAAATCCATGCGCTGGGGCAGCGGCACCTTGCGCTGGGTCCGGCCGCTGCATTCGATCCTGTGCCTTCTGACCGACGAGGCCGGCGCCCAGGTGGTGCCGATGCAGATCGACGGGATCGGCGCGGGTGCCACCACGCAGGGCCACCGCTTCATGGCGCCGGGGCCGATCACGGTGACTTCGTTCGACGATTACGCCGCCAAGCTGAAACAGGCCAAGGTGATGATCGACCCCGCCGAGCGGGCCGCGCATATCTGGCACGATGCCACCAACATGGCCTTCGCCCAAGGGCTGGAAGTGGTCGAGGACAAGGCCCTGCTGACCGAGGTCGCCGGGCTGGTCGAATGGCCGGTGGTGTTGATGGGCTCCATCGACGGCGCGTTTCTGAACCTGCCGCCCGAGGTTTTGCAAACCTCGATGAAAGAGCATCAGAAATTCTTTTCGGTCCGGGCGCCGAAAACCGGACGGATCGTGAAATTCGTCACCGTCGCCAACCGCGAAACCGCCGACAACGGCACCACCATCCTTGAGGGCAACCAGAAGGTGCTGTCGGCCCGGCTGTCGGACGCCAAGTTCTTTTGGGAAAACGATCTGCGCGTGGCGCGGGCGGGCATGGGCGCATGGCTGGACAAGCTGGAAAAGGTCACGTTCCACAATCAGCTTGGCACCCAGGGCGCGCGGGTCGGGCGTATCGCCATGCTGGCGCGCAAGATCGCGCCGCTGGTGGGGGCCGATCCCGATCAGGCACAGACCGCGGCCGAGGTTGCCAAGGCCGATCTGGCCTCGGAAATGGTTTATGAATTCCCGGAACTGCAAGGCACCATGGGCCGTTATTACGCCGAAGTGGCCGGGCTGGACGCGGCCATCGCCGCCGCGGCCGAGATGCATTACAAGCCGCTGGGCCCTTCGGACGATCTGCCGGTGAACCCGGTCTCGGTCGCGGTGTCGCTGGCCGACAAGCTGGACACGCTGACCGGGTTTTGGGCGATTGATGAAAAACCGACCGGCAGCAAGGATCCCTTCGCGCTGCGCCGCGCCGCGCTGGGCATCATCCGCACCGTTCTGGGCAATGATCTGCGCATCGGGCTGGAGCGGCTGATCGACATGCAGCTTCTGACCCACACCATCGCGCTGAGCACCGATACCGCCGAAGAGCGCGAGGTGTATTTCATGAGCCACATGGTCGATGCGATTGCCCATCACGGCGTGTTCGGCGCGGCCTTCCACGCGGTTCTGGACAAGCTGAGCGGCGAGACGGAGGAACCTTTCGAGGTCGAAGACGGCACCTGGTTATCGGATCTGCGCGCCTCGCTGCCCGCGATGAGCGACGATCTGCTGGCCTTTTTCCATGACCGGCTGAAGGTGCATCTGAAGGGCGAAGGCATTCGCCATGACGTGATCGACGCCTGCGTGGCAATGCCCGGCAGCGACGATCTGACCCTGCTGGTCAAGCGGGCCGGGGCGCTGGGCGCGTTCCTGGCGACCGAGGATGGCGACAATCTGGTGCAGGGTTTCCGCCGTGCCAACAACATCCTGATCCAGGCCGAAGAAAACGATGGGGTCGAATATCGCTTTGGCGCCGATGTGAAATTCGCCGAAGAGGACAGCGAAAAAACGCTGTTCGCGGCGCTTGACCGGGCCGAAGGCGTGATCGCCGCAGCGGTCGAGGCCGAGGATTTCGCAGCGGCGATGGCGGCGATGGCCGATCTGCGCGCCCCGATCGACGGGTTTTTCGAATCGGTGCAGGTGAATACCGACAATCAGGTGGTGCGCCGCAACCGTCTGAACCTGTTGCACCGAATCCGCGAAACCTGTCTGCAGGTGGCTGATCTGACCCGGATCGAAGGATAGCCGCACGACGCAACGCGGTGCTTGCCAAGTGGCGGGATCGGCGTATCCTGCGCGGCAACAGGAGGATGCTGCGGTGCAGAAACACGCCGATTTCACCGATTTCACGATCATAGCGCCCACGGCGGATATCGCGGTGGCGCGCCATGGCGGTCGGGCCAAGTGCCTGCAGCGGTTGATCCGGCTGGGAATGCCGGTGCCGCGCACGGTGGCGTTGTCGTTTGATGCGGTGCACCGGATCGCCGCCGGGCAGATGCCCGACAAGGACGGAATCCTGGCGGTGTTCGGCGGCAGTCCCCTGGTTTCGGTGCGGCCCAGTTCCGAAGATCCCGATTGGGGCGGGCCGGGCGCGATCCTGAATATCGGCATGAATGCCGACCGCCACGCCGAGCTGTGCGACCGGATCGGCCAACAGGCCGCCGACGCGGTTTATCTGCGATTCATACAATCTTTTGCGATTCATGTGGCGCGGCTGGACCCGGATATGTTCGAATCCGACGAGAATACCGGCGAGGCCGTGCGCGCCGCGCTGCTGGCCTATGAGGAAGAAACCGACGAACCCTTCCCGCAGGACGCGGCCCGGCAACTGGGCGATGTTCTGCGCTCAATGGCACGGGCATGGGAAGGGACGACCGCGCGGCTGCTGCGTCAGGCCAAGGGCGCGCCGGCCGATGCCGGTCTGGGGCTGGTGGTGCAGGAAATGGTCATGGGGCTGGGCCCGGCGGAAAGCGGGTACGGTGTCATCCAGTTCGTCAGCCCGACCACCGGCCGACGCCAGATCACCGGCCGTTATCTGAGCCAAAGCCAGGGCCGCGCCGCGCTCAGCGGCAGTGACGATGTGCTGTACCTGACCCAGGACAGCCGCGGCCGCTCGCTTGAGGAACACTGCCCGGAGATCTTTCAGGATTTGCTGCAATGGGGGACGATCTGCCGCCAGCGCCTGCGCGAAGAGATGCAGATCGAATTCACGATCGAGGCCGGGGTGCTGAAGATCCTCGATGCGGTGCGGGTGCAGCGCTCGTCGCGCGCGGCGGTGCGGATCGCGGTGGCGCTGGCCGAGGAATGGGTGATTCCGCGCGAAGAGGCGATCTTGCGGATCGAGCCCCGCGCGCTGACCGAATTGCTGCACAGCCAGGTGGACCCGGCGGGTCGGCGCGACTGTTTCGCCAAGGGCATCGCCGCCAGTCCGGGGGCCGCGACCGGGCGGATTGTATTCAGTTCGGCCGCGGCGCAGGCCAGTGCCGCGCGGGGCGAGGCCTGTGTCCTGGTTCGCCGCGAAACCGCGCCCGAGGATATTCGCGGGATGCATGCGGCCTGCGCGGTGCTGACCGAACGCGGCGGCATGACCAGCCATGCGGCGGTGATCGCGCGCGGCCTGGGTCTGCCTTGCGTGGTGGGCGTGTCCGGGCTGGCGTTGCGCGGGCGTGACAAGGTGTTGAAGGCGTCCGACGGGCGCATCTTTCGCGAAGGCGACATCATCACCATCGACGGCAGCCGGGGCGAGGCACTGGTGGGCGCGGCCCCGATGCTGCCACCGGCGCTGGACGATGCGTTCCGGTCCCTGCTGGGCTGGGCCGAGAATATCGCCGATATCGGCATCCGCGCCAATGCAGACACCCCCGCCGACGCCCAGACAGCGCGCGATTTCGGGGCCGACGGGATCGGGCTGTGCCGGACCGAGCATATGTTCTTCGAAGAGGACCGGCTGACAGTGATGCGCGAGATGATCTTCGCCAATTCGCACGAAGACCGGACCGCCGCGCTGGATCAGCTATTGCCGATGCAGCGGATGGATTTCATCCGTCTGTTCGAGATCATGCAGGGGCTGCCGGTCTGCATCCGCCTGTTCGATCCGCCCTTGCACGAATTCCTGCCGCACAGCCGCGAAGGCCTGCGCGAACTGGCCGAGGCGCTGGATCTGCCGCTGTCGGATGTGACCCGGCGGGTCGAGGCGCTGTCCGAGTTCAACCCGATGCTGGGGATGCGCGGCGTGCGGCTGGGCATCACCGTGCCCGAGATTTACGACATGCAGGCGCGCGCGATTTTCGAGGCCACGATCGAGGCCAGCCGGCGCGGCGATCCGGTGGTGCCCGAAATCATGATCCCGCTGGTATCCGCCAAGCGCGAGGTCGAGCTGGTGAAAACCCGCATCGATGCGGTGGCCGCCGCCGTCCGCACCGAAAAAAACGCCGATTTCAACTATCGGCTTGGGGTGATGGTCGAAACCCCGCGCGCCGCGCTGCGGGCGGGCGAGATCGCCCAGCACGCGGCGTTCCTCAGCTTTGGCACCAACGACCTGACCCAGATGACCTATGGGCTGTCACGCGACGATGCGGGCCGGTTCATGGGGTCGTACATCCAGCAGGAGGTGTTCCCGGAGGATCCGTTCCACACGCTGGATGTGGACGGGGTGGGTGAATTGCTGCTGATCGGTGCGGAACGGGGCCGCGCGGCGCGGGCCGATGTGGTTGTGTCGGTTTGCGGCGAACATGGCGGCAATGCCGAATCCATCGCCTTTTGCCGCAAGGCGGGGTTCGACTATGTGTCCTGTTCACCGTTCCGGGTGCCGGTTGCGCGGCTGGCGGCGGCTCAGCTTGCCCTAGGCAAGTCCTTTTGAAATAAAAATACATAAAGTCAAAGAGTTAAAATATGTATGCCACCCGTGCGCCCCGGCGCGAGCTTTGCAAACCGCACAACACGGGTGCACGCTGCACGGGAATTAGGCTGTCAGGGTGGACGCGCGGCAATGTTTCATCTATGTGACGGCCCGCAGCGGCCCGCAACGGTCGTGTCACGTTGGGGGCTATCCATGAGTTATCGGTTTGTTCGGGCGCTTTGCGTCGCGATGGGGCTGTTCGTTTCGACGACGGCCGGTGCAGATGTCACTGTCTCCACCTCAACCGATCCGACCGCCGTGCTCGACAGCCGTCTGACCCAGCTTCTGGGGACCGAGAAAACCGCGCTCAGCGCCGTCGGCCATCGCCGGCTGGAACAGTTGGTGGCGCCGGCGCGCGTGGTCGCGGCCCCGTCGGGCGCGGTGCCCGCGATCCGGTATGACGCGGCCTGGCTGACGGCACGTCCCGCCGCGCAGGGCGGCCCCGAATGGCAATGCCTGTCCGAGGCGCTGTATTTCGAGGCCCGCGGCGAAAGCGTGAAGGGCCAGTTCGCCGTGGCCGAGGTGATCCTGAACCGGGTCTCGTCGCCGAAATTTCCCGATACGGTCTGCGGCGTGGTCCATCAGGGCACCGGCCGCAAATATCAGTGCCAGTTCACCTATACCTGCGACGGCCGCGAAGAGGTGGTGCATGAACCTGCCGCCTATACCCGCAGCACCAAGATCGCCCGCGCCATGCTGGACGGGGCCGCACGCAACCTGACCGGCGGCGCCACCTATTACCATACTCATGCGGTCAACCCGCGTTGGGCGCGAAAGTTCCTGCGCACCGCGTCGATCGGCCAGCATCTGTTTTATCGGCCCCAGGTCCGGCTCAGCTCGAACTGACGGCGGAGTCCGGCCACTTGCGGTTGCCCCGGGGACGAGGATCGCCGATTGTGGCGCAAGCCACTGCCGGAGGGCGCAATGACCAATGACATCCATCAGGCTTTCGCGCATCCCTCGGCCCGGTCCGAGGCGATGGAGCAGCCCGGCGATCCGCGCGACCGGATCTCGCTGCGCGATCATGTGGTCGCGGTCGAGATCGGCGCCTTTCAGGCCGAACGCGGCAGCACCCAGCGGGTGCGCTTCAACGTGGTGGTCGAACTGCGCCCGAACCCTGCGCCGCTGGACGACGATGTGGACCGCATCCTGTCCTATGACACCATCACCGACGCGATCGAGGCAGAGCTGGCCGCCGAGCGGCTGAACCTGCTGGAAACCCTGGCCGAGCGGATCGCGCAGCGCCTGCTGGCCGAGCCGCAGCCGCTGCGGGTGTTCGTGCGGATCGAAAAGCTGGATCGCGGCCCCGGCGCGCTGGGCGTGGAAATCGTGCGCAGCCGGGACAAGGGCACAGGCGCAGGCCCCGGGCAGGTGCCGGTGCTGCATCCGGTGGTGCTGTTCTTGTCGAATGCGGCGATTGCAGCGCCCGCGTTGCCGCGCTGGCTGGATCGGCTTCAGGCGCGTGGCGCGCCGGTGATCCTGTGTGTTGGCCCCGCCGATTGTCCGGCGCCGCAATCGCGGGTGCCGCTGGCGCAACGGCGGATCGATCTGCTGGCGATCGAACAGAACGCCTGGGTTCTGGCCGGGCGCGACCGGCGCTGTGTGGTGACCAACACCCGGACCGAAATCGACTGGGCGATGAAACACGGCCAGATCAGCGTCTGGGCCCCTTCTAAAATTGTGCTTGATGCCGTCGACGGCCCGGCGGCCGGCCCGCGTGACGCGGTGGCGCTGGCGCTGTGGTTCGCGGGCCAGGTCGAGGCCGCGCGCAGCGTGGTGATCGCGACCGGCGCGCCGGACGGGGTCACGCAGATGACCCCCGAACAGGCTGAAACCCTGCTCTGAGGTTTGCCCATGACCCGTTATTTCCGCCCCATCGTCCAGACCGATCCGCAGCGCCCGGCAGACGCCCTGCCGCTGGCCGGGGGCTGGGCCTGGTTCACCGAAGTTGAGGAACTGTCGCGCAGCGCCGCGCCCCGGCGCCTTGCGGTGGCGGACCTGCCGCGCGGGGCGCGCGACGCCCTGACCGCGCCCCGCGCGCCGGTGGCCGGGCTGGCGATGGATCGCCCGCGCCTGATGGGCATCCTGAACGTGACGCCGGACAGCTTTTCCGACGGCGGGCGCTTCAATGTGCTGGAGGCCGCGGTGGCCCGTGGCCGCCAGATGGTTCAGGACGGTGTCGACATGATCGACATTGGCGGCGAATCCACCCGCCCCGGCGCCGCCGAAGTGCCCGAGCCCGAGGAAATGGCCCGCACCCGCCCGGTGATCGAAGGGCTGCGCGCCAAGGGGGTGACGGTGCCGATTTCGATCGACACGCGCAAGGCGGGGGTGGCGCGGGCAGCCCTGGCGGCGGGGGCCGATCTGGTCAATGACGTGGCGGCGTTCGAATTCGATCCGGCGCTGGCCGGGGTCGCGGCACAGGCGGGCGCGCCGGTCTGCCTGATGCACGCGCAGGGGACGCCCGATGTGATGCAGGCCGATCCGCGCTATGGCGACGTGCTGCTGGATGTCTACGATTACCTCGCCGACCGGATCGCCGTGGCCGAGGCCGCCGGCATCCCGCGTGCCCGTATCGTGGTTGACCCCGGCATCGGCTTTGGCAAGACGCTGGCGCATAATCTGGCGCTTCTGCGCGGGCTTGCCCTGTTTCACGGGCTGGGCTGCCCGGTTTTGCTGGGCGCGTCGCGCAAAGGTTTCATCGGCGTGATCGGAAATGCGCCGAATCCCGCCGATCGCGCCCCCGGATCCATTGCCGTGGCCCTGTTGGCGGCGGCCCAGGGGGTTCAGTTGTTACGCGTTCATGATATTACGGACACCCGCCAGGCGCTGGATCTGGCCTGCGCGTTATGGGGGATGACATGAGCGACAAGCTGTTCGGGACCGACGGGGTGCGCGGCCGGGCCAATACCTGGCCGATGACCGCCGAGATGGCGCTGCGTCTGGGTGCGGCCGCCGGGCGCTACTTTCGCCGCGACGGCTCGACCGTGCATCGGGTGGTGATCGGTAAGGACACGCGCCTGTCGGGCTATATGTTCGAAAACGCGCTGACCGCCGGGTTTACCTCGACCGGTATGAACGTGCTGCTGCTGGGGCCGGTGCCCACGCCGGCCGTGGGGTTGCTGACGCCCTCGATGCGGGCGGATGTGGGGGTGATGATCTCGGCCAGCCACAATCCGCATCACGACAACGGTATCAAGTTTTTCGGCCCCGACGGGTTCAAGCTGTCGGACGAGGCCGAGGCCGAGATCGAGGCGCTGACCCTGGACGGGGTGGACCCCGCGCAATCGCAGAATATCGGCCGGGCCAGGCATATTTATGACGGGCGCTTCCGCTATAACGAGCGGGTGAAATCGACCTTTCCGCAGGGCAAGCGGCTGGACGGGCTGAAGGTGCTGGTGGATTGCGCCAACGGTGCCGCCTATCGCACAGCGCCCGAGGTATTGTGGGAATTGGGCGCCGATGTCGTGCCGCTGGGCGTGTCGCCCGACGGGTTCAACATCAACGACAAATGCGGTTCGACCAACACCGGCGCCGCGGCTGCCGCCGTGGTGGCACATGGCGCCGATGTGGGGATCTGCCTGGACGGCGATGCCGACCGGGTGATGATCATCGACGAGCATGGCCATGTGGCTGATGGCGATCAGATCATGGCGCTGTTCGCCGCGCGCTGGGCCGACGAGGGCCGACTGCGTGACGGGACGCTGGTGGCAACGGTCATGTCCAACCTGGGGCTGGAGCGGTTCCTGCTTGGCAACGGACTGCGGCTGGAACGCACCGGCGTCGGTGACCGCTATGTGGTCGAGGCGATGCGCCGGGGCGGCTGGAATCTGGGCGGCGAGCAGTCGGGCCATATCGTGATGACCGATTACGCCACCACCGGCGACGGGCTGCAGGCGGGGCTGCAATTTCTGGCCGCGATGGTCGAAACCGGTCAGCCCGCATCCAGCCTGATCCGTCAGTTTGATCCGGTGCCGCAACTGTTGCAGAATGTGCGCTTCGCCCTGGGGCAGACCCCACTGGACAGCGCGCCGGTCAAGGCCGCGATCACCGGGGCCGAGGCGCAGCTGAACGGCAAGGGCCGGCTGCTGATCCGCAAATCGGGCACCGAGCCGCTGATCCGCGTGATGGCGGAATGCGAGGATGAGGGGCTGCTGGCGCAGGTGGTCGGCGGTGTCGTGGCGGCGGTGGAAACCGCCACGCGCTGACCCGGCCTTCGGGCGTGCCCGATCAGCCCCGTACGAAAATGCGCCGCAACGCGCCCCACTGGCTGAGCGCCACACCACCCAGGATCAGCGCCATCGCGATCAGCAACGTGCCCGGCAGCGGCTCGTTCAGCAGCAGCGTACCCATCAGAACCGACCAGACCGGCACCTGATAATTGACCAGGGTCATGAAGGTCGGCCCGGCCGAGCGGATCACCAGAACCCGCAGCAGGTTCATCGCCGCTGTTGACACCACGCCCAGCACCAGCAGTGCCAGCGCTGCGCGCAGCGGGGGCAGTGGCGGCGCGCCTTCGAACGCCACCGCGAAGGGCAGGGTGATCAGCGTGCCGACCAGCATCATCAGCGTGGTCAACCCGATCGGATCGACCGGCGGCAGGCGGCGGATGGTGATGGAATTCACCGCATAGCAGACCGCCACTGCGATGCAGGCCAGCCGGCCCCACTGTTCCATCGCGGCGCCGGTGCTGTGCAGCGCATCCGCGCCGACCAGAAACCACACCCCGGCAAAGCCCATCGCCATGCCGATGCTTTTGCGCAG
This sequence comes from Actibacterium sp. D185-2, assembly GCF_054954595.1. Taxonomy (NCBI): domain Bacteria; kingdom Pseudomonadati; phylum Pseudomonadota; class Alphaproteobacteria; order Rhodobacterales; family Roseobacteraceae; genus Actibacterium; species Actibacterium sp. D185-2. The sequence goes on from NZ_JBPWNX010000003.1 coordinate 370,696, forward strand.
GGTCATGCGTTCGCCCGGCACCAAGAAATGCGCCAATGGCAGCACGATCAGCGGCACCACCGCCATCGCGGTTCCGGCAAAGCCCGAGGTCACATATTGCTGGCCCCAGTTGAGCAGCAGAAACGGAATGCCGGAACTGACCGCGCCGGTCCAGACGATCGCGCCGACGCTGGGCTTGCGCGCGCGGTCCAGCACCAGCCGGAACCCTTTCCGCGCCCAGAACGCCCCCATCACCAGCGTCGCCAGCGCCAGCCGCCCGGTCGCCAGCCAGAATGGCGGGATGCCGGTCAGCGCCAGCTCGATCATCAGAAAGGTCGAGCCCCAGACAAGGCCCAGAACGGCCACCATCAGCCAGCTTTGGCGGGTGATCTGCGGAAGGCTGTTCATGGCGGGCCCCGGCGGGTGTGAAGTGAAAAGACCCCGGCAGTATGGCCGGGGTCTTCGCGGGATGTTTCGATACCGGCCGAAGGGCCGGACCGGATCAGTTCTTGTCCTGATCGACCAGCTTGCCGGCGGAAATCCACGGCATCATGCCGCGCAGCTTCTTGCCGGTTTCTTCGATCTGGTGCTCGTCGTTGATGCGGCGGGTGCCTTTGAAGAACGGCTGGCCGACGGCGTTTTCCTGCATGAAGTCGCGCACGAACTTGCCGGTCTGGATGTCGGTCAGAATGCCCTTCATCGCTTTTTTGGTTTCCTCATAGGGCAGAACCCGCGGACCCGAGACATATTCGCCGTATTCGGCGGTGTTCGAGATCGAGTAGTTCATGTTGGCGATGCCGCCTTCATAGATCAGATCGACGATCAGCTTCACCTCGTGCAGGCATTCGAAATAGGCCATTTCCGGCGCATAGCCGGCCTCGACCAGGGTTTCGAAACCCATGCGGATCAGTTCGACCAGACCGCCGCACAGCACGGCCTGCTCGCCGAACAGGTCGGTTTCGCATTCCTCGCGGAAGTTGGTCTCGATGATGCCCGAACGCCCGCCACCGATGGCCGAGCAATAGGACAGGCCGATTTCCAGCGCCTTGCCGGTCGCGTCGGTGTCGATGGCCACAAGGCAGGGCACGCCGCCGCCCTTGACATATTCGCCGCGCACGGTGTGGCCGGGGCCCTTGGGGGCCATCATGATGACGTCGATGCCCTCTTTCGGCTCGATCAGGCCGAAATGCACGTTCAGACCGTGGGCGAATGCGATGGCCGCGCCAGGCTTGATGTTGTCGCGCACGTATTTCTTGTAGGTCTCGGCCTGCAGTTCGTCGGGCATGGTGAACATGATCAGGTCGCACCAGGCGGCGGCCTCGGCGATGCCCATCACGGTCAGGCCCTCGGCCTCGGCCTTCTTGGCGGATTTGGACCCTTCGCGCAGGGCGACGACAAGGTTTTTGGCGCCGCTGTCGCGCAGGTTCAGCGCATGGGCGTGGCCCTGAGAGCCGTAACCCAGAATCGCTACTTTCTTGTCCTTGATCAGGTTGATGTCGCAATCGCGATCGTAATAAACGCGCATGTCTCGCCCCTTCCTTGGTTCAGGCTGTTTTCTGCGGGGACAATAGGCGGGTTTTTCCGTATATGCGTTGCAATCTTTGACTTGATTGCAGATTTATGCGATAAATCATTCGTAAAATTGCGGATATCCGAAGAAATCATGCAGATCGATGACGCCGACAGACGGTTGCTGCGCCAGCTTCAGGCCGATCCAGAGATCGCCAATGCGGCGCTGGCCGAACGGGCCGGGGTGACGCCCGCCACCTGTTCGCGCAGGCTGGAACGGCTGCGCCGGGGCGGCATCCTGCTGGGCACGCGCGCGGTGATCGACTGGCGCGCGCTGGGTTACGCGGTCGAGGTCAGCCTGCGCTTCACCCTCGACAAGACCAACCCGCGCGCCTTTGATGAATTTCTGACCGCCGCCCGCGACGTACCCGAGGTACACGAGATCCAGACCTTTCTGGGCCGGGTCGATGTGCGGCTGAACGTACTGGCCCGCGACATGCCGCATTATCAGGAGATTTACCGCGAGCGGATCCTGACCCTGCCGCATATCACCGATATCGAGGCGCTGATGCATGTGGCCGATATCATGATGGACGAGGCGCTGCCGCTGTGACCGAACTGGACGACACCGACCGCAAACTGCTGCGCGCCCTGGCCGAGGATGCGGGCCAAAGCGCCGGTGCGCTGGGCCGCCGGTTCGGGCTCAGCCAGCCCGCCGCCTGGCGCCGGGTGAAGCGGCTGGAGGAGGCGGGGATCCTCAAATCGCGCCGCGTGGTGCTGGACAAGCAGGCGCTGGGCTTTGGTGTGACGGTGTTTCTGGGCGTGAAACTGGCCACCAAGGGCCGCGTCAGCCTGGAGGATTTCGAGCGCGCGGTCACCGCCATCCCCGAGGTGCAGACCGTGCAGCACGTGCTGGGTGTGTTCGATTACCGGCTGAAGATCGTAGCGCGCGATCTGCCCGATTTCGAGCGGGTGCTGCGCCGGCGGATCATGACATTGCCCGGTGTCGGCGATGTCGAGGCAAATGTGATCCTGTCAGAGGAGCGCCGCCCCGGTCCGCTGGGCTAGGGACCCGCTGTTGCCAGGCCCGCGCCTCGTGCGCGTCCAGCTCATAGCGCGACAGGCCGCCGGTAAAGGGCAGGGCGGCCAGATCCTGAAACAGCTCGGTCAGCTCGTCGCGCGCGGCGCGTTCGGCGGCGTTTTGCGCCTGCCGCCCCGGAAAGAAGCTTTCGGCGGGGCAGGATTCGGCAAAGACGATCTGGTGGTCGTCAAACATCAGGTGGAAATATTCGACGTTGGCGCAGGGTTCGATGCGGATGCTGTCATCATTGACCAGATGCTTGGCGGCGACCAAAACCTGCGGTTCCGCGAACAGCAGTTCGGCGCGCGGGCCGGTGATCAGCATCCGGTGGTTTTGCGACACGCGCAGATCGCGTGTGTTGCCCAGCGCACCGGCGCGGATGCGCACCGGGGCGTGGCGGCCGTATCCGGGGACCGTCCGGCTGCCGATCCAGCGCAGCGGCAGCAGCCCGCGATCAAGCGTGCGCACCGGATCTCCCTTTTCCAGGTGTTCAACCGGGCGCAGCCCCCGGCCGGTTTCGATCAGTGTGCCGCGGGCAAAACAGACCACCACCAGATTGTTGTTCTCGGCGTTGAAATAGGCGTTTCCGTCTTCGGTCGTGCCGGCGTCGATCATGCCGTCATTGTCGTAATCGGTGTCGGTGATCCGGTCGATCGTGAGCGACCCCTGCGCGACCCCGTTCACCAGATCGGTGCCCGGCGCCACCAGAAGCTGATTGAAGGTGGGCGCGCCCGGCTCTTCGGGGGTCAGGACGTTGGCGTTGAACCGCAGATAGCTGTCGCCCAGTCCGCTGACATCGGATTGGACATTGGCATATTGGCCGGGATTCATCGGCGTGTAATTGTATTTGGCCGTACCGTTCAGATAATCGGCGGAATTGTCATAGACGACCATGCCCACGATGCGCGACTCGCCGGTGATTTCCCCGTTCGCGTTAACGTTTTCCACCAGGATTTCGACGATATCGTCTTCCTGAAAGACTGCGGTGCCGCTGTGCACCGTCATCGTGCCGCCGTTTTCATAGCCGCCCGTGGAATTGGTGCCGACGCTGGGATTGGCCAGTACGTTATATCCGGTCAGCAGGAAGCTGGATGTCGCCATGTGTGCCTTTTTCGTCCGTTTGTGGCCCGGTCAAGGGCGGGGGTGTTCGAAGCGGAAGGCGTACTTGCCCCGATATTACGGTCAACATGTGCCGAAAATGGGGCGTAAATCGCAAATGTCAGGCTTTTTGCAGGGTGCCGTTGCGTGAAACGGCGCAAACGGCTGCGGGGGTCAGCGGGCGCGGCGCAGCGCCGAGGCCTCGTATCCGGTCAGCTCATACCGTGACAGGGGCGCCGTGCAGTCGTTCAGCGCCAGTTCGGGGAACAGGGCGATGATTTCATCCCGCGCCGCCTGCGACACCGCATCAAGCGCTTGCTGGCCGGGGTACAGGCTTTCGGTCGGGCAGGCCTCGGCAAAGACGATCTGATGGGCGTCGAACAGAAAGTGGTAATATTCCACCGCGCGGCAGGGTTCGGTGCGGATCGTGCTGTCATTGACCAGATGCTTGGCCGCGACAAGGACCTGATCCTCGCCGAACAGAAGCTGTGCCCAGGCGCCGGTGATCAGCATCCGGTGGTTTTGCGACACGCGCAGGTCGCGCAGATTACCCAGCGCGCCGGCGCGGATGCGGATCGGGGCCAGCGCGCCGCGCCCCGGCACCCGGCGCGATCCGATCCAGCGGATCACCTGCGGCCCGTCATCCAGCGTGTTGACCAGATCCCCCGCCGCCAGGCATTCCACCCGGCGCGGCCCGTCCGGGGTTTCGATCAGCGTGCCGCGGGCGACGCAGATCGCGGCGAAGATATTATTCTCGGTCGCGAAATAACCGTCGCCCTCTTCGGTGGTGCCCTCGTCGATCGTGTTATCCTGATCGTAATCGACATAGGTGACCCGATCGAGCTTGATCGGCCCGTGATCCAGCCCGTTGGCCAGATCCTCGCCCGGTGCCAGCAGCAGCTGATTCAGATGCGGCGCGCCCGGATCGTCCGAGACCAGCACATTGGCGTTGAACCGCAGATAGGTGTCGCCCAGCCCCGAGACGTCGGATTGCACATTGGCGTATTGGCCGGGGTTCATCGGCTCGTAAGTATACATCGGGGTGTCGTTGAAATAGTCGGTGGCGTTGTCATAGACCACCACGCCGACGATCTTGGACGCACCGGTGACTTCGCCATTCTCGTTTGCGTCCTCGACCAGAACCTTGACGATATCGTCATCCTCGAATGGCGACGTGCCGCCATGGATCATCAACTTCCCGCCGCCCGAGGAGTTGGTGTTCACATGCGGATTGTCGATAACGGAAAATCCGTTGATCAACAGCGTGGTGTCGGTCATGTCCTACTGCCTCGCGGCGGCCGGGGCGTTTCCCGTGCCAGCCCTGTTGCCTGTCCGCTCGGATGGCGGAATTGTCTGCCGGTTAAGTTTGCGGGCGGAGCATGGCAAAGGGCGGGCGGAAATGTGGCGAAAACAAGGCAGAACCGCGCGGCTGTTGCGGTTACTTCACGCCCAGGCCGGCCTTCATCAGCGTCTTGCGCAGCGGCGCGAGGGAATACAGCGCGTTCAACGTGCCGGCGCGCATGTCGCGCAGCCCCTGCGCCCCGATCATCGACGCGCGGTTCAGCAGATCAATACCCGTGACCCGTGCGCGCACCTCGGGCCAGCGGCGGCGGTTGTAGCGTTCCAGCATCTTCGGGCTGCCCAGTTCGGCCGGATCTTCCTGCGCCAGATCCAGCAGCACGCGCAGATCGGCCAGGCTCATGTTCAGCCCCTGTGCGCCGATCGGCGGCACCACATGCGCGGCCTCGGCGATCAGCGCGGTGCGCTCGCCACAGAACCGATCCGCGATCTGGCTGATGATCGGCCAGACCGAGCGGCGCGAGGCCAGCGTCAGCCGGCCATACAGCCCGGCGGATCTGGCGTTCATCTCGGCCTCGAATGCGGCCTCGGGCAGGGCCGCCAGGCGTAGCACTTCGGGGCCATGCTCCATCCAGACGATGGCCGAGCAGGGCGTGCCGCCCCGGTCGGGCAGCGGCACCAGGGTGAACGGCCCGCCCGAGCGGTGCACCTCGGTCGAGACATTGTTGTGGGGCAGCGGGTGGGTGACGGCAAAGGCCAGCGCCTTTTGGCCATAGCGCAGCGTGGTCACGCCGATCCCCAGCGCCGCCCGCACCGGCGAGTTGCGGCCGTCGGCCCCGATCAAAAGACGGGCCGACACCCGGCTGCCATCGCTGAGGGTCACCAAAGCCTCGCGCGCGCGGGTCAGCACCGATCGGGTGGCGACGCCGGGGCGGAAACTGACATTGGGCAATTCGTCCAGCCGCGCCACCATTTCGCGGCGCAGCAGCCAGTTGGGAAAGTTCCAGCCGAAGGGTTGGCCGGAAATGTCGGCGGCGTCGAAATCGCGGGTCAGGCGGGGTTCGGGCCGTTCGCCGCCGGCATCGACGATGCGCATGATCTGCAGATCGGCGGCATGGGGCGCCAGGCGGTCCCACAGGCCCGCGGCCTCCAGCACCTCGCGCGAGGGTTGCAAAAAGGCGGTGGTGCGCAGATCGGCGCCGGCGTCGGATTCGTCGGTGACCGGGGGCGCGGGATCGACGCAGATCACGGAAAACCCCGCCGTGCCAAACGCCGCCGCCGCGGTCAGCCCGGCGACGCCGCCGCCGGAAATCAGGATGTCGGTGGTGATACGGTTCATGGCGCTGCCCCCCGGTCACAGGGATAGGCGCAAAACCCGTCCCGATCCAGAGGGCATGTTATTATCCGCGCGTGATCCACAGCAGGATCAGCATCATCACCGGCACGGCGGCCACGGCTGGGGCATACAGCCCCGGCACGCCCCAGGTGGCGATGGCAAGCCCCCACAGGGCGACGGCCGCGGCCACAAGGAAATAGGTGAAGGCAAGGCCGCTGCTAAGAAAAGCGCGCAAGCTGAACGCGGCCGGGACGGCCCCGGCCTGGGTATCGTTATGCATGAATTCGGGTCTCCTGTTTCGGCGTGAACGATCCCTATCGCCGCCACCGCGCCGGGGGGGAATGGCCCATCTTGCCGCACTGCGACATAATGCCGTCACGCGCGCCGGTTTCAGCGCCGGTGCGGCAGAATTATCCGGTCAGGCCGGTCAGAAAGCCGCTCAGATCGTCAGTGTGGTGATGAATGTGGTCGGCCGGCTGCGGCTCGGGCGCCACATGCACGGTGCGCATTCCCATCGCGTGGGGCGCGGCCAGGTTGCGCGGGTCATCCTCGAACATCGCGGCAGTGGCGGGGTCGATCCCGTCGGCGGCGAACACCGCCTCGAACGCCGCGCGCTCGGGCTTGGGGCGAAAACCGGCATGTTCCACGCCGTATACCGCGTCGAACACCCCCGACAGCCCCCGCGCCGCCAGCACCCGCTCGGCGTAAGGGGCCGAGCCGTTGGTATAGACGATGCGCCGCCCCGGCAGCGCCGCGATCCCGGCCCGCAGCGTGGGGTCGGGGTGCAGATGGCCAAGGTCGATTTCATGCACATGGGTCAGATAGGGCGCGGGATCGACGCCGTGCAGCGCCATCAGCCCGGCCAGCGTGGTGCCGTATTCGGCCCAGTAAAGTTTGCGCAGGCGGTTCGCCTCGGGCTGGTCCACGTTCAGCGCGTCCATCACATAGGCGGTCATGCGGATTTCAATCTGGTCGAACAGCCGCGCCGCGGGCGGGTAAAGCGTGTTGTCCAGATCGAAGACCCAGCCGCGCAGATGGGAAAAATGCCGTTTGACCATGCGCTCCACCTAGCGCCCTGCGTCAGTCTGTTCAATGGGCCGGGCTTGATCCGTGGGCCAATCGGGGAGTAGCGTGGCATATTGTCAGCCGGAGAACCCGATGAAAGACCTCAAAGCCGCCCACAAGGATGCCTATGCGCTGATCCTCGATGCGATCGACGTGGGTATCTACAAGCCTGGCGACCGGCTGGTGGAAAGCGAGTTGGCCGAGCGGTTCGGCGTATCGCGCACCCCCGTTCGCGAGGCATTGCAGCGGCTGGAGACGCAGTCGTTGCTGGCGCGCGACGGGCGCAGCCTGATCGTGGCGTCGCTGAACCACAACCAACTGGCCGAGCTTTACGTGGTGCGCGGCGAGTTGGAGGGGCTGGCCGCGCGGCTGGCCGCCCGCCACGCCACCGACGAGGAAATCAACGTGCTGCGCGCCATGGTCGAGGAGGACAAGGCGCTGCTGGGCGATCCCAACGCGATGTCGCGCGCCAACCGGCGGTTCCACAAGCAGGTACATCTGGCCTCGCATAACCGCTATCTGGTGCAGCAGCTTGACCTTGTGCACCGCTCCATGGCGCTGATGGCGACCACCTCGCTGGCGGCCGAGGGGCGGGGCGAGCGCGCCCTGGCCGAGCATCACGCGATCGTCGATGCGATCGCGGCGCGCGACGGCGACGCGGCCTACAAGGCGCTGAAATCGCATATCTCGACCGCGTTCGAGGCCCGGCTGCGGCTGGACGCGGCCGGTTACGGGACCGAAATCTAGGCCGGGGCCGTCAGCGCGGCGTCTTCGTCATCGGCGACCCCGTGCTGGGTCTTGTCCCAATAGAACGGCTTGATGACCATTTCCAGCAGGGCCTTGTAATTGGCGATCGCGGCCAGCGGGTAATACAGATGCAGGCTGGGCACCCAGACCCACAGCCAGCGTTTGCGCGCCAGGGTCGCCCCCGCGATGCCGATCGCGATATTCACCACCTCGCTGCACAGAAACAGCGACACCATTGCAGACAGGACCGGCGGCGACATGACCTGGCTCAGCGGGTGCGGCAGGCCCAGCACCAACAGCCAGAACGACCACATCAGCGGCACCAGCAGGAACTGGGTCAGCGTGCCCAGAAACAGCACCTGAAAACCCGCGAATTTCCACGGCCCCAACTGACGCCACAGCAGGACCGGATCGCGCATATGCACGGCCCAGGTCATGGCATAGCCCTTTAGCCAGCGCGACCGCTGCTTGATCCAGGGCCATAGCGCGCAGTTGGCCTCCTCCTCGGTCACGGTCGCGACCAGTTCGGTGCGATAGCCGTGTCGGGCCAGCCGGATGCCCAGATCTGCGTCCTCGGTCACGTTATGGGCGTCCCAGCCGCCCAGTTCCTCCAGCACCTGACGGCGAAAGAACAGCGTGGTGCCGCCCAGCGGCACGACCAACCCCATCCGCGCGATGCCGGGCAGGATGATCCGGAACCAGCCGGCATATTCGACGGTGAAACAGCGCGAGAACCAGTTCTTGCGGCTGTTATAGAAATCCAGCACGCCTTGCAGGCAGGCAACCTCGGGGCCGCGTTCGTGGAACAATCGCACGATGCGGTGGATCTGATCGGGGGCGGGCGCGTCTTCGGCATCATAGACCCCGATGATCGAGCCGCGGCAGAAATCCAGCGCGAAGTTCAGCGCGCGCGGCTTGGTCTTCAGGCTGCCGGTGGGCACGGTGATCACCCGCATCCAATAGGGCAGGCTGGCGCGCGCCAGCATCTCGCGCGTGGTGTCGTCATCCTCTTCGGTGACCAGACAGATATCGAGCAGCTCCTTGGGATATGTCAGCCGGCCCAGCCGGGCCACCAGCCGCGGCACGATATCCTGTTCGCGAAACAGCGGCACCATGACCGACACCACCGGCAGGCGGGCGATGGCCGGGCGTTCGGGCGGGGCGGTGGCGGCCTGTGCCTGGTTGCGGGCGCGCAGGGTGGTCACGGCGGCGGCGGCCTTCAGCGCGGTGGTCGCCGCCAGGGTCACGAACGCCCAGCCGGTCAGCAGGCTCAGCGTCGCGACCGGGGCCAGAACTGCCAGCAGCGCCAGCACGATCAGCCCGGTGGCCAGCGTCGTGCGTGGCCCGGCGGCGTACCAGTAGCGGCAGCTTTCGGCCTCGGCCACGCGGGTTTCGGCCTTTTGTGTCAGGCGGCGGTTGCGGGTGGCCAGGATGGCGCGGTGCAGGTTGCGCTCGCTGCTGAGCGCCATAACCGGGTCGCCGAAACTGTCGGGCAGGCGGCGGCGCAGGGTGGCGAACTGGTCGGGGCGGCAGGTGGCCACGATGGTGGCGCCGCCCAGCCGCCGCACCGGCAGCACGCCTTGGTCCAGACAGGTATTTATGCCGATCTCGTCGATCAGGCGCGGGTCGGGCGGCAGCGCGTCCAGATCGACGGGCAGGGCGCTGTATTGCCGGGCCAGCGCGGCGGTCAGCTGCGGTTCGGTGACCATGCCGTGGGCCAGAAGGATATCGCCCAGGCGCAAATCCTCGCGCGATTGCAGGGCCAGTGCGCGGGTCAGATCCGCAGGCGACAGCGCGCCGCTTTCCAGAAGGAAATCGCCCAGCGGTCGGCGGGTGGCGCGCCTGCGTGCCGGCAAGGGCGCAGTCAGGGGCGTTTCGACAAGGCGAAGCGTGGCGGCAGAGGTCATTGTGCACCCGGGTCGGAAGTGGTCGACCCAAAGGTGCGTAGGGATTGGTTAACGCACGGTTAACGTGTGCAAAAAAGCGGCGCCCGAAGGCGCCGTCTGGCTTAGCCGCGGGCGCCCATCGCCGCCACGAACCGCTCGAACAGGTAATAGCTGTCCTGCGGGCCGGGGCTGGCCTCGGGGTGGTATTGCACCGAAAAGACCGGGCGATCGGCCATGCGGATGCCGCAGTTCGAGCCGTCGAACAGCGACACATGGGTTTCCTTGACGTCGCGCGGCAGGGTCTGGCTGTCCACGGTGAAGCCGTGGTTCATGCTTGTGATCTCGACCTTGCCGGTTTCCAGATCCTTGACCGGATGGTTCGCGCCGTGATGGCCGTGATTCATCTTGATCGTCTTGGCGCCCAGCGCCAGTGCCAGCATCTGGTGGCCCAGGCAGATGCCGAAAACCGGCAGGTCGGCGTCCAGCACCTTGCGGATCATCGGCACCGCATAGGCGCCGGTCGCGGCCGGATCGCCGGGGCCGTTCGACAGGAACACGCCTTCGGGGTTCAGTGCCAGCACATCCTGGGCGCTTGCGGTGGCGGGCAGCACGGTGACGTCGCAACCGGCCGAGGCCAGGCAGCGCAGGATGTTGCGCTTGGCGCCATAGTCGATTGCCACGACCCGGCGGCCGGGCGTGTCGCGTTTGGTATAGCCTTCGGGCCAGGACCAGCGCTTTTCGTCCCAGCGATAAGACTGGGCGCAGGTCACGTCCTTGGCCAGATCCAGCCCTTCGAGCCCGGAAAAGGCGCGCGCCTTGGCGACCAGCGCTTCGATGTCGAACCGGCCTTCGGGATCATGGGCCAGCGCCACATGCGGCGCGCCCTGCTGACGGATGGCGCGGGTCAGGCGGCGGGTGTCGATGCCGCCGATGCCGATCCGGCCGCGCCGGGCCAGCCAGCCCTGCAATGGTTCGGCCGCGCGCCAGTTACTGGGCTCGGTTGGATCCCATTTCACCACCATGCCGGCGGCGACGGGATCGGCGGTTTCGTCATCTTCGGGGTTCACACCGACATTGCCCACATGCGGGAACGTGAAGGTCACGACCTGGCCCGCATAGGACGGATCGGTCATGATTTCCTGATAGCCGGTCATCGCCGTGTTGAAGCACAGCTCGGCCACGGTTTCGCCGGTGGCGCCGAAGCCGTGTCCGTAGAACACGGTCCCGTTGGCAAGCGTCAGGCAGGCGGTGGGGCGATTTTGCGGGCTGGCGGCGGGCATGGCGTGCTCCAAGGCTCAAATTGCGCGGAACCTAGGCGTCGGCACCGGAAGGGTCAAGGGGGTAGGCAAAATGCCTTTTCTTTGAAAATCAAGGTCTTGAGTTTTCAGCCCCGCGGTTGCGCCTCGGGGCGGGAGCGGGTATTTTCCAAGGCTCGGACTCACGGGGATACAAAACCGACATGGATATGAGAACGCGCATCGCCGCCGGCATGAAGGATGCGATGAAAAACAAGGAGGCCGAGCGGCTGTCAACGCTTCGGCTGATCAATGCTGCGATCAAGGACATGGACATCGCCCGCCGCGGTGAGGAGGGCGATCAGGGCGTGTCGGACGAGGACGTGCTGCAGATTTTGGGCCGGATGGTCAAGCAGCGCAAGGAAAGTGCGCGCGCCTATGAGGAAGGCGGGCGGCTGGATCTGGCCGAACGCGAACGCGCCGAGATCGTGGTGATCGAGGGGTATCTGCCCAAGCAGCTTTCGGGTGGCGAGGTGGACGCGGCGATCGGTGCGGCGATTGCCGAAACCGGGGCCGAGTCGATCCGCGACATGGGCAAGGTCATGGGCGCGCTGAAGGCGAAATATACCGGGCAGATGGATTTCGGCGCGGTCGGCCCGATGGTGAAGGACCGGCTGGGCTGATCCGGTCTGATCCGGTCGCGCACCTGCGGCGCAAGTCTTTTGTCTGCGCCGCAGGTGGCGGCGGGAGTATTTGCGCCAAGGTGAAGTTGAAAGGGATTTGGCTGTCACCCCGGCTGAAAACCCTTATGGGCGCGCTGCGTCCGCCAGGGCCTGTTGCAGCGCGTCGTGCAGGGCCAGCCGTTCCTCAGGCGTCAGGAAGGCGCCGATCTCGACCTCGCGTTCACCGCCCTTGAGGGTCAGGTAGTTTTCCACCGGGCCGCCCTTGGGGTGGATCCGCACGCTGACCCAATAGGGGTTGGCGTACCAGTGCCGGTCGGGGCCGCGGGGCTCATGCCGGGTGAGTTCCACCCGGTCGGGCCACAGGCGCAGTTCCTCCAGCACCGAGCCGTCCTTGTAGGACCGTTCCAGCAGCAGCCACAGCAATGCCAGCGCGCCCAGCATGAAGGGCAACAGCCCCCACAGGATCGGCGTGCCCAGCACCGCGACCAGCGGCAGCAGGATCAGGGCGAAGGTGACGGCGATGAAGAAGACGAAGCCACGGCGCGGCAGCGAGCGGTAGGGCCACAGATGCAGCACCGCCCGGGGCGGGGCCCCCGCCGCATGCAAAGAGGCCCCGGAATGATCCGGGGCCCCCTGCAATTTCTTGTCCCATTCGTAGGGCATTCAGTGGGCGTGGCCCTTGTCCCAGTCTTCCTGCTTGGGGAGCGTTTCGAACGTATGCTCCGGCGGCGGCGACGAGACGGTCCATTCCAGCGTGTCTGCCCATTCGTTCCAGTAGTTGTTTTCGGTCACGCGCTTGCCTGCGAACAGGGTGTAAAACACGATGCCGATGAAGAACACGAAGGACGCGAAGGAAAGGAAGGCGCCCCAGCTGGAGACTTCGTTCCAGTAGGCGAACTGCTCAGGATAGTCGATATAGCGACGCGGCATGCCCTGACGGCCCAGGAAGTGCTGGGGGAAGAAGGTCAGGTTGGCGCCGATGAACATCATCCAGAAGTGCAGCTTGCCGGCCCATTCGGGATACTGGCGCCCCGACATCTTGGCGAAGTAGTAGTAGATACCGGCGAAGATGGCGAAGACGGCGCCAAGGCTCATCACATAGTGGAAGTGCGCCACCACGTAATAGGTGTCGTGATAGGCGCGGTCGACGCCGGCCTGGCTGAGAACGATGCCGGTCACGCCGCCCACGGTGAACAGGAACAGAAAGCCGAAGGCCCAGAGCATCGGCGTCTTGAACTCGATCGAGCCGCCCCACATCGTGGCGATCCAGCTGAACACCTTCACGCCGGTGGGGACCGCGATGACCATGGTGGCCATCATGAAGTAGGACTGCTGCGACAGGCTCAGGCCCACGGTATACATGTGGTGCGCCCAGACGACGAAGCCCAGCACGCCGATCGCGACCATCGCATAGACCATCGGCAGGTAGCCGAAGACCGGCTTGCGCGAGAAGGTGGCGATGACGTGGCTGATGATGCCGAAGCCCGGCAGGATGATGATATACACCTCGGGGTGGCCGAAGAACCACAGGATGTGCTGATACAGGATCGGGTCACCGCCGCCTTCCGGCTGGAAGAAGGTGGTGCCGAAGTTGCGGTCGGTCAGCAGCATGGTGATGGCGCCGGCCAGAACCGGCAGCGACAGCAGGATCAGCCATGCGGTGACGAAGATCGACCACGAAAACAGCGGCACCTTGTGCAGTGTCATGCCCGGTGCGCGCATGTTCAGGAAGGTGGTGATCATGTTGATCGCGCCCAGGATCGACGATGCGCCCGAGACGTGGACCGCGAAAATCGCCAGATCCATCGAATAGCCGCCCTCGTTGGTCGACAGCGGCGGGTACAGAACCCAGCCCACGCCCGACCCCATCTGGCCATTGCCGCCGGGGCTGAACACCGACAGGACCGCCAGGGTGGTGCCGCTGACATACAGCCAGTAGCTGAGGTTGTTGAGACGCGGAAACGCCATGTCCGGCGCGCCGATCTGCAGCGGCATGAAGAAGTTGCCGAAGCCGCCGAACAGGGCGGGGATCACGACGAAGAACATCATCAGGATGCCGTGGCCGGTGATCAGAACGTTCCACAGGTGCCCGTTCGGGGTGCATTCACCCGCGGCGGCGGCAGTCAGGCGCGCGCCTTCCTGGCACATGTACTGAACGCCGGGGTCCATCAGTTCCATCCGCATGTAGACGGTGAAAAGCACCGACACGAAGCCGACGGCGCCCGCGGTGAAAAGATAGAGGATCCCGATGTCTTTGTGATTCGTGGACATGAACCAGCGCGTGAAGAATCCCCGCGAATCGTGTCCGTCGTGGCTGTGAATGGCTGCGTCCGCCATGCGATGCCTCCCGTTCCTGCTGTTGAAGCGGAAGGATCCCAATCCTGCCGCACGTTTCCCTGATCCCGTGTTTAATGCGCGCAGCCAAGGGGGGCAATGCTCCGATACGTCGCAGCAGCGGATTTCCCGCAGGGCCGCCGCAGGCATTGTGCACGGGGATTGGCAGGCAAATTACGCCCGCCTTGGCGAAAGGCAACATATATCTGAATGTGCATTTGAAATCCGGATTTTAAGGACGGGGCTTTACCCCGTTTCGAACACCTGCGCGAAGGTCTTTTTCAGCGCCACATCCACGTCGCCCATCGTGACCGGCAGGCCCAGATCGACCAGGCTTGTCACCCCGTGCTCGCGGATGCCGCAGGGCACGATGCCGTCGAAATGGTTCAGATCAGGTTCGACATTGATCGACAGCCCGTGAAAGCTGACCCATTTGCGCAGCCGCACCCCGATCGCGGCGATCTTGTCTTCGCGCGGGGTGCCGTCCGGGTTCAGCGGCTTGTCGTCGCGCACCACCCAGACGCCGACCCGGCCCTCGCGGCGCTCGCCCTTGACGTTGAATTCGGCCAGGGTGGCGATCACCCAGTCCTCCATCCGCTGCACGAACTGGCGCACATCGCGGCCGCGTGCGCCCACGTTCAGCATCACATAGGCCACGCGCTGGCCCGGACCGTGATAGGTGTATTGCCCGCCGCGCCGGGTGTCATGGACCGGGAACCGGCCCGGATCGGTCAGATCCTCGGAGCGGGCCGAGGTGCCGGCGGTGTAAAGCGGCGGATGTTCGACCAGCCAGATCGCCTCATTCGCGTCGCCCGCGGCGATGGCGGCGGCGCGTGCCTCCATTTCGGTCACGGCGATTTCATAGGGGGTCAATCCCTGTGATGTCAGCCAGTCCACCATGGTTGGCGTCCCCCCTTGCAGCCTCAAACCTTGACAGGAATCGGGAATCGCCCTGACACTCTTGCCATTCTTACGCGCATTCACATGCGGCGGCGTTTTGCCGGCTGCACAATTTCAGGAAGGGAAGCCATGCTCAAGCAGCAAATTTCAATGGCCGTACTGGCCGCCTCTCTGGCCGTGACCCCGGTGACCCGTGCCGCCGCCGATGCCGGCGATGTCGCTGCGGGCGTTCTGTTGGGGGTGATCGGATCGGCTGCGGTGAATTCCGCCAACAAGAAGAAGACCACCACCAAAAAGGTCTATGTGGCGCCGTCGGTGTCGTCGGCGCAGCGGGCGGAAAACCGAGAGGTGCAGACCTCGCTGAACTATTTCGGCTTCCCGGCGGGGACCCCGGACGGGGTGATGGGCCGCAATTCCCGCGCGGCAGTCTCGCAGTATCAGGCGTTCATGGGCTATCCGCCGACCGGGCAGTTGACGGCATATGAAAGTCAGTTCCTGACCAGTTCTTATCACCGCGCGATCGCCGGCGGTCAGGCGACGCTGCAACTGGCCTCGACCAACCCGATGGGGCTGAAAGGGGTGTTGAAAAGTTATCAGCAGGAAATGGCGGCCCCCGCCGCGACCATGGCCGCCACCGGCACCATGGCCGCCGCGCCGGGCACGATGATCGTCGTGGCCCCCCAGGCCGCGGCCCCCGCTGCCACCGTGGCCGCAGCCCCCGCCGCACCCGTGGCAGAGGCCCCTGTAGAGGCCGCAGCGCTGCCCAGCTTCGCCGCGTCGTCGTCGCTGCCGAATTTCATGGGCGGATCGAAGGCGGTCTCGCTGGCGTCGCATTGCAACAAGGTCAGCCTGCTGACCAATACCAATGGCGGTTTCGTCACCGAAGCGGCGATGACAGACGCCAATTTCGCGCTGAACGAACAGTTCTGCCTAGCCCGGACCTATGCGATTTCGCAGGGCGAGGAGATGGCCGCGCGGATTCCGGGCTTCACCCCCGATCAGATCGCCCAGCAGTGTGCGGCCTTCGGTCCGGCGCTGAAAGAGCAGGTGGCTGCGCTGTCGCTGAAGCCTCAGGCCGAGGTGATGCGCGATGTGGGCAGCTTCGTGCTGCAATCGGGCATGGCCCCGGCCGAGCTGTCGGGGACCGCCAAGGTCTGTCTGTCGGTGGGCTACCGCACCGATGACATGGATGTGGCGCTGGCCTCGGCACTGCTGCTGTCGGTGCTGGGCGAGCCGGTCTATGCCGAACTGCTGGGCCATCACCTGAGCCAGGGCTTCGGCGCGTCCAGACGGCCCGATCTGTCGCTGGCCTGGTATCAGACCGGGCTGGACGCGATCACCAAGGGCGCGCAGCCGGTTTTTGCCCCGGGCCAGCCCGAGCGCGCGGGGCTGATCCGCAAGGCGGCCTATCAGGTCGGCGGGGCCGCTGATGCGGCGGCATCCCCGGCACTGCCCACGGTTCAGCCGGCGGCGCTGCCGACATTCCAGGTCGAAAACTAAGCCGTGCGGCATTGCGGCGGGGGCCGACCGGTCGGCCCCCGCGCGTGCATTTCGGAAGGCACAAAAATGCACTTCACATCGCGGGGGCAAATCGCTATGTAACCGCGCACTACCTGATCACGTGCGGTCGTGGCGGAATGGTAGACGCGCAGCGTTGAGGTCGCTGTGGGGTAACACCCGTGGAAGTTCGAGTCTTCTCGACCGCACCAAATACTTGCCTTTGGCATCCCCTTGAATTACAAGAAAACCCTGAAAATCAGGCCTTTTCGAAGGTCTGGGGATCGAAGGTTTTTGCACAGACTTTGCACAAAGTTTGCACAAAAGGGGTTTGACCAGTGGAGAAGATTGAAGGCGCGAAGCTCATTGGAAGCACTTGGCACTACTACAAACGGGTGCCCAAGAGACTCGTCGAATCCTTCGATCTGGCGTCTATGTTCCAGCACTACAAGAACGGGTTCATACGCGGGTCGATGAAGACTCAGGACCCCTATGAGGCGAAGCGACGGTCCCGTGACATGCTCAATCGCCTCGACAAATTGGAGGCCAAGCTGGATTCCGTGGCAGGGCGTGTGGAAGGTTACTGGGGGCTGACGCCCTCAGAACAAGAACGATTGAGAGCCGACATTGCCAAGAACGTTTCGGCTCTGCCTCCGGACCAACGCCAGCTAATTCAGAAGACCGGCGGCGTTAGCATGGCTATGGACGCTATGGATGACCATGAAGCTTCTGCCGCGTTCATGTCCGTTGGGCTGGGCGCTGACTATCGCGTGAAAGATGACGTTGGCGAGCCATATGACTCTGACGAACGTGAGATTGAAGAGGCGGCGGACGCGTCGTTTCTGGCGTTGCAGGAAAAGAAGGGTAAGGCTTTACGGGACGCGCTGAGCGCTGCTGAGGTCATCGAACCTGCGACGGATGCAGTCTCGGGGTTGCGCGGCCTTCTGGACAAGTTTTGCGAGGCCAAGGGCTACCTTCACACTGCGACCATTAAGAACAAGACACGCGGCCAATACGAATACGCGGTTCGCCGGTTTGTTGAGTACCATGGCGATTTGGCTGTTGCCGATCTTACCCGAAAGCACCTTTCCGACTTTGCGGCGGACTTCCTCAAGTTGCCGGTATCGTCGCGGAAGGACGTTCGCCCGCTGGCGTTTTGGGATGCGGTGAAGATCGCAGATGCCGAAGGCCTACCGCGCGCCTCTGTCAGGACGCGGGACCAGAACTTGACCCTTCTCAA
Source organism: Actibacterium sp. D185-2 (assembly GCF_054954595.1). Lineage (NCBI taxonomy): Bacteria > Pseudomonadati > Pseudomonadota > Alphaproteobacteria > Rhodobacterales > Roseobacteraceae > Actibacterium > Actibacterium sp. D185-2. The sequence goes on from NZ_JBPWNX010000003.1 coordinate 388,585, forward strand.
GTCCCTAATGACTTTTGCGGTAGATGAAGGGGACCGCGAAGCACCGGACCCTTGGAGTAGGTACAACCCGACTGTTGCCAAACAGAAGGTTAGCGCGTCCCGCGCCAAGAAAAAGCACGTTTTCAACCGGGATGAAGTGAAGCGTATCGTGGCGCAGGCCAAGAAGACACGTGACCCCAACACCGTGGATTATTGGGGGCCGTTGTTTGGCGCGTTTCATGGACTGCGTATCGAAGAGGTATCGCAGATAGGTGTTAGCGACTTGACTACGGAAGAGGGTTTCCTGTGCGTCTCTGTGACGGATGAGGCGGAGCTACAGAAGGTCAAGAACGAGAATACGTTCAGGACAATCCCGGTGCACAGCGGGCTTGTCGAACTTGGCTTTGAAGGCTTTGTTACGCGCCGCCGTCAGGCGGGTGGCGCCATGCTGTTCATGGAAGCTGAGCGATGGGGCGGAAAGCTTCATGAGATTGCCCATGATGGGCAGGGGCGTTTCGGAACGATGTATGGTTCCCGCTTCCGCCGCGATGTGAAAGCGCTGGGTATCGAAGGGTACAAGGTCGGGTATCACAGTTTCCGGCACGCTTGGACCGACTTGGCCCGAAATGCGGATATCAATCCTGAGCATCGCCGCGCGCTTGCCGGGCGCGACAGCGACGCGGACAAGGACAAGGATGCTCCAAGAACTGACCTGACAGAAGACAGGTATGGACATGGTTTCAGCATCAAGATTTTGGCGGACAGCTTGAACAAATTGAAGCCGCTGGATTGATCTATTCGGCGATGACCCGTTTCGACCGTCCACATTTGTCAGTGATTCGTTTTTGTGGTATATGATGTGTCAAGAGAAAAATTTTCCCACACATCGGAAACACGAAAATGGCAATCGACAACCTGTCGTCGTTCAAGAAAATGCTGAGCGACGAAAACAACACCGAACTGAAATTCAAGGCGCAGGAAATCGCGGCCAGTTACATCGCCGAAGCAGCGCAGCGCGGTATCAACATGACGCTGGACGACTGCTACGCCTTGAGCGCTGTACGGCTGCATGTGCTCACCGGCGAGCGCATCAATGACAACTGGATGGACGAAGCCGAAGGAACGCTGGAGTCCTTCCAGAAGGCCGCAGAAGAAAAGGCAATCATGGAAGCGGTAAACGACGCCAAGAACGACCGCCACGAAGAGGCCCGCAAGGCTTTGGAAGACGAACTGTCCAAACTCTCGCCCGGTGAGCGCATGGCACGCGCCCGCCAGCTTGGTCAGCGCCTTCCCGGCCCGAAGACTGGCGAACAGAAGGCACCTATGACACCCGACGAAAAGGCCCGCGCGCTGGCAGAAATGGAACGCTTGCCTGCCAGTATGAAAATGGCGCGGTATCGCGAGACGTTCGGATGAAATACGTCAGCAATTCGGACATGGCGGAATCTGTGAACCACTCGCTGGACGTATTCCAGAAGTTCCTGATGGTCGCGGGGCGTCCCGTGGCCCCGACTGAATCCATCCGCTCCCGGCGTTCCAACTGGATGGAAAAGGGGTATCCGGTCGATGCCGCCGTTGCCTTCCTCTATCGGCACTCTCGCCACTTTGGCGCACAGGCTGAGGCCCGCTTGCGGGAACTGGCACGTCCAGCGGTTCGCGAGGCAGTGTGATGACCGGTGTAGCTGAACGCATCTTGACGACGTTGCGCCGGTACGGCGCGGACCCGCGTTCGATGTTCGAACCCTGCCCAACCGGCGGTTGGCTCTGGACCGGGCCGGGTGGCGATTACAGTTTTGTCACATCGGAAGAGCGCCAGCACATTATTCGGGTGATCGAAAATGAACGTACTTGAAGACGGATCAATCCCAATGACGCGGGAAGACGAAGAGGCGTTCAGCCGCTTTGTTGTCTTCGAGTCGATGACTTTCCAAGACGCCTTTATTGAAAGCCGCCCCGGCCCTCGCCCTGAGCGTTCAGACTCGGCGCGCGTTCAGGCTTCACGCATGGCGAAGCGTACTGAGGCACGCCGGGCCTTCTTGGCGAAGCAAAAGGCCGCTGCTACCGCGCCCGTCGAAGTTTCGACCGACCCGCAATCCATTCTACTGTTGATGGACCAAGTATCCGCCGCGTTGCTTCAAGCGTCCAAGGTGGCGAAGGCGCATGGCGCTGATCGGCTGGCGAATACCCTGCGGCAATCCTTGACTCGGCACGTTGGGCGGCATTCGCGGGTATCGCAGCGGGTCGAAAATCCGGGCGCGGTGCGGGCTGCCGATGAAGGCGACGTGGAACGGCTGGCCCGCCGCGTCTTGGAGATTGAGCCATGAGCCAAATCGAAGCTTTGACTTATGTCTGTGTAACCTCATTGGAGGAACTGAAGGCTGGTGTGGCTGCCTTGGAAGACGCGGACAGCCGTACGATTGACGCACGGTTGAGGGCGCTTGAAAGTACCGCGACGACGCTCAGCGGCGGGCTGGACAAGCTTTCAAAGTGGCTTGATGACCTGCCGCCGGGTGATCCCAGCGCCGCACAGAAAGGCCCCGTAAAGCCCGTTGACGATGGTGGGTTGCTTCTGCGCGCAGCACAGCGGCTTGGGTCAATCAATGATCTACAGTGATCTTCCAGCAACCGTTCTGGTGAACGACAGTTTGCCCGCCACGCCAGAGGAAGCGATTGCCCGTGGCCTGAACCGGTATTTCACAGGCCTGCCATGCCGCAACGGTCACACCGCACCTCGCCGGGTAAAAGACCGCTACTGCACAGCCTGTAAATGCGCCGCCGAAAAACGCCGGTTGGCACGGCGCGCGAAAGAACAAACCGAATAGGCGGAACCCGAAACCGCCTTAGCGTCCCGGTCCATCCTTGTCAGGGCTGGGACGCGCACCCACCCGACCAACTTTAACGCCAAGACCCGACCGGAGGCACCACAATGAACTGGACCTGATAAATGCAATTCGAATTTAACCGCGAGACAAAAGCACGTATCCACTTGGCCATGCTTGAAAGCTTGCTGCCAGACATTCGTCCGACAGGAGGGATGCCGGATGATGACACCAGCCACGCCTTTGCGGAAACCGTAGCTTACGCCGAATACCCCGGTGAAGTTTTCGAACTGGCACGCGCCGTGGATGCTTTCACCGCAAAGGAACTGTATCGCGCGGACGTCCAATACGTGACCGTTGATGCCAGCGATTTGCGGGCTGCGTTGGATGTGGAAACCGTCAATCTGGCATTGCGCCTTTGTGGTATTCGCGCGCGTAGCGCGCATGGACGCCAAGTCCGTTGGACCGATGCGCCAGACCGCGAACCGACAATGCCGGTCACGCTGCCCGCAACCCTTCTGGAAGACTGGAACGCCGATTGATGGCAAAACCCAAACACGCAAACTACCGTCTTGACCGCCTTGGCGTCTTTCGCACGTCAGGCGGTGAGGCCGATTATTGCCGTCTGCCTTGTATGATCTACACCGATGCTGGCAACTTTGTCTGCAAGACGCAGAGCGACGTTGAAAAGGCGGTGCGCCTGCACTGTCACGCCGTTGGCATCTTTGATCCTGAACCAATCATCCAATGGGCCATGGAAACCGAAGTTGACGCAATCAACCCGCAAATGATCAAAGGCGGCGGGCAGCATACGGGCGTGGATGACGGTTGGCTGGTGTTCTGAAAAAGAAAAGGCGGCAGGGAACTGCGAACCCTACCGCCTCTCTAAGCAATCATCCTGACGGACGAATGTCTGTCTGCGTACATCTAACCACAATGCACAGTCAGAATACACATCCCTACTGGGAAATTCAAGGAATACAGCACATATGGTCGAAAAAAGTTTCTAGCATTGCCAGTGGCTTGCCCTGCAGTTTTTGGTATTTTCCCGCCTTGCTATACTTTTTGCTTGACTTGAGGAATTTTTCTTAAACCAAAGTGCGGAAATGATTCGACTCACTCCCTTGCCGAGTGTAAGTTGGGGGCAACTGAGGTCTAATCGGCTTCGTTCCTGCACTGCGTAAAACACGCCAATGGCGTGTCCGATCTAACCCAATCACGCAGCCAAGACAGTAAGCACCTTTTGCAGGGCCATTTGGCTCTGATGGCGGAGCTATGTCTGGCGGCTGCATAGGAGATACTGCGAATGGCACAACCTGCCAAAGAACAATCCGGCCCCAAACAGGCCACCATGAACAACGCCCACCTGCATGGCGAAGATCACCCCGAAATGCAGGCGCTGTTGCAGAAGCCGTTCGTCTTCATGCAGGGGCAACTCTGGGGCCAGCGCGACAACCGTAACACGCAAGACGGCAAGTGGACACGGGTTGAAATGCCTTTGCTCGCGTGGTTGATCGGTGCCGAAAAGGGTTCTGAACTGAACGGAAAACTTGTCACCGAAACATGGGGATTGACCCGTCATCCGGTTGCCCGGCGTAAAGAAGGTTCATCTATCGTTCTGGCGGATGCAATCGACGGCGCGCGGACGGATTCTGCAATCAAGACCATGTACGCCGTTGGGCTGGATATCGACTCCGGTGCATCGCTGGATGATGTTTTGGATAAGCTGGAAGACCTTGGCCTCTTCGCGTTGGTGTATACCAGCTTCAACAACGGCAAAACGCAGTTGGTGCTTAAGCATGACGATATCATGCGCAAGCTGAGTTTGGACGAGTCCCCGACGCTGGAACAGGTTCAGGAATACCTGCGGAACCATCACAAAGACCAGTATGATGAGTCCTTTATCGCAACCATTGAAATGGTCGAACCCCGCAAGCAAACAAAGGACGGTCTGCGGGTGGTGTTGAAAACGGCACCTTTGGACAAGTTCCGGGTAATCCTGCCGCTGTGGGAGCCGGTCGAGCTGTCCAATCTGGGCGCAACCGTCAACCAATGGAAGGACGTCTGGGCGGACGCCGTGACCGGCGTTGCCGTAAACCTTCTTGGTATCGAGAGTGTCCGATCTTCTGTGTAACTTCGGTTTGGTCCATGCTTCCTGAGAGGAGCAAGGACGATGACGATTTCCAAAGAACTGCTGGACGAACTTCTGAAGGGCTGCGAGCGGCCTGAGG
>NZ_JBPWNX010000040.1:0-2500 GCF_054954595.1 Actibacterium sp. D185-2
TGGTTGCGGGAGTAGGATTTGAACCTACGACCTTCAGGTTATGAGCCTGACGAGCTACCGGGCTGCTCCATCCCGCGCCAATTTTGCCTCACGGATGGTTGTCTTCAGTGAGGCGCATCGTTTGAGAGATACGTTTTATGTTCTTCGCTAGGTTTGGCGGTGACCTACTCTCCCACGTCTTAAGACGCAGTACCATCGGCGCGACGGCGCTTAACGGCCGAGTTCGGGATGGGATCGGGTGTTTCGCTCGCGCTATGACCACCAAACCGAGAGAAGAACATATTCCAAGTCTTGTACGCTGTGTTTTTGTGTATGCTTCTGATCAGTCAGCCTTGCTGTTACTGGATCAAATCAAGCCTATCGGGCAATTAGTACCGGTCAACTGAACGCATTGCTGCGCTTACATCTCCGGCCTATCGACGTGGTGGTCTTCCACGGCCCTCAGGGATACCTTGTTTTGAGGGGGGCTTCCCGCTTAGATGCCTTCAGCGGTTATCCTTTCCGATCATAGCTACCCAGCACTGCTCCTGGCGGAACAACTGGTACACCAGTGGATCGTTCACCCCGGTCCTCTCGTACTAGGGGCAACTCCTCTCAAGTATCCTACACCCACGGCAGATAGGGACCGAACTGTCTCACGACGTTCTAAACCCAGCTCACGTACCTCTTTAAATGGCGAACAGCCATACCCTTGGGACCTGCTCCAGCCCCAGGATGAGATGAGCCGACATCGAGGTGCCAAACACTGCCGTCGATATGGACTCTTGGGCAGTATCAGCCTGTTATCCCCGGCGTACCTTTTATCCGTTGAGCGATGGCCCTTCCACTCGGGACCACCGGATCACTATGGCCGTCTTTCGACTCTGCTCGACTTGTCAGTCTCGCAGTCAGGCTGGCTTCTGCCATTGCACTCAACGAGCGATTTCCGACCGCTCTGAGCCAACCTTCGCGCGCCTCCGTTACGATTTGGGAGGCGACCGCCCCAGTCAAACTACCCGCCACACAGGGTCCCGGATCCGGATAACGGACCGCGGTTAGACATCAAGCAAAGCAAGGGTGGTATCTCAAGGATGGCTCCACAAGGACTAGCGTCCCTGCTTCGAAGCCTACCACCTATCCTGCACATGCTTGGCCTGATGCCAGTGTGAAGCTGTAGTAAAGGTGCACGGGGTCTTTCCGTCTAACCGCGGGAAGCCTGCATCTTGACAGGCAATTCAATTTCGCTGAGTCGATGTTGGAGACAGCGGGGAAGTCGTTACGCCATTCGTGCAGGTCGGAACTTACCCGACAAGGAATTTCGCTACCTTAGGACCGTTATAGTTACGGCCGCCGTTTACCGGGGCTTCAATTCGGAGCTTCCACCCCTCCTTTTAACCTTCCGGCACCGGGCAGGCGTCAGACCCTATACGTCGTCTTGCGACTTCGCAGAGCCCTGTGTTTTTAGTAAACAGTCGCCACCCCCTAGTTTGTGCCCCCCACCACGACTTGCGTCCTGATGGGGCCTCCTTCTCGCGAACTTACGGAGGTATTTTGCCGAGTTCCTTCAACATCGTTCTCTCAAGCGCCTTGGTATTCTCTACCAGTCCACCTGTGTCGGTTTAGGGTACGATCTCATCGAGGGCTATTTCCAGGAACCCCTAAGCAGCCCGGTCAATCCGATAAGACTGAACTACCTTCGGGATCCGTCACATCCTCGTGGCCCAGGAATATTAACCTGGTTCCCATCGACTACGCCTTTCGGCCTCGCCTTAGGGGTCGGCTTACCCTGCTCAGATTAGCTTTAAGCAGGAACCCTTGGACTTTCGGCGACAGGGTCTCTCACCCTGTTTATCGCTACTCATGTCATCATTCTCACTAGTGATCACTCCACCGGATCCCTCACAGGCCGGCTTCACAGTCAAACCCGAGCCTCCGGTGCACCCGAAGGCGCAAAAGAGGCATGGGTTTTATCACACTACGCTCTGCTACCATGCCTTGCGGCATCCTAAGCTTCGGCTCATGGCTTGAGCCCCGTTACATCTTCGCCGCAGGACAACTTGATTAGACCAGTGAGCTGTTACGCTATCTTTAAAGGATGGCTGCTTCTAAGCCAACCTCCTGGTTGTTTTGGTCGTCCCACCTGCTTTCCCACTTAGCCATGAATTAGGGGCCTTAGCTGTAGGTCAGGGTTGTTTCCCTCTTCACCATGGACGTTAGCACCCACAGTGTGTCTGCCATCTAGTACTCCTCGGTATTCGGAGTTTGGTTAGGATCAGTAAGCCGGTAAGGCCCCATTACCCATCCAGTGCTCTACCCCCGAGGGTATTCGGATGACGCTCTACCTAAATAGATTTCGCAGAGAACCAGCTATCTCCGAGTTTGATTGGCCTTTCACCCCTAGGCACAACTCATCCCGACCTTTTTCAACAGGTGTGGGTTCGGACCTCCAGTTAGTGTTACCTAACCTTCATCCTGGTCATGCCTAGATCACTCGGTTTCGGGTCTGATCCCACAAACTCAA
>NZ_JBPWNX010000041.1:0-5057 GCF_054954595.1 Actibacterium sp. D185-2
CATCGCTACGGCAAGAGTTTCACCATCGGGGAATATTCCGAAGGCACCTCCTGCACGATGTTCGACATGCTGAACCTGCCGGTCGACATGATCGTCACCCACTCCTTCACGCCGATCAATTCGAACCTCATGGCGGGCCGCATCAAGCGGCAAAAGCGCCAGATGCAGGCCAGCCAGGACGCGGCCCTATCGCTCCTGGAAGCGCTCGACATCGCCGCCGATGATCTCGAGGCCAAGCGCCAGAGCTTTGGCGAGCATCATATGGTCGTCACACTCTTCTGCGAAACGCTCGAAGAGCTGCAAACCCTCAGCGCGGAGATCGTGAACGCCGCCGCGACCGAGGGAGTGAAAATGATCGGCGAGCGGGTCGCGGCCAAGGCGCATTACCTCAGCCAGCACCCCGGCAACCAGCCAAAGCGCGTCCGCGCCAGCGCCGTCACCAACCGCAACTTCGCGGATTTTGCGGCCTTCCACCGGACACAGCTCGGCAAACCTGCAGCACTTACCCCCTGGGGCCGGGTCGTCACATATTTGCCCACGCCGGAGCAGAGCGCCTACCGGTTTTCCTATCACGAGCAGGGATCGCCCGAAAAAGAACCGACCAGCGGCCATACCCTGATCATGGGGCGGCCCGGGTCCGGCAAATCGGTGCTGTCAGCCTTTCTGATGACCCAGGCCCGTCGCGCAGGGGCGCGGATCTTCGTCTTCGATTACCGTCTTGGCATGGAGATGGCGGTACGCGCCAATGGCGGGCGCTACGCCTCCCTGAACGCAGGCCAGCCCACGGGTCTCAACCCGCTCTGGACAGAGACCGATGCGCGCGGCACCGCCTGGCTCTCGGATTGGCTCACAACCCTGCTCTACCGCGCCGACAAGCCCCTGACCCCGGCGCAGACCAACCGCATCCAGGAGGTCGTGCGCCAGAATGCCCAGGCCACCAATCCGGCCCTGCGGAACTGGCGGGATTTCGCATCGCTTTTTGTGTCTACGGATGATGACGGCGATCTGCACCAGCGCCTGCTCGAGTGGACCGAGGACGGCCGCTACGGCTGGATCTTCGGGCAGAGCCTCGAGGACACGTTCTCGCTCAAGGGCGATGTCGTGGGCTTCGATCTGACCGGCATTCTCGACAGCGAGGCCGACAAGGAACGGATGGCGGTCCTGTCCTATCTTTTCCGCCGGGTCGAGCGCGAGATCGAGGATCGCCGCCCCACCATCATCGTGATCGACGAGGCCTGGAAGGCGCTCGACAACGCATATTTCGCCGAGCGGCTCTCGAACTGGCTGGTGACCGCGCGGAAGCAGAACACCGTCGCGGTGATGATGACGCAATACGCAAGCCAGCTCGAACGTACCCGGACCGGCAAGACCATCGTCGAGGCCGTGCCGACGCAGATCCTGCTGCCCAATATCCGCGCCAGTGCCTCGGATTACGCCATGCTGAACCTCACGGAGAAGGAACTCGACGTCCTTCTCAACACGGGCAGCAACAGCCGCCTCGCACTGATCCGCGACGATCAGGGCTCAATCGTCGTCGATGCCGATCTCAGTGCTCTTGGGCCCAATCTCACCATCCTTGGCGGCATGGAGAAAGGCGAGGCGCTCGTCGGCGCCGATTACCGCGACCGCCCAGACTTCTGGAGGCTTTCATGATCCGTATTCTTGTCGCTTTGGCTGCGCTCGGCGCGCTGGCCTCCTGCACCCAGTATCGGGAGCCGCAGGCTAATTGCTTTTCCTTTCTCGCCTCGACGGCAGCGACAGCCCAGGATTGCCACTTCGCACCGCTCGGCGCGCCGGAGGGCGACATTGAAGTCTAGCCTGCCTCATATCCTCGCGTTTTGCCTGCTGCCCGGTCTCGCCTTGTCTCAGGGCGTGCCGACCAATGACAGTGGGCTGACCGCGCGTGACATCGTCGAGACTGGCGATCGCGAGGCTGACTTGGCCGTTCAGGCCGACAAGCTTGCCGTGCGCGAACTCATTGCCGAGATCGAACGGGAGCAGCTGGAAACCCTGCAACGCATCCTCGATGCCCAGACCAGCTTCGGCGGTCAGGGCTTGCCGGCTATGGTCTCGGGGCTGGAAAGCGGCAGCGGGGATCCGGCCCGGTCAGTCGAGGCGGCCTATGGCAATGCCGACATCGACCCCAATCCCGGCGGTGCGCAGATGTTCGGCGACGCCGTCGAGAACATCGAGCAGCTCATCATCCGCGTCGCCCAGGAAACCAGCGGCTTTGCGGGTGTTGGCCGCGCAGGCCTCTCCCCCGTCCAATGGCGCGCGCTGCTGCAAGCGCTGATCTGGCAGGAAAGCCGTTTCACCATCGGTGCACGGTCTCCCGTCGGCGCCTATGGTCTCACACAGATCATGCCTGGCACGGCCAGCGATCTCGGCATCAACCCGGAATATTATGACAGCCCCTACCTACAGGTGCATGGCGGCGCGCGCTATCTCGCGACCCAGCTCAACACATTTGATGGCAACATCATCAACGCCCTCGCGGCCTATAACGCCGGACCCGGCCGGGTTTTCGAGTATGGCGGCGTTCCGCCCTTTCGCGAGACCCAGCATTACGTGTCGGTCATCCCTGAACGCTACAATCTCTATCTGAGCCGTATCGGAGGGATCGATGCGCTTGGCACGATCGATCCGGCGCTTCTCGCCAATGCCAACCTCTCGCTCACGGGTCATGGGGCAGCCTTTTATGGCAGCAACTCACCAGCCGCGATCCGCCAAGCCGCCCTGCGCATTTCCGACATCGTCACGCGGATCTCCGAGACCGAGGATGTGCAGGAGAGCGTCGCGCTCAACACCTATGCACGCGCCGAACTCGTGCGTCTCGTGGCCGCCCGCATCCGGCTTCAGGCGGCACGCACCCGCGTCCTCTCTGCCGAAGAGCTGGCCCAGGCCAGCGCCCGCATGGCCGAAGGCGCGTTCATGGATTTTACGATCAGGGGGATTGAATGATGGGACATCTGCTCTTGAGGACGGCCTTGGCCACAACGCTTGGGATTGGCCTGCATCTGGACGCCCTATCCCCTGCCCTCGCGCAAGGCGTGCCCGTCGTCGACACCCAGAACATCACGCAAAATATCCAGCAGCTCCGGCAGATGATCGAGGACGAGATCCTGCAGAACGAGCAGCTGACGCAGCTCCGCGAACAGCTCGGCCTTCTCACGGACCAACTCGCGGAGCTGCAAAGAACCTACGAGGCCCTCACCCGCCTCGCCGAGCTTCCAGAAATCATCCGCACCGAGATGGAAGACGAACTCAATGGCCTACTCGACCAGGAGTTCGGGGACATCCTCGCCACGATTGAGGCGATCAAGACGGGGGATTTCTCCGGCCTGTCCGGCTCCGGCGCAGGCGAGATCGAAACCCAGATGGACCGGGTGCTGGCCGACCTCGGCTTTGACGAGGACACCCTCTCGGAAATGGCCGCGAGCGGCAATCCCGGGGCCAACCGCGTGGCGACGCAGGCCACCACCGGCGCGCTCGTCTCAGCCGCCGCCCAGAACAGCTATGAGGATGCCGGCCAATCGCTCGAGCGGGTAGACCGCCTTGTCGGGCTCATCGACGACATGGACGAACTCAAGGAAAGCATCGATCTCAACACGCGCGTGACCGCGGAGCTCGCCATTGCGCTGGTCGCCATGTGGCAACTCGAAGCCATCCAGACCGTGGGCGATGGCACCGGCGGCGTGATCGATGCCGCCACCATCGCCGAAGAGCAGCGCTTCATGGATTTCACCTTGCCGGACCTCCGGGCAGACTAATCGTGGGGGCATGACGGGTGGCGACTGAACAAGAAATCATCGAGGAAGAACTGGTCTATGGTGCTTTACGCCGCGAACGGCTCTGGCAACGCCTTGGCCTGATGGGCCTTGTCTTCGGTATCATCGGCTGTCTGAGTGCCGCGGCTGTCTCGATCCTCGACGTCGACCCGCCCCCCGTCGTTGTCCCCTATGATCCCGCCACTGGTTTTGCCCTGCCCGAGGCGTCCGTTGGGGCCACATCCGTCACCGCCAACCAGGCGATCATTGAGGCGGAGGTATTCCGCTATGTGACCGACCGGGAGGTCTATAACCAGCTCGACAACGATCTGCGCATCCGCAGCGTCCTGCGCCGCTCGGACGGAGCTGCCGAGAGCGGGCTGCGCCAGATCTGGAACAGCGCCAACGAGAATTACCCGCCGACGGTCTATGGCCCCAATGCTCGGCTCGACGTGGAAATCCTCAGCATCAACCGGATCGGAACCAACCGCGCGACGGTCCGCCTGCGCAAGCGCCTGACGTCCATTAACGGCACCCAGACCGGCCTCTTTACTGCGACGCTTCTCTTCGAGTTCCGCCCGGAGACCCGCCGCTCCATCGATGAGGTCTGGACCAATCCATTCGGCTTCACCGTTCTCGAATATTCCATCCGCTCCGACAGATTGGAGAACTGACGTTGTTGTTTATAAGATCGCTTATTTTTGTCATTGCCCTGTTGCCGGGCCTCGCCTCTGCCGAAGCCATCCCGCGTGGCGGTCCCAACGACAGCCGAGTGCGCTTGGCCACCTACCAGGAGGGTCAGGTCTACCGTCTCAGCGTGTCGCTCACCCATGTGACCACCATCGAGTTCGGCGAGGGCGAAAGCATCCGCTCGATCATCGCGGGCGACACCGAGGGCTTCGAGATCGACGGCGTCCCGGGCGGTCAGGCCTTCGCGATCAAGCCTGTGGCGCGCGGGGTGCATACCAATGTGACAGTCTATACCAACCGCCGCAGCTACTACTTCAACGTCCAGGAGGTCCGCAGCCCAACCTTCTACGTGGTGCAGTTCCGCTATCCGGAGGACGATGCGCGCCCGACCCGGGCCATCGCCGCCCAAGCGCCGAACTACAACTACGGTGCCAGCGCGCGGACCGAGTTTACGCCAACCCGCATCTGGGATGACGGGACGTTCACGTATTTCGCGTTTCCAAGAAACGCGCCTGTGCCCGCGATCTTCCGCTACGCGGGCGGCCGCGAGCGCACGGTCAACACGCAAACTCCTGAAGACGGCGTGATCCGCGTCAGCGG
>NZ_JBPWNX010000042.1:0-4934 GCF_054954595.1 Actibacterium sp. D185-2
GTTCCTTGATCATCCCGATGATCTGCGCCTCGGTGAAACGGCTCTTTCGCATTCGTTTGCTCCTTCAAAAGGTTGAGCAAACTCTACATCAGAACGAGGGAAGTTTCGGGGAGCAGGTCACAGCCGAATGCGTTCACCAGGTCCGCCTTCGAAGATCTCGGGCTCGACCTCAATGTGATCACCGTGTTTCAGCGTTACACCCAGCCGAACCTTACGCCCCGCTTCAATGAGGAATACAAAACCAGGGACAAGGACAACAAAGAGATTACCGTCCCGGCATTTTCCGAAGTGATTTTCACACTGGGGCAAGATCCGGAGACCGACCCAGAACGTCTCAAAATATCGAAGGGTGAAGAAAGCAACTTCATCTGGAGCGTTTTTTATTGCCTGCTGGATCAGGTCATCAGCACCCGTAACGTCGCTGAAGTCGATGAGCGCGAGACGGATCAGTTCAATGACCTCGAATATGTCTTCATTGATGACCCGGTCAGTTCGCTTGATGAGAACCACCTCATTCAGCTCGCCGTCGACGTTGCGGACCTGATCAAGAGAAGCGATGCGGTGAACGGTCTGAAATTCATTATCACGACACACAGCCCACTTTTCTTCAACGTGCTGTTCAATGAGCTGAAAAAAAAGACCTCCTACATGCTGAAACGGCTTGAGGATGGGACGTTTGAGCTGACAGAGAAGAACGGCGATTCAAACCAGAGCTTTTCTTATCACCTTTACCTCAAGCAGACGCTGGAAGAGGCAATCGCGGCAGACAAGATCGAGCGCTATCACTTCACCCTGCTGCGAAATCTCTATGAAAAGACATCGAACTTTCTGGGCTATCCGCGATGGTCAGAGCTGCTGCCGGGCGACCAGCAACTTTACATGAACCGCATCATTCAGTTTACGAGCCATAGCACGCTCTCCAGTGAGACCATCGCCGAGCCCTCGCCGCAGGAAAAGCAGACGGTAAAGCTCCTGCTGGATCATCTGCGCAACAATTACAGCTATTGGCAGGAGGACGCCCCAAATGCCTGAGCAGACGACCCCGATCGCCGAGACCAATCGCTTTATCGTTCTCGATAAATACGTGCGCACCTGGGAGGCGGCTGACAGCTATCAGTCTGAGGCCGACTTGGAGCGCGAGCTTGTTCAGGACCTGCGCAATCAGGGCTATGAGTTTCTTGACGAACTGAAATCAACGGGCGCCATGCTGGCGAATGTGCGTACACAGCTGCAAGCGCTCAATAACGTTCAGTTCACTGAGAAGGAGTGGGCGCGGTTCGTTGAGACCTATCTGGATCGCCCCAGCGACAGCGCCACTGACAAGACCCGCAAGATCCACGACGATTACATTTTTGACTTCGTCTTCGATGATGGCCGTATCCAGAACATCTATCTGGTCGATAAGGCTAATGTCTGCCGCAACAAGGTTCAGGTCATCAAGCAGTTCGAGCAAGCAGGCACTCATGCGAACCGCTACGATGTGACCATTCTGGTGAACGGGCTGCCGCTGGTGCAGGTCGAGCTGAAAAAGCGCGGCGTCGCCATTCGGGAAGCGTTCAACCAGATCCACCGTTACAGCAAGGAGAGCTTCAACTCGGACAGTTCGCTCTTCAAGTACCTCCAGATCTTCGTGATCTCGAACGGCACGGATACGCGCTACTTCGCCAACACGACCAAGCGCGACAAGCACAGTTTCGACTTCACGATGAACTGGGCGCAGGCCGATAACAACCTAATCCGGGACCTGAAGGATTTTACGGCGACCTTTTTCGAGAAGCGCACGTTGTTGAAGGTGTTGTTGGACTATTCCGTCTTCGACGTCAGTGACACGCTGCTGGTGATGCGCCCCTATCAGATCGCGGCGACGGAACGAATCTTACGAAAGATAAGAAGCTCGTTCGAAGGTAAGACGCTTAGTAAGCCGGAAAGCGGCGGATACATCTGGCATACGACAGGCTCGGGCAAGACGCTGACCAGCTTCAAGGCCGCCCGCCTCGCCACTGACCTCGATTTCATCGACAAGGTCTTTTTCGTGGTCGACCGTAAGGATCTCGATTACCAGACGATGAAAGAGTATCAGCGCTTCTCGCCTGACAGCGTCAACGGTTCCGACAGCACAGCCGGGTTGAAGCGTAACCTCTCCAAGGACGATAACAAAATCATCGTCACGACGATCCAGAAGCTCAACAATCTGATGAAGAGCGAGGGCGACCTGCCGGTCTATACCCAGCGCGTCGTCTTCATTTTCGACGAGTGCCATCGCAGCCAGTTTGGTGAGGCACAGAAGAACCTTAAGCGGAAGTTCAAACAATTCTGCCAGTTCGGCTTCACCGGCACTCCGATCTTTCCGGAAAATGCTTCGGGCGCGGAGACGACTGCCAGTGTGTTCGGGAGCGAACTGCATTCCTATGTGATCACTGACGCGATCCGCGACGAGAAGGTGCTGAAGTTCAAGGTCGATTACAACGATGTGCGCCCGCAGTTCAAAGCGATCGAAACCGAACAGGACGAAAAGAAGCTGACCGCCGCCGAAAACCGGCAAGTTCTTCAGCACCCCGAACGAATCGCAGAGATTTCCCAGTACATTCTCGATAACTTCCGCCGCAAGACGCATCGTCTCTATGGAGACAATAAGGGCTTCAACGCCATGTTCGCGGTGAGCAGCGTTGATGCAGCCAAGCTCTATTATGAAAAACTGAATGCGCTGCAGGACGGTAGCGACAAGCCATTGAAGATCGCGACCATCTTTTCGTTCGCAGCCAACGAAGAACAGGATGCGATTGGCGACATTCCTGACGAGAGTTTTGAGGTTTCGGCGCTGAACAGCAGCGCCAAGGAATTCCTGAACGCCGCCATCGCGGACTACAATGCCTGTTTCCGAACGAATTTCAGCGTCGATAGCAAAGGCTTCCAGAATTATTATCGGGATCTGGCGAAACGGGTAAAGTCCAAGGAAGTCGACCTGCTCATCGTGGTTGGCATGTTCCTGACCGGCTTTGACGCGCCAACCCTTAACACGCTGTTCGTGGACAAGAATCTGCGTTTTCACGGCCTTATACAAGCCTACTCCCGCACCAACCGCATTTATGATGCGACCAAGTCCTTCGGCAACATCGTTACCTTCCGTGACCTAGAAGAGGCGACCGTCAAGGCGATCACACTCTTTGGCAACGCCAATACCAAGAACGTCGTTCTGGAGAAGAGCTACTCAGAATACATGGAAGGTTTTACGGACCAGACGACAGGCGAGGCGCGGCGAGGCTTTATCGATGTCGTCCGTGAGCTGGAAGAGCGTTTCCCGGACCCCTCCGCCATCGAAAAGGAAACGGACAAGAAGGCCTTTGCGAAACTGTTCGGCGAGTATCTCCGTGTCGAGAATATCCTTCAGAATTATGATGAGTTCGCGAGCCTAAGAGAGCTTCAGGAGATCGACGAGAGTGACGATGAAGCGGTGAGAGCATTCAAGGAGCGGCATCATCTGAGTGATGATGACGTTGACGAGCTCAAGAACATCGAGATGCCTGTTGACCGAAAGGTCCAGGACTACCGTTCGATCTACAATGACATCCGGGATTGGCTTCGCCGCGAAAAGGCGAGCGCCGAGCAAGTTGAGTCAACGATTGACTGGGATGATGTAGTGTTTGAGGTCGACCTCTTGAAGTCCCAGGAAATCAATCTGGATTACATCCTGGAGCTAATCTTCGAGCACAACAAAAAAACAAAGAGCAAGTCAGAGCTCGTTGGCGAGGTTCGCCGTGTAATTCGCGCCAGTATTGGCAATCGCGCGAAAGAAGGCCTCATCGTCGATTTCATCAATCAAACAGACCTTGACAAACTGGAGGACAAGGCCGGAGTGATTGAGGCATTTTTTGCCTTCGCACAAGCCGAACAGCGCCGGGAAGCGGAAGAACTGATAACCGATGAAAAATTGAACGCAGATGCCGCCAAGCGCTACATCGCGACGTCGATCAAGCGCGAATACGCGAGCGAAAACGGCACAGAGTTGAACTCGATCCTCCCAAAAATGAGCCCACTCAATCCACAATACCTGACTAAAAAAAGAGATGTGTTCCAACGCATCTCTGCGTTCGTTGAAAAGTTCAAGGGTGTTGGCGGAAAAATGTAGGCGTGTTCATGATCGATGGTCACGAACCACTGCATACCAGTTATGGCTTTCGACCGGGGTCGCGCCCGCATGCCGAACGTCCGCCGCAAAGGTACAGTTCTAGCGGCCGAAAAAGAGTTTAATTTTCAGAGTTTTATAGGACTGTACCAAAAGAGCGCAGTCAACAGGTCAGGAGAATATCGGCCCGGAGAGACCGCTTCCATGCCTCCCGGCGCCTCCGCCAGTTCTCAGCCCCGCCCGCATAACCCTCGAAAACAACGGAAAAATCCGGCCGCAGCCGGATCGAGAGAAACGTTCCCACAGGGCGCGTGGCGGAGACGAAGGGATTCGAACCCTCGAGACGGTTTCCCGCCTACTCCCTTAGCAGGGGAGCGCCTTCGACCACTCGGCCACGTCTCCGCCGACGCGTATAGCCAACAAAACATAGGGGTTACAAGGCGAAAATCCCCGTTTTTGAATTTTTCCAAGGTGGGCAAAAAAACCCTCAAAATGGCACTCAGTGGCACTGAATGGCACTGGGTTTGGGAAACATTTGGTCAATTTCCCTTACAGGGAAAGCGCCCTCAATGCTTGGGCGCGACCAGGCTGGGCTTGACCTGAGACCCGACTCTCCTCCAGATTTTGGGAGAGTCCGCAGTTTGATTTCTGAGTGTTGATTTCCGCTGAGACGTGACCCGGTATTTCGCGGGTAATCCCCCCCGAAAGTAAGGGGCTGCATAAGTAGAATTTTCTCGGCAAGATGAACGAGGAGATTTCGAATGAAGACAAGCAGATACACTGAGGCTCAGATTATCGCGATCCTGCGGCA
>NZ_JBPWNX010000043.1:0-4628 GCF_054954595.1 Actibacterium sp. D185-2
TCCGGGAATGGTTTGCCGCCCGCAATCAGTTCGCTATCATGTTCGATGAGCGCTTCAACGCGTGACCGTATCTGAAACCCGCATGGGCCAAACCAGATACACAGAGTTCATGACACTCCCCGCTGTCTGGGTGGTGTTCGCTGAGTTCTCCGGCTTTACCAGCATTCCCGAGCTTCCCGCCGTTCCCGTGACGGGTCCTTCCCGCTTGGGTGCAATGCGGGGGACGCGGAGCCCCGGTCTTTCCCGCTACACAGCAAATTTTGAATCAAGAACCCATTTCCCCTCGATTCTGAAAAATCTCTGTCAAAATTCGGGACTTCTGAAAAACTTTCGCGAACCGGGGCTCCGCGCACCCCCTGACGGGGCACCCCACCCCGGAAGGACCCGAGCGACCACTGGTCATCCTTCCACCTTGGTGTTGCGACAGGACGCTCGAAAGCTATATCGCTCCCTTTCCGCCGGATGCTCAACCGAGCCGAGGCCGCCGCCTGTGTCGGTGTGTCTGTGAACACGCTCGACCACATTGCTGATGCCCTAATGCCCGGGACGATCCGAGTTAAGTCCGGCACCCCTTGGGACGTGCGCGCGCTCGACCCCGAAATAGACGCTTTGCCCGGCAAGGATTGGGGCGATGCAGTGAACGAGTGGGACGAGGTGCTGTAGCCCTGTGACTCCGCCTCTTGGGACCGTCTGATCGGGCTGCCGCCGTGCCCTTCGCCCTATCCACCACAGCCCGAAGCACCGGCAATCATTTGTTTACCGGTGTGGCGCAGTCTTCTAGCTGAAATTCCTATTTTGTTCTTGTCCGTGCGTGTCGAATGTAGCAAGAATGAGAAAAATCGACCTAGAGGGACCGCCGCATGCTTGATGAACCCCGTTCCGACTTCTCCCGACTGCGCGAGCGCGCGGGCCTGTCTGTGGAGGCACTGGCGCCTCTCATGGGGTATTCGCCCGCAACCCTTTATCGGTGGGAGCGAGGCGAGGCCATGCCCCGACAAGCGGCGCTTGTGGTGCTGGAAGACCTCGTGAAAAAGCGCGTTTCGACCGAGCCCGAGAAGCCCGCCTTCCGGTTCATTGACCTCTTCGCGGGGATCGGGGGGATTCGTCGGGGATTCGAGCCGTTGGGCGGAAAATGTGTCTTCACCTCGGAGTGGGATCGCTTTGCCAAGACCACCTACGCGGCAAACTTCCCTCATGACGATCACGAGATTTCGGGTGACATTACCAAGACCGAGGCGAAGGACATTCCCCAGCACGACCTTCTTCTTGCGGGTTTCCCGTGCCAGCCGTTCAGCATCGCTGGCGTAAGTAAGAAAAACGCGCTGGGCCGTGCCCACGGTTTTGCGGACGAAACGCAGGGGACGCTATTTTTCGATGTAGTGCGAATTATTGCTGAGCATCGGCCGAAGGCGTTCCTTCTGGAAAACGTGAAGAACCTCTTGAATCACGACAAGGGCAACACCTTCAAGGTGATCATGCGCACCCTGCGCGACCTCGGCTATCATGTCCCCACGCCGCGCGTGATCAATGCCAAGGGATACGTTCCTCAGCACCGTGAACGCATCCTTATCGCCGGATTCCGGGAGGAGTGCGATTTTTCTTTTGACGATCTGGACGTGCCTTCGCCGCTCAATGGCCCGAAGCTCGGGACGATCCTGCACCCCGAAGACGGTTCCGAGAAAGCGCCCGACAAGCATTACACCGATGCCAGCGGCCGGGTGAGCGACAAATATATTCTGACTGATCACCTCTGGCAGTATCTGCAAGACTACGCGGCCAAGCACCGTGCCGCCGGGAACGGGTTCGGTTTCGGACTTGTGGGCAGGGCAGATGCAGCACGCACCCTCTCGGCCCGCTATTATAAGGATGGCTCGGAAATCCTGATTGACCGAGGCGAGAAGAACAACCCGCGCCGCCTGACCCCTCGCGAATGCGCCCGGCTTATGGGGTTCGACAAGCCCCACGAATCCAAGTTCATCATCCCGGTTTCCGATACGCAGGCCTACAAGCAATTCGGGAACTCGGTAGCCGTGCCCGTGATTGAGGCGGTGGCGCGGCACATGCTGCCCTATATCGCGGCCGAGGCGGCGCAGGACCAAGAGCACTTGCAAAGCCGGTTGCCGCTCGTTGGCTGACGTAGTGGACGCCGCGACCCGCTCCCGGATGATGGCGGGAATCCGGGGCAAGGACACGCGACCCGAGATGATCCTTCGGCGCGGACTCCATGCCCGCGGCTTCCGCTACAGGCTGCACGACCGCCGGTTGCCCGGCTCGCCCGATCTAGTGTTTCCCGGGCGCCGCGCGGTGATCTTTATTCACGGCTGCTTCTGGCACGGGCACGGCTGCCATCTGTTCCGGCTGCCCGCCACGCGACGTGAGTTCTGGGAGGCGAAGATAGAGGGCAACCGCGCCCGGGACGAGTCCGCCGAGGCCGCCCTTCTTGCCGATGGGTGGCGGGTCCTGTCAATCTGGGAATGTGCCCTCAAGGGACGCGAGCGGTTGCCGGTGGACGAGGTGCTTAACCGGGCAGCGAATTGGCTGGCCAATGGCCCGATACAAGAAACGATTGCGGGAGGGGCGAATGGCAGTTTCTGATTTAACGGATTGGCTCGGGGTATTCTGCGCGCCCGGGGTGGCGCTGTTCGTTAAGCGCCTTTCGGGCAATGACACGCTCGCCAACGGCGCGCATCAGGCAGGCCCCTATATCCCGAAGGACTTCCTGTTTCGCATCTTTCCGATGATCAACCGGACGGACGAGAAGAACCCCGATCACCGCTTTGAACTGGCCGTCGACTCCCACATGGACGCAAGGGAAGTGCGGGTGATCTACTACAACTCGAAGCGTCACGAAGGGAAGCCGAACGGCCGCGACGAAACTCGGCTGACAAATTTTGGGGGCGGCGCTTCGGCGCTTCTGGACCCGGAAAGCACCGGCGCACTGGCGGTCTTCGCCTTCCCTCTGGACGAGAACGGTGCCGCAACAAGCTGCCATGTCTGGGTGTGCCGCCACGAGACCGAGGAGGATATTGCCGAGGAGCGGTTCGGACCGATTGAGCCCGGGCGGTTTCTCATGTGGTCGCCCGAGCAACCTGGACTCTTTCCGCCCTATGCCGCCGGGCGTGCGAGTTGCTGGCTTGAACCGGCCGAAATTCCGCCTGCATGGCTCGCGCAGTTCCCGACCGGGGCCGAGATCGTGCGCAAGACAGTCGAGCTTCGGCCCGAACACGGCACCACCCCCGACAAGCGCCTTCTGCGCCGCCGTGAATGTGAGTTTGAAATCTTTCGCAGTGTGGAGGAGGCGATAGAGCTTCCTGCAATCCGTGTCGGGTTCACGACCTTGGACGGCTTTATTGCCCGGGCACAAACCGTTCTGCAACGGCGCAAGGCTCGCTCTGGCCGCTCGCTTGAACTTCACGCGAGGGAAATCCTGATCGAGGAGAGATTCCGCGAGGGCGTGGATTTCCAGCACGGACCACAGTCGGAACCCGGCAGGCGCCCGGATTTTCTATTCCCCACGCAGGCCGCCTATCGTGATCCGAGCTTTCCAGCGGCCCGGCTTCGGATGCTTGCCACCAAGACCACATGTCGCGACCGTTGGCGACAGGTGATAAACGAAGCAGATCGGATTCCGGTGAAACACCTCCTGACCTTGCAGGAGGGCGTGTCCGAGGCTCAGTTCCGCGAGATGACGCAGGCCAATGTTCAGCTTGTGGTGCCCGAGCCCCTGATTGCAAAGTTTCCAGCCAGTATCCGAGCGGATATTGTGACGCTTGAGAGCTTCTTGGGTGATCTACGTTTGCTTGCGCCCGAATAGGCGCACCGGTGGTGCACCAATATTACATTAGCCCAACATCCCTGTAATGCTCTTCAAGCGCGCTAAGAAGTCGATTTCTCGCTACGAGAAGATCAGATGCTGAAGACCAAAAGGCGCCCATTGAAACAACATCCGAAACCTGCTCTACCGCTGTTTTCATATTACGTAGTTCCGCGCGATATGCTGCAATTTGGGGTTCGACTGCAGGGCCGAGAAGGTTGCGAGATACATCAACCGCAGCATCTTGAGCTAGGATGTTTGCAATTAGAGCATCGCGCCGTTCTGATGCATCCTCAGCACCATCTAAGACGGCGGTAACGTAAGCATTGGCAAAAGTCTGAAAATCAATCGAGTGCTGTTGAATTTCCACGACCTTCGACTCAACGCGCTGCTGTTGTCGCTCAATCGTTGAGTCGTGAAGCGTGCGCTGATAAAAGTAATGACTCTGAAGGAACGTTGCAGCTATGACGAAAGCTCCGCCTAGCAATATCTGCCAGCGCGGAGTCCTTTCACTAAAAAAGAAGTCTTTAGTTCGTTTCATTGATCTTCAGAATCTGGACGTGTTTCAACGGTAGCAATCGACTGAAGGCCATCATTGCTGTTTGCACGGACTGCCGCCTCACACATCTGCTTCCAGCGAGGGTAGCCCATGATGGTTATGGCTTCTCTAACAGCTTCGTCGATACCCACATCACAGAGACTGTGTGAAATTTTGTGCCCTGACGCGCTTTCTTACGCCATGGGGAAGCGGTCTTCGAACATGATGGCAAGTTGACTTCTGACAGCGTGCCATTCGCGCACGGCGCGCTTCCAC
>NZ_JBPWNX010000044.1:0-4125 GCF_054954595.1 Actibacterium sp. D185-2
CGTTCACGTATTTCGCGTTTCCAAGAAACGCGCCTGTGCCCGCGATCTTCCGCTACGCGGGCGGCCGCGAGCGCACGGTCAACACGCAAACTCCTGAAGACGGCGTGATCCGCGTCAGCGGAGTGAACCGCCAATGGGTCCTGCGACTTGGCGAAGAGGTGGTCTGCATCGAGGCGATCCCGCCCGCGGAGGCCGCCTCATGAGCAATACCGAGAATACCGAGCTGGAAAAACGCCTCGCCGCCCTGGAGAAAGGCAGTGCCCGCGCCCCCATAGCGGCGCAGCGCCGGTCGCCCCTTCTCGCGCTGATCGTGGCCCTCGTCATCGGCGCAGGTGGTGCCCTGCTCTATCTCCTCTCACAGCCCGAAGAAGAGGAAGCCTTGCCGACGGCGACACCGGACGTGTTCCAGAACGAAGGCGACGGCTTCGGCGCCATAGAAACACTTCCCCCACCCGAGCCCGAACTCGTTCTGGTCGCACCGGAACCGGTGGAACCCAATGCCGAGCTTCTGGCGCAGATCACCGCCCTGCAGGCTCAGATCGAGGAATTGCGCAACGCCCCTGAACCAGTTGTCGAGGAAGACACCGCCGCCGCAGAGGCGATCGACGCGCTGACCGCTCAGATTGCGGCGCTGCAAGCCGCCTCGGAAGCCGCACAGCAACGATTCCAGGACGAACTGACCGCGCGGGATCGAAGTCTTGAACAACTCCGCATGGATCTGGAACTGGCCCAACTCGAGGCCAGCCGACCCCAACCCGCGCCAACGGGCCCCACGGAAGATGAGCTGCGCGCACGCGAGCAAGAGCGACTGCGCCGGGAGGAAGAAGCCCGGCGCATGGCCGAGCTGGAGCGCCGCGCCGCGGAGGAACGCGCCTTCCAGGAGCGGCGCATCACCTCGCCCACCATCGCGTTTGGCGGTGCCTCAGGAGCGAATGAAACGGCTCTAACCGAACGCACCTTCGGCGAGGTGACGGATTTCGTGCTGAACGGAGCGCTGCCCTCGACGGTGACGCAGGCCGAGGTGATCGCCAATCCCTCCAACACCATCATCCAGGGCACCATGATCCAGGCCGTCATGGAAACTGCCCTTGACAGCTCCCTGCCCGGCCAGACCCGTGCCGTGATTTCCGAGGATGTCTACAGCGTCGATGGCGTGCGCCTCTTGATCCCCCGCGGATCGCGTCTCATCGGGCGCTACCGCGCTGGCGTCGATATCGCGCAGCGCCGCGTCACGATCGCCTGGGACCGGATCATCCTGCCCGACAACCAGACCGTCCAGATCAGCTCCTTCGGAGGTGATGAACTGGGCCGTTCTGGCGTCACCGGTTTCGTGGACACACGCTTCGCCGAGCGTTTCGGGTCGGCCGCCCTGATCTCGCTGATCTCCGCAGCACCCAGTGCCGCCGCCTCCGAAGTCCAGGATGAGACTGCCGCCGACGTTCTCGAAGACGTTGGCGATGATCTGGCAGATGCCACGGACAGCGTCATAGGCGATTACCTCTCCATCGGCCCCGTCATCTATGTCGACCAGGGCGCCCGCGTCACGGTCATGGTCGACCGCGATCTGGAGATATTCTGAGCCCATGTCGCTGAGCTATCTCGAAACCTCCCTCGACCGGATCGAAGCCGCCGCCCGCGACGATATCATCGAGATCTGCATCAACCCCGACGGCTCCTGCTGGGGCGAATTCCAGGGCGATCATTTCATGCGCCCTCTGGATCAAAGGCTGACAGCCGTTCAGGTCAGGGACCTCGGCAACCAGATCGCCTCCTCCGCTAACACCACGATGAGCAAGGACCGCCCCATCGTCTCGGTATCGATCACCTACAAGGGTCGCCCGATCCGGGCACAGGTCATCACCCCGCCCGCCGTGCTCTCGGCCATGTCGATCAGCCTGCGGTTCTTCTCGAGCCTGCCGCTCGAGGGTATCGCGCTCGACTTTCTCTATGGCAAAGAGCGCAAGCTCGAAGACCTGCGCGTCGAAAAAAAGCGCGCCTTGCGCGCAGTGGTGGCCGCGGGTTTGATCGATGATGCGCTCGCCTTCTGCGTCGAGAACAAGCTCAACATGATCGTCTCGGGCGGCACCTCCACCGGCAAGACCGTGGCCGCGCGCAAGATCCTCGCTCATGTGCCGGCCGAGGAACGCATTGTGACCATCGAAGAAGCGGCCGAGCTTCTGCCGACCCAGCCAAATGCCGTTACCCTCATCGCCAATCGCGACGCGGAATTCCAGACCGCCGATGTGCTTCTCACCGCCACGCTGCGCATGCGCCCCGACCGGATCATCCTGGGCGAGGTGCGCGGCAAGGAGGCCATGACCTTCCTCGAGGCCATCAACACCGGCCATGGCGGCTCCATGACCACGCTGCACGCAGAAACCCCGCAACTCGCCGTGCAGCGCCTCGCGATCGCAGCACTCAAGACCGAGATCCCGATGACCTATGCCGACATGATCCAGTACATCGAGAACTCCATCGACGTGATCATCCAGGCCGGTCGCCATGACGGCAAACGCGGCATCACCGAATTCTACCTCCCCGGCGCAACTGAGATTGGAACTTCCCCATGAAGACCTTTGAATACGATATCCTGTCCTTTCCCATGACCCGCAAAACCGGCCTTGCCGACATGCAGGCCAGCCTGAATGCCAAAGGTGCGGAAGGCTGGGAGGTGGTGTCGATCAGCTCCTCCGAATTCGCCAATGTCGGGCACACTGTCTTCCTGAAGCGTGAGACCACACCCGCCGGAGCCACGGCATGAGGCAGGCGGGCTGTACCCTCGTACTGACTGCGCTGGTCCTGGGCCTGACGTCGGCACCCAGCTTCGCCGAGCGCAATCTCGTGCCGACCCTCGATCGCAGTTTCGACGTCTGTCCGGACCGGCCCGTTGAACCCGTGTGGATGCAGGAGATCCCCCTGCGCCAAGCCTATCAGCGCGTGCTGGTCCAGGACATCTACCGCGCCCAGAACCTCGAGCGGATTGTCGAGACCGGCAGCTGCGATTGCGAAATCCAGTTCCCGTCCTGGGACGCGGCCGAGGCGGTGTTTCGGGAGAGCTACGCGAGCGACGAACGATGGAAAATGCTGCAAGCCTCGGACGCCTACAACCGCCGCGCTAACGCGGCCCGCCCTGCAGCGAAAGCAATCTGCGACGCCGCAGGCAATTGGTAAAGCAGTCCCGCCATGAGCGTCGTCACCTACTTCGTTGAAACCTCCCAGGCCTATCTCGACACCGCCGCTGAGACCCAGTTTGGTGCGGTTGCGGCAACGGTCGGCACGCTCCTGGTTTTGGGGACAACGCTGGTAGTGATCCTCGTCGGCATCAACATGATCTATCAATATCGGGCCATGGATGGGCACACGGCCTTCTGGCTCGCGGTCAAGATCGGGCTCATCGGGATATTCGCGACCAATTGGATGCAGTTCAACGCCTTCTCGTCTGCCATTCTCTATGGGATCGACAGTATCGCGGGCGCGCTCGTGGCCTCCGTCGGCGGCGGCAGCCCGGGGCCTTCTGGAACTTTCGCTGAAGAATTCGACCGGCTGATCGCCGAGCTCGGCGATTACCTGAATGCCGCCGGGTCCGAGCTGAACTGGATGGCTGGCGCCATGCTCGACATCGTCGGAGTGCTTCTGCTCTCGATCCTCGGCGGACTGGCCGCCTTCATCCTCGTGGCCTCCCGACTGATGATCGCGCTTCTGATCGGGATCGCCCCGGTGATGATTTTCCTGACCCTCTTCGAGGTCACCAAGGATTATTTCGCGCGCTGGTTATCCGCGCTGGTTTCCTTTGCGCTCTACCCCATCGTCGTGGCCGGCGTGTTCGCCACGATCACTGGGGTATCATCAGCCTTGATCGGTGAGCTTGGCGACCCGGAAGGGGCCTCCAATATCGGCGCGCTCATCCCCTTCTTCATGATGGTGCTCATGGCCAAAGGGTTCATAATCGCAACACCCTTTATCGTCCGCGCGATTTCCGGCAACATCATGATGCCGGCGCTCTCCGTAACGGCCCGGTTGGCACCGCCTGCCAGATTTCGGCGTGAGGCCCTAAGACACGTGCATAACGACGTCGCAAACGACGTCTCTTATGCGCGGAGGGGCTATGCGGGGCGAGGTTTTGGG
>NZ_JBPWNX010000045.1:0-3847 GCF_054954595.1 Actibacterium sp. D185-2
TTCAAAGAACCCCCATTCCTCGTCCGACATAAGGTCTCGTGCCAAGCTGGTCTCCATCGCAGATACCAGCTTGAATCACGCCTGAACCGCCGTGTGAATCCCTTTTGTCAACACGACCTAGCTGTGGTTTTGGTTGATCGGGGATTGAAGTGGTGGCTCAGAAAAGTCCGCACAACTGAAACTGGGATACACCAGTATCTTTATTCGTTGATGTCAGAAGGCGGGCTGCCCCAAGCACTTCTGCAGCAGCAGGGTCTGTACAACAGGGTTGTCGTAGGGTTCTTGAGAGAGATTGAAGCGGAGGGCGGAACTCACGCACGAGCTATCGCGCCAACGATTGCGGGTAGATATATCGTCAGTCTTCCGCAGGCCTTTCACAATACAGATTGGGTTAAGGCGCTCTCAGAGTTCGGTAAGTCGCTCGTCGAGCTTCGCCAGCCGTCGCCAGGCGGAGAGTTGGTTCGGGCGGATACCATACCGACCGGCGACCGCATTCACTGTCGCCCCCGGCTCCAGCGTCTCTGCCACAGCGCGAGCCTTGGCGGCATCAGTCCATCGCCGATGACCGGACGCGTAGAACTCGACGCCCAATGATCTGAGAAACGAATTTGTCGCGCACATTGCGAAGCGCACTCCCCATCATGAGACGGGTATCACCTGGCAGCCGAAGCCATCAGCCGCAACGTGGGGCGGGACCACCGCTTACAGCCAGTTGGCGGTGTCGGAGCGTTTTACAATCTGCAGCGTCCAGCGCCCGAGGCTGACAAGGGCACCCCGCAGCTTTGGCCCGGCATAGCCGCCATCCGCGAACATGTGGCGCAGTTTCGGGGCCTCGCGGCGCAGCCTTGCGAAGACCAGGGGCGCGCCATCCCGATCCTGGATATTGGCGGTGTGGACCTCGCATGCGATCAGGTTTCCGCAGGTGTCAGTGATGATGTGGCGCTTGCGTCCCTTGATCCGCTTGCCCGCATCGTAGCCGGAAAGGGATGTGTTTTCAGAGGTTTTCACGCTCTGGCTGTCGATCACACCGGCTGTCGGCTGCACATCGCGTCCTGCCGAGAGGCGCGCCTGCGCGACCAGTTCCCGGTTGATCTCGGCCAGCAGGCCATCATCGCGCCAGCGATAGAAATAATAACGCACGGTCGAGGCCGGCGGAAAGTCCTTCGGCAGGAGAGACCATGCGCACCCGGCGGCGGCAAGATACTGGATCGCATTCCAGACCCGCCGCAATTTAACCTTTCGCGGACGCCCAACCCGATTGTGGCAGGGCAAGAAGGGTTGCACGATCTTCCATTCCGCATCGGTCAAATCGCTTGGATAGCGTTTCGTATTGCGCTTATGCTGCGCGCGGGTGAATTCAGTCTAGGCCATCGTGATCTCCGTTCAGCTTTCAACCGGACAGAATCACAACAGGCTGAAATCATTCAGCCCGTTTTGAATCCGACACTAAGGCCGGGCGAGCGTTGGTCGCTGGACTTCCTGTCTGACACGTTCGGGACATCGCGCCGGTTCCGCATTCTGGCGGTGAACGATGATTGCTGTCGCGAGAACCTCTGCCTGATGGCCGACACCAGCATCTCGGGCGCCCGAGTTGCTCGGGAACTGGATGCCCTTGTCCGTATCTATGGAAAGCCTGCCAGCATTGTCAGTGACAACGGGACGGAGTTCACCAGCCGGGCGATCCTGAAATGGACGAACGAGAACGGTGTGGACTGGCATTACATTGATCCTGGCAAGCCGCAGCAGAATGCTTTCATCGAGTCATTCAACGGCAGCCTGCGCGACGAACTCTTGAATGAGGAGATGTTCGACAGTCTGGACGATGCCCGGCGCAAGCTGGCCCTTTGGCGATATGACTACAACAATGTCAGGCCGCACTCATCGCTCGGAAACCAGACACCCGCAGAAGCGCGCCGGACGCTTGAGCAATTTGAGGGCTCCGCGCCCGGCGCGCTTGCCCAAATCGACGACCAGAACTATGAAAACCAGACCCGCAAACTCTCGTTATAAACGAGGGAGACGCGGGGGGCAGGTCAGATACCCGATGGCGATGTGACCTTCAGCCATGTTTCGATCCTCGCCCCCGTGAAGGGGGCGACAGGGCGACGACATCACGGATCTGCTGGATATGGTGTTTCGATCCTCGCCCCCGTGAAGGGGGCGACGCCAGTCAAAAGGTACAGATTCACAGTACCCAGTTTCGATCCTCGCCCCCGTGAAGGGGGCGACCGCTCTTATGGCCGGTCGTCTTATGTGCGCTACTGTTTCGATCCTCGCCCCCGTGAAGGGGGCGACCCACCGGCCAGCCTTTTCGCTCACAATATCAGCGTTTCGATCCTCGCCCCCGTGAAGGGGGCGACAAGGGATCACAGTCCCAAAAAGCCCCGTATTTGTAGTTTCGATCCTCGCCCCCGTGAAGGGGGCGACCTTTACAGCCGTGCGATACTCGCGCTGACTATCTGTTTCGATCCTCGCCCCCGTGAAGGGGGCGACGATACCGGGGAGAGCGAAGATTGCGTTTCATATGTTTCGATCCTCGCCCCCGTGAAGGGGGCGACTATGAGCAGCGACTATATCTGCCGCTACCTTTTTGTTTCGATCCTCGCCCCCGTGAAGGGGGCGACTTCTCCTTGAGCCGGAGTTTCTGTCGGCTTTCAGGTTTCGATCCTCGCCCCCGTGAAGGGGGCGACGACACGTCGACAGTATCATCCTCGACCTCATTGACGTTTCGATCCTCGCCCCCGTGAAGGGGGCGACAGCTTATCGATAAAGCGCTGTAGACGCGGCGTAAATCTTTTAGAATATGCGAACTGCCCGGCGATCCGAAGTGCAGGAGGGCCTTGAGAACGCCGGGTCAGGAGAAATCTTCAAAAATAAAGTGCTTAGGTCGAGTGCGAACCCCCGCCGCAGTCGATACACGCTTACGGTTCGCAATCCGGCTTCAGACAATCAGCGGGCCGTTCAGATCGGTCGCAGGCTTGGCGCCGACATGCTCTATCCTGCGTGTCCAGTTCGCACCGAGATAGTAGTAGCGCAGGCTGTCCAGCTCGGGTCGGATTATGCCTTCCAGCCGCGCCTTTAGTTTTGTCCACTGTGCCGGGTCAACCTCAATCTCGAACACCGAATACTGTACCCGTTGGCCGTAATCCAGACAGGCGCGCGCGACCTGACGTAAGCGCTTCTTGCCGCCCTGTTCGAGGGTGTTCACATCATAGGTGACCAGGACGAGCATTTTTCAACTCCAGAACCATGGCGGATAGGCGTCGATATCTCCGCGCAGATGGCGGGCGAGCATCTGCGCCTGAAGGTAGGGCACAAGGCCGAAGGGCGCTTTTTCCTGAAGAAAAGGGTGCAGACGCTCTTCTTTTTTACGTTCTTGCCAGGCAGTCAGCAAGGTGCGGCGGGCGTCATCCGAAAGCAGCACGGCGCCGCCCTCCATCTGTCGGAAATCACCCGCGCGCAACTGGCGGCGATTGAGCAGCGAGAGCGTGAGCCTGTCAGCCAGCGGCGCGCGCAACTCTTCCATCAGGTCAAGCGCGAGGCTGGGGCGGCCGGGGCGGTCGCGATGCAGAAACCCGACGGCGGGGTCAAGCCCGACGGCTTCGCAGGCGCTGCGGCAGTCATGGGTCAGCAGCGTGTAGAGGAAGGAGAGCAGCGCATTGACCGGGTCGAGCGGTGGGCGGCGGGACCGGCCCTGCCAGCGCAACTCGGTATCGGGGGAGCGGATCAGAGAGTGTCCGATCTTCTGTGTAACTTCGGTTTGGTCCATGCTTCCTGAGAGGAGCAAGGACGATGACGATTTCCAAAGAACTGCTGGACGAACTTCTGAAGGGCTGCGAGCGGCCTG
>NZ_JBPWNX010000046.1:0-3816 GCF_054954595.1 Actibacterium sp. D185-2
GCCGCAGGATCGCGATAATCTGAGCCTCAGTGTATCTGCTTGTCTTCATTCGAAATCTCCTCGTTCATCTTGCCGAGAAAATTCTACTTATGCAGCCCCTTACTTTCGGGGGGGATTACCCAGGGACCGCATTTGCAACCGAAACGCCACCCGCCCGCGAAGTGCTGGCCGACACCGTGCCGCTTGCTCTGTCCATTTTACTGCTCCTGGGTCAGCTTTTTTGCCATTGCCTTGATCATGTCGAAGCCTCTGCGGATGTCCTCGTTCTGCGGGCTCAGGAAGTGCTGCAGGGCGATTCCAAATGATGCGGAGAGGATGAAGCGAGTGACCGTGGCGACCGGGAACCTGTCTTCGTCCCCGGTGTCGGGCTCGTGATGATCAATACGACTTTGGATGATCGCCGCAACGCCCGAGGTGAAATTCGCGACCTGTGCCTGGAAGTTCGGCGAGCTCATCGCGAAGTTGAAAAACTCCAGGAAGTTCCGGTAGGTGTCGGGGCTGTCATCGAGAATAAAAGCATTGTAGTCGACAAGCGCGCCGATCCGCCCGGCCAGGGTATCATGCCCGCGAATCCGGGTGTCGAGGCCCTCCATATAGCCCTGCTGCATGCGCCCCAGAACCGCGGCAAAGAGGCTGTCCTTGTTGCCGTAATAGTAGCTGAGCTGGCTGAGCACGACGCCGGCCTCCTCGGCGATCCCGCGCAGGGTGACCGCGCCGCAGCCGTGCGTCGCGATCGAGCGGAACGCGGCGTCCAGAATGCGTTCCGCCGCTGCCTCGCCCTTGGTGCTTGCGGGGGTGTCCTCGACGCCCGAATTTTCCGCAGTTTTCGCTCTAGAAATGAGTGAGTCTCCTGCTTTCGTTGGACCGCCCCGCCAAATGACGAGTCGGCGCCGTGCTCATTTCAGCGGCCGCGCAATTTCCTGATGATCGCCACGACGATGGCCGTGACGATCGCACCGCCAGCAAGGCCGCCACCCGCATCGCCCAGCATCGCGAAAAACGAGTTTTCGTTACCGACGATCATACCGACCACCTGACCGAGAACAAGCCCTCCGGCGCCCCCGGCGGTGATTTTGACCGTCTGTCTGATGTCTTCCCATTTACGATTGGTGCTGATCATTTGGCCGCCAAAGATGCCCATGGCGAGCTGGACGACGAGTGTAACGAACACTTCCATTCAATATGCCTCTTTCATGTCGTGAAAACCGTGTTTGACGCGGGGTTTGTCACGGGCGGTGGGCCAGTCACCGGATCGCCGCCCATGCACTGGTCTCTCATCTTTTGTTTTCACCCGGATGCTTGCTGTGTCTGACCGCCTTCAACGCCGCGTCGAAATGGGCGGCCGAAATCGGGAAGGGTGCGAAATCCTGGCCCTGCTGAGCCTCGATCGACGCCGCTATCGCCTGCATCTTGGCCCTCTGGCAGAGCGCCGCCAGATCCGCGCCGTTGAGGCCCTGGGCCGCCTCGGCGATGCGGGCGAGATCGACATCCCCGTCAAGGGGAGCGTTTTGGCAGTGCACCTTGAGAATGGCAAGACGTGCGTCCCGGTCAGGCTCCGGCAGGTCGATGACAAGATCGAACCGTCCCGGCCTCAGCAACGCCTGGTCGATGATATCGGGCCGGTTGGTGGCGGCCAGGACGACGACCCCGGAGCTGCCATCAATCGCGTCGAGTTCAAGCAGGAACTGACCGACCATACGATCGCCGATCTGGCCATCGCCGGTGCTCTTGCCGCGGGTCGGCGCAATCGCGTCGAGTTCGTCGAAAAAGAGGATCGAGGGCGCCGACTGGCGGGCGCGGCGGAACACGTCGCGGATGCCGCGTTCGGATTCGCCCACCCATTTGGACAGAAGCTCGGGGCCGCGCGCGACGATGAAATTCACCTCCGTCGTCGTGCCGACCGCCTGCGCCAGCAACGTCTTGCCCGTTCCCGATCCGCCGGTCAGCAGAATGCCCTTGGGCGCATGGGCGTCAGCATGTCTGAACCGGGCGCTGTAGAGCAGCGGCCAGTCGATCGCCTGTTGCAGCAGGTGCTTTTCCTCCGCCAGCCCCCCGATATCGTCCCATTGGGTCTCCGCGATATCCGTTGAGAGTTCGCGGATGGTGGACAGGTGAAAACTTGCCAGCGCGTCCTGAAAATGCGCCATCGTGACAAAAAGCGGCGCGCGCGTATCGCCCCTCTGACTGTCGCGCGCGCTGGCCATGCCCGCCTCCCGGCAAAGCGCGGCCAGATCGGCCCCCAGAAAGCCATGCGTCACGGCGGCCACCCGCTCCAGATCCACATCGGCAGACAGGGGCATGAACCGCGTGTGGATGTCGAGGATTTCACGCCGTCCCGCCTTGGTCGGCGGGTTGATCGAAATCTCGCGGTCAAAGCGGCCCGGCCGCCGCAGCGCCGGATCGACCGCATTGGGCAGGTTGGTCGCGGCCATGACCACCACCTTGCCGCGCGAGGTCACGCCATCCATCAGCGCGAGAAGCTGGCCCACGACCCGCTTTTCGACCTCTCCCAGCACCGTTTCCCGGTTCGGAACAAGGGCA
This sequence comes from Actibacterium sp. D185-2, assembly GCF_054954595.1. NCBI lineage: Bacteria > Pseudomonadati > Pseudomonadota > Alphaproteobacteria > Rhodobacterales > Roseobacteraceae > Actibacterium > Actibacterium sp. D185-2. Next base: position 2,542 of record NZ_JBPWNX010000046.1, read on the forward strand.
TCGATCTCGTCGATGAACAGGATGGTGGCGGGGTGTTTCTGTGCCTCTTCAAAGACTTTTCGCAAGACCTCCTCGGACTCGCCATAATGTTTCTGGATGACTTCGGGGCCGTTGATCGACAGGAAGAAGGCATCGGTCTGTTGGGCGATGGCGCGGGCGATCAGGGTCTTGCCGCAGCCCGGGGGACCATAGAGCAGCAACCCGCGCGGCGCCTCGACGCCAAGCTGCGCGAAGATTTCGGGGCGCCGCAGGGGCAGTTCGACCATCTCGCGGATACGGGCGATCTCGGTGGAGAGGCCGCCGACATCCTGATAGGACACCCGCCTGTTGCGGGGATCGACCATGGAAATCGACGTCTCCCGATCGACCAGGACCGGCCCGGACGGCACGGTTTCGACCACACGCAGACACGCGCCGTCCTGCTCGATCAGGGAGCCGCGCATCAGCACACGCTCATTGAGCGTGTGCATGTCGGGAACAGGTATGGGCCGGGACGTAGCGCCGTCTTCGGTACCAAAGAAGCGCGCCAAAGCGCCGCCCTTTGCCGAGGGTTCACGGTCCACGACGCCAAACACGATGCGCGTGGCAGGTGTCGGCTGCGCCGCTTCGATAGTTACTGCGCTCGTTCCTGCGCCAGTCGCCGCGCCGGTCGCCGCGCCAAGCATCGGAGCGAGGGCAAGATGTCCCCGCGCGATGTCCTTATGCGCCACAAGGCGGCCAGCCGCCCGCGCCACCGCTGTGACCATCACGTAATCGCCGTCCCTCCAGCCCCGCGCCGCCATATCGTTAGGGTTCAGCGCAACGTGATCGCCCCTCCCGCCGGATGTGGCGGGAGGGGCGGAAAGCGTGAACACCGCAAAAGCGTCGTCAGCCATCGTCATTTCTGACCGCGACTGATGGCCTGGCCAATGCCCGGAACCGCAGGGATGCGCACGCGCTTGATGTCCTTCACCATGTACGGACCGAAGGCGAAGGTGAACAGGCCATAGCTGATAAAGGCGACATGGAAGGACCAGTAGCCGTTCAGTGCGAAGATGCCTGTCTTGAAGTAGGGCAGGAAGGTCAGCGGCAGGAACGACAGACCCGAGAACAGCGCAAGCGACGCCACCCATTTCGGCACCAGCCCGGGTTTTTCCTTGTCGGTCATGACCATGAGAGAGTGTCCGATCTTCTGTGTAACTTCGGTTTGGTCCATGCTTCCTGAGAGGAGCAAGGACGATGACGATTTCCAAAGAACTGCTGGACGAACTTCTGAAGGGCTGCGAGCGGCCTGAG
>NZ_JBPWNX010000047.1:0-3808 GCF_054954595.1 Actibacterium sp. D185-2
TGTTCCTTGATCATCCCGATGATCTGCGCCTCGGTGAAACGGCTCTTTCGCATTCGTTTGCTCCTTCAAAAGGTTGAGCAAACTCTACATCAGAACGAGGGAAGTTTCGGGGAGCAGGTCATCCGTAATGACGGGTCCGTGGTCGATCTGGTCAACTATGTCAGCGCGCCTTCGCAGGTTTCCTTTGTCGATGTTGGCGGGATAAAAAAGATCTGGACCACCTCGCGCTATAACAACTGGATTGGGCTATTCGACATCCCAGATGCAGAATTCATTACCGGTCCATATCTCTGGGGCTTCCAGCATGGCGGTGGTGTGACATGGTTTGGTCAGCGTTTCGCGGATACTAATGAGCACCTTGTCGCTGGCGCGAATAACGGCCTCGTTCTTTTCAACAAGGATGAAAAGCTCACCAACCTGCAAGGGGCCTCAACCGCAAACCGCTGGCAACAAATGTCAGCGGTTATAGCGTCGGAATATGCATCAGGATGGTTGCCCGGTGATGTAAAGAGCGCCTTACTCGCGAATACCGATGCGACTTCGCTGGCTGCAAGCGGAGAGCTGGTTACAAATGGCGGGTTTGATACGGATGCTGATTGGGCGAAAGGCACTGGTTGGACAATAAGCGGCGGTGTTGCTTTTTGCGATGGAGCCCAGACTGCAACGACGGCGCTTTCCCAAACAAAGGTTTTGTCGCCTGGAACGTATGTGATTGAGTTCGACATAACCGCGCAAACATCAGGATCGATCTACATCTACCTTGGCGCGACTATCGTCCCTTCTGTTGGCGCTATTGGGCATTACGTTTATACGTTCACAGTCACTTCCACGACGACGACACTCTACATCAACGGTTCATCAACCTTTGTCGGATCGGTCGACAACATTTCCATTCAACGCGCAGACCCGGACCGCTCGGTGCACAATCGCAGCCTTATCGTCAACGGCACTTTGACCAGAACCCCTGTGGCCGACGGTGCGGAGTTGGTGGGGTATTCTGGGTTCTCGGCGACTGGTGATCCTGCCACTAGTAACTTCCTTGAGCAGCCGTATAACTCGGCCCTCGATTTCGGCATCGGCCCGTTCTCGATGATCTGGTGGGAAAAAAAGACCATCGCTGCAACTCGGTATCAGTTCGATCGAAGAGGATCGGGCAATTCTGGGAAATTCACCACATACAGCGACGCAAGTGGCTTCTTGAGTTTCCTTGCCTACGACAACAATGGAACCATCATCGCCGGCGGCACGAAGGTTGCAACAGTTCCTGCCACAATAAACGCTTGGGTTATGCAATCCGTCGTCCGGGACGTGAATGGGACGCTTCGACTTTTCACGAACGGAAAGCTGAATGGTGAGTATGCTTTCTCAGGTGACATTACGAATGTCCTCGCAGACGCCCCGCTCGTTGTAGGAAACAGGTGGGATCATATGAATGCGTGGGGGGGGGCTCTCGCTCTTCTTCGCATTTCGGTCACCGCACCCACCGCCGACCAGATCGCCAAAATCTACGAGCACGAGCGCAAGCTGTTTCAGCCCGGCGCGCAGTGCACACTCTACGGTACCAGTGATGCGGTCATGGCGCTGGCGCACGACCCCAAGACCGACTTGCTGCACGTCGGGACTTCGGCGGGCCGCTCCACCTTCGACGGCCTCCTGCGTGTGGCCAACACCGAAACCCCAGTCACGACTGCCATCTCGGCGGTCAATGGCCTGATCGCGGAGCAATGACGACATGACCGTTAACATTTTCAAGCCGGAGCTGAATCTGCGCGAGGAGCTTGCGGCTTTGCGCGCCAAGGTCGCTGCGGGCGTCGCGCAGGAGGCCTTCTGGTTCTCCGGCGACGGCGCGACCACCACATTCGCGCTGCAGCGTGGGTGGAAACCGAAGTTCGCCTATGTCGGCGGCGCGCTGAAGCGCCCCGGCACGGGTGAGGACTACACCGTCTCATACGACGGGTTCATCTACTCGCTGGTTTTCGCGGTGGCCCCTGCAACGGTGGACGTTGGCGTGATCTGCGTGCGCGAGGTCTGATCCATGACCGTTTTCATCCAGAAGGGCGACGCGCCCCTGAGTGTGCGTCAGGCGACCAAGCGGGGCATGGCTCATGTCGCGGCGGAGCTGGCGCAGGCGGGCGCACGGACGGGCGATGTAGAGCTGCTGCGGGTGATTCCGCACGCTGACCTCACTCCGCGTCTCGCGGCCGTTGTACAGGCATTGGGGCACGTTTCCTACCAAGCCTATGCGTTGGGCTGGGAGGCCGACAACCTCGTGAATGGGGAGCACAACTTGTTTAACCACCTGCTGGCGGCCTACCGGGAAGCGCTGTCCCGTCTGGGGCGGTATCGGCTGGCGGATGGTCGCCCCGAGGTCACGGACGAGCATCAGGTCATTGACGAACAGGGCCAGCCCGTCTTCGACGAGACCACCGGCGAGCCCGTGATGGAGACTGTCGTGGTGCAGGCGGCGATCGACCCGCTTCCGGCGGAGGTCGAGCGGCCCATCTACGATGCGGTGACCGGCGAGCAGACCGGTACGGAAATGGTGTCCAACCCGGAAATCGTTCGCGACGAAGTCGAGAAGGCGGGCGCACAAGCGGTCGTTGATGAAACTCCCGCGGAAGTCGTTGATTTCACGAACATGAGTGCAGGACGACCGTCATGACGTCCAAGGTCTTGAACAAAAGGTCGGCCGTTCCCGGCAAGGTGCCCACAACGGTCCAAATCGACCTTGGCGAACTTGCAATCAACACCCGGGACGGCAAGCTCTTCCTCAAACGCGATAACGGAAATGGCACATTTACGATTGTCGAGATTGGGTCGCCGCAGGCGGTCGCATCAAGTCTCGGGCTTGGTGCCTTTGCATACGGGCAGGTTGGCGACTGGACCATCACGGCTGATGCAAGCGGCAATCTACGGTTCTATTACGATGGTGCAGCACGGATGCGTCTTGATCCAGACGGAAGTCTGATCGTGTCCGGCGACATAACCGCATTTGGGGTGCCTTGATCATGGCTGTGGCGGTTTCCGGGGCGCTGTCTTTTTCGAACATAGCTGCAGAATTTGGTGGCAATGCTGGGCTGCCGCTCAGTGCTTACTATCGCGGGGCTGGTCGCGTCCCTGCCGCCGGTGCGCCCAACCGGGGCATTCCCGCGAGAGGTGCAATATCGTTTTCTGCATTCCGTGGTGGCGCTCTGAGAGCTGTCGTTGATTACGAAATCATCGGCGGTGGCGGCGGAGGTGGACATGGTGTGGGGGATGGCTCGTCCTCAGGTAGAGCGGGCTCTGGCGGCGCCACAACGATCACATCAGCAGGTGAACAGCTGGTTTCGGCGGCTGGTGGTTTGGGCGGCTTGAACGGTCAAGCACCACGTTCTGGAAATAACGGCGAAGGGACAGCGTACGGTCCTGGTGGCGCCGGGGGAAACGTCAATTCTGCCGGCGGCGCGGCGCTCAGCTCATCCTTTGGCGCAGGTGGTGGCGGAGGGGGAGGAGATAATCCGTCAACCTATGACTCGTCCGGTGCGGGCGGGTTTGGCGGCTCGGCTGGGACTCGGCGCACGGGCTCAATTGAGGTGGTCTACGGTGCCGTGCTGACCATCAGCATCGGCGCTAGCGGCCCTGGCTCTATCGCCGGATATCGCGGAGGCGACGGGGCCGCGGGATACGTACGCCTGACCTGGGATGAAAAGAGAGTGTCCGATCTTCTGTGTAACTTCGGTTTGGTCCATGCTTCCTGAGAGGAGCAAGGACGATGACGATTTCCAAAGAACTGCTGGACGAACTTCTGAAGGGCTGCGAGCGGCCTGAG
>NZ_JBPWNX010000048.1:0-3756 GCF_054954595.1 Actibacterium sp. D185-2
AGAACCACGCTAAGGGGGAACTTTCAGAGAACATCTTCACGTTTCCCAGTCTCTGGCTGGTCTGATGTTCAGCGGCCGCGCAATTTTGCGGTCAGCGGTCCCAGAATGCCAATCGAAGTCGCCGGATAGGATGACGTGCTCCCACCCGAGCGGCGAGGTATGCGGAAGCAGCTTGGCGTCGTAGAGCGGGCTGGCCTGTGCGAGGTGGCTGGCCGCTTTGTCCATGTAGATCGTGTTCCAGAACGTGATGGCGGCGATGACGAGGTTGAGCGCCATGGCCCGTTTCTGTTGAGCCGCGTCAGAACGATCATGAATGCGCCCTTGTGAGTGGGCAAAGACGGCCCTGGCCAGCGAGTGCCGCGCTTCGCCCTTGTTGAGGCCTGCGTGGCATTCCATGCGCAGATCGGCGTTCTCGATCCAGTCAAGCATGAAGAGTGTGCGTTCGATCCGACCGATTTCACCGAGGGCAAGATACAGCCTGTTTTGCTGGCGGTACGCCCCAAGCTTTCGCAGGATTTCAGACGGTTTCAGAGACTTGTCGCGGATGCTGGCCGCGAGTCGCATGACGTCGCCCCAATGCTGCCGGGTCACCTCTTCATTGATAGGCTTCCCGATCAGAGGCGACAGGGTAGGCCACGCCTTCGCGCCACCGAAGCACGCCAACCGCCGGTCGGGAAAGTCGCGCAAGCGCGGGGCAAACGTCATCCCCAACAGATGGAACAGGGCAAAGACGTGGTCCGACACGCCGCCGGTATCTGTGTAGTGAACGAGGGGGTCAAAACTGGCCGGATTGCCCAGAAGACCGTCGAGCACAAAGGGCGCTTCGCCCGCCGTCGCGCCGATAACGCTGGAATGGAACGATCCGTACTGGCCCGACAGGAAAGAGTAGATTTTCAGGCCGGGGTCAGGCCCGTACTTGGCATTGATGAGTCCGCTGCCACGATTGGCAGAGAAGAACTGGCCATCTGATGAGCTGTGCTCAGCCGCGCCCCAGTGTCGCGCGAAGGGCAGACCATGATGGGCATCGACAATGCGGCCCAAGGCATCCGCGAATGTCTCGGGCCGAAGGTACCATGTCTGCGCCCAGGTCAGTTGCGCATGGCTGACACGCGATGAGGCGTGGGCCATCCGCTCCAAGCCGAGATTGGTGGCTCCAGCCAAGATCGTGGCCAGAACTGCAGCGGGTTCATCGTGCTGCTTGCCAGACCGCAGGTCAGTGAAGGCATCAAGGAACCCGGTCTGCGCATTCACCTCCCAAAGCAGCTCTGTGATGCGGATACGCGGCATCACGGCGTCGATGGCCCGTTCCAAACGCACCGCAGCAGGAGGTGTCACCGCATCATGTGGTGTGATTTTCAGCCGCCCACGCTCGATACGGACGCCGATAAGAGCATTGCGTTTCAAGGCGCGGTCCACTTGGTCAAGACGTTTCGCCAACATGCTCCGGCGATCAGCCAGCCACGCGTCCGGATCGGTCTCGAAACCTGCATCCCGCATGACAGTTTCAGCCGTGTCCCGGGGCATCAGGTAGCTGTCGAACCGGCGATACTCACGACTGCCGTCGACCCAGACATCCCCGGCTCGCAGGCGGTCTCGTAAGGTGGACACAATAGCGGTTTCATACACGCGCCGTTGTGGCTGACCGCCTTGGACGATCAGCGACGGCCAATGCTTGGCGGCAAACGGCATGGGCAGATCATCGGGCAACTTGCGTTTGCCGGTGCGGTTCTGATCCCGCAGCAAGGCGATGGCGTCCTTGAGATCATCCCCCGCATCGGTCGCATTGAATTGGAAGGCCTCCAGAAAGGCAGGGGCGAACTTGCGCATATACGCATAGCGCTCGGCCGCCAGAGAAAGCGGGTCACTGGTTGCCAGCTCTCCGAAGCTGGCAATTTCGTCACGCTTGCCCAGGAGCGTATCCCATCCGACATCCGCATCCAGCGCAGCAAAGGGGTCTTGCCCCAGGTCTTGTGCGCGGGCCATGGCATCAATGGATGCGCCGAAGAGCTGCATCAGCTTGCCAACCCGAGTCTTCCCCATACGCCAAACCTCCTCCTGATGGTTGCGGGATCTTGAGAAGAGCTGGCCGGTCAGTCGCTCGAACATGGCGATGGTCGCATCGGTGATCGTGACGGATAAATCCGCCATCTGCGCCGCGAGTGTTGCGATCCGCCGCCGCTCGCCAAAGTCGTTCAGCAAGCTCACGGGCGCTACAGCACCCTCGCGCGCGAACTTGAGCAGCCGGTCCGGGTGCAGACCCTGGCCAAGATCTGGCGGCAGATTCAATGATCGCAGATATTTCAAACGGTCCAGAAGCGCGGCCATGCTGGCCGGGCTGGTCGAGTGCGGAAAGCCGCGCAACCACGTGAGCCGCGTTTGCCCTACGGACGGGTCATTCACCAAGAGCGCCTGCAAATGGTCACGCTGCTCCAGTGAGAGGGCATCAAACAGCGCCGCGGCAGCCTCCCTTCGCGCGCGCGCCCGGCCCTTCAAGGCGAGGCGCTCAAGCGTGTCCACGCTCGGCAGCGCCAAACGGTGCTTGCGCAGGTCCGCAATCAGCGTCTCGACAATCTTCACGCCATGATCCGTCGCAAAGGCCGCCCTCGTGGCGATATCCTCCGCCTGCTGCACATGTTCAGATCCGAAAGGGGACAGACCCAAATGGCGCATCGCGAGGGCATGGTGTTCATGCCGCGTATTTCGCCTGACGGCATATTCACCGAGAGAACAAGCATCGATCTGAAGTTGCTCTGCAAGCCAGGCGATCAGTTCATCTGGCGGCATGATGCCTTCGCTCCACCCCAAACCAGGGTAGCGCAGCAGACAAATATGCACCGCAAAGCCAAGGTGGTTTTCGGCGCGGCGGCGAGTACGGATCAGATCAATGTCATCTCCGCTCAGCAGATAGTGACGGATCAAGGCTTCAGAATCTGTCGGCACCCCGAAGAGGTCCGCATACGCGCGGGAGGAAAGAAGTCTACGGGCCATAAGGCGTCCTCAAAACGTTGTTGCAAGTTTGAAGACGCCCAATATTATAGAGACTGTTAAAAAGACAGATATCCTGCACAAATCCGGGATTAGGGTAACCACCTGCGATCAGGGCCTAAAACGGCCATTTTGGAGACACCATGCCACGCACTGGCGACATCCTCGGATACGCAAGGGTCTCGACCGTCGACCAAGATTTGTCCGGACAGAAAGATCGGCTGCTACAACACGGCGCTATTCGCGTGTTCGAAGACGTGATCTCCGGCAAAACGTTCAACCGGCCCGGTTTGACAGCCTTGCTTGATCAGGCCAGACCCAACGACACCCTCGCCGTCATTCGCCTCGATCGGTTGGGGCGCTCGCTCAAGGAACTCTTGGAAACCGTCGACGGCCTCAAAGCCAGAGAGATCAATCTGATCAGCCTCGAGGAGCGGATCGATACGACTTCCGCCGCCGGAGAGCTCGTGTTCCATGTCTTCGGGGCCATTGCGCATTTCGAGCGCCGCCTGATCTCTGAGCGCACCAAAGACGGCCTGATCAACGCTCGAAAGCATGGCCGCATCCCTGGGCGCCCGCCATTGCAACCCGAGACAATCTCAGCCCTCCAAGATCTCGTCGGCGCAGGTAAATCCGTCGCTCAAGCCGCAAAACACCTCGGCATAGGCAGATCAACAGCTTACAAGGCGATCAGAAATGCCACGCTGTAAGCCATGTTCAGGCTTCGTTCTTCCTTAGCGTGGTTCTACGAAGAAACCTTCCGATGGGGCC
>NZ_JBPWNX010000049.1:0-2982 GCF_054954595.1 Actibacterium sp. D185-2
GATCCTCGACCTGGGCGACCGCATCGCGTTTGAACTCGTCTGTGAATTTCGCTCCGGACATAGCGTCCTCCTTGCTTCCAAAATTACCAAGCAAGGCGTCTACAAATCTAGGGGCTATTCAGATGCACGAAGGCAGGCTTTAGGGTGCCCGATTGAGCCCACAGACGGCAGAGGTAGTACCTACAGTAGAAGCGATATATTTTGCATTGGATTTGAAAGAAATAGGTGTTTCGCACTTCCACCGGGAGACTACTGCGAAAGCTGTGTGCCTCAACGTTTTCGGAATTTCTGGCCTGCATTTTTTGGGTCGTTTGTTGATGAAACCGGTGGAACGACCAACAGACAAAATGAGTGTATAGTTTTCGAAGGTGCTGACTTAGGGTGGCCTTTGGATCAACGCTACAATGAACTCGCGCAGTTTGGCGCTACGACCAACGGTGAGTTTACTTATATGTCTTTAGATGCCACGCCTAAAATATTTATGTTTGAGGTCGATCTCGATGCTATCGACATCGCTCGTACAAGGGCTTTCGTCGGAATTATGGGCTATTCTGAATCTGGAAGAGCACGGAACGTATTTACTAGCTTGGTGGCGGATCGAAGTAGCCCATCAGATGGCTGTAGAAAATTGAGCGTTGCTCTTAGAGGGTATTAGGGCCTGTGGACAATCATCTTGAGGCTATGAGTGCTGCTACGAGGTTCCAACACGCTGCGTAGCTACAATCGGTTTTGTCGTATCTTGTGGCTATCCCTCTGAACTCTTTGATCTTTGCGAAGTAATTTTCCACCAGATGCCGCCACTTGTAGACTTCCACGTCATAATCGCGCTGGATTTTGCGGTTGGCTTTGGGCGGGATCACGGCGGTTGCACCGCGCTGGTCGAGGTCTTGTAACAGCCAGTCCGCGTCAAACGCCTTGTCCGCGAGCAGCGCGTCAAAAGAAACGCCCCTAATCAACGGCGCGACACCTTTCATATCATGCGCTTGTCCCGGCAGCAGCAGGAAGCGCACCAGATTGCCGAGCGCATCCACCAATGCCACGATTTTAGTTGTTAATCCGCCGCGCGAGCGCCCAATGGCCTGATGTTGAGTCCCCCTTTTGCGCCGGTTGCCTTTTGGTGGACCTGAACGATGGTTCCATCAGTAAGCGCGTATTCAAGGTCGACGTCTTCGCTCATAGCTTTGAAAAGACTCTCGAATACTCCGGCCTTGGCCCACCGGCGAAACCGCCGGAACTGGCTGTTCCAGTGACCAAGGGCAGGCGGCAGGTCGCGCCACGGCGACCCGGTGCGCACCCGCCAGAAGACCGCTTCCAGAAACATCCGATTGTCCCTTGCAGTGACCCCGGCATCGCTGACCTTACCCGGAAGATGTGGCTCAAGCCGCTGCCACAAGATGTCCGACACCACAAACCGTTGCTCGTTCATTCAAACCTCCATTTTGGAAGTTTGAATCAGAAATCAGGCCGAATGGGAATCCCGAATGTCCACAGGCCCTAGTGTGAACGTATACCATCTGGTGGGTACAGATCACCAATTTCCAGCCGAAAACCCTACGACCCCAACTTCTGATTTGGCTTGCGCTGTGGACTCTGCTCGCGTTGTCGACCTTTACTCCATTTGCTGTCCAGCTCGGCGGTATGGGCTTACGGCTCATCACGTTGCGATGAACGATCAAGTATCAAACAATAGCCAAGATCTGATCGCATATCGTTGCGCTCTCTGCGTTGCCTCTCCCGCATCCAGTTGCTTTGCCTGCTTGATCCCGTTGGCAAATTCACGGGGTAGGCCGCAGAACGAAAAACCAAATAGCAGTCATTGGAGTAAGAGCAGCGAAACGGCGCTTTGTCTAAGGTTTGTGGCTGCTGGATGCGCGCCATTCAGCGGCGATAAACCTGACAAGGAGGAAAGCGCGGGCGGATTTCGGTGCTATGGGGATTGTGTCTTAGGGCTTGGGCAGTCGATGCGTCGATCTTCGGGGCCTTTTCGTCTGGGACGGTCGGCCCGTCGATTTCCGCGGGCCGATGGCGTCGCTCGGTGCCTAGTTTCGCCGTTCTGAGCCCGTTGCAGTGGAGGTTTCAGTGGGATGGCCGCACTGACGGAGCCGACGCCTCGGGATCGCAGGGCCGGGTGTGATGGATGGATCATGCGGCATCCTCCCATGGCGGCGCGCGGGATCTCGGGGTCTGGCCGCGGGGAAAGGTTTCGATGACGATCATCGCGCCACCGCATTTCAGGCATGTCTTGCACGGGTCTCGCTGGTACGCATCGGCAGGATCTTCTTCGCCGGTCGTCCGAACCCGCCTTGGCTCCGTATCGATCAGACATCTGATCTTCTCGATCCTGTCGCGGCGGATACCATTGGCCAGGAAGCCTGCGTGGCGAATGCGGTGGAAGCCGGACGGCAGGACATGGGTGAGGAACCGGCGGATGAACTCGGACGTGGGCAGGCGCATGACCTTCATCCGGTCTCCGCGCTTGATCCGGTAATCCTTCCACCGGAAGGCCACGGTGCCGGCATCCGCGCTGACGAGGCGGTGGTTCGAGATCGCGACGCGGTGGGTGTATCGGCTGAGATAGGCCAACACCGCCTCCGGTCCGCCGAAGGGCGGTTTGGCATAGACGACCCAGTCGGCCTTGCGCAGCGGCGCGAGATGGGCGGCAAATTTGTCGGGGTCGGCCAGTTCCGACAGATCGCCGAAGAACGCCAGCTTCCCGGCTTTGTGCAATCTGGCCAGCCCTTCGAGAAACAGACGCCGAAACAGCCTCGACAAGACCTTCACCGACAGGAAGAATCCCGGGTGGCAGGCGATCCACCGGGTGCCATCCGGCGACAGCCCGCCACCTGGCACGATGACATGGGCGGGTAGTGTCGCAAAGTTTCCTGTTCCGTGGCGACCCCGAATATGTCAGCATTGTCAGTGAGTTGGTGAAAGGCGGTTGACGTGATCGAGTTTAAGGGCGTGCACTATCCGAAGTCTGTG